>JBFKRY010000096.1:0-14414 GCA_041636995.1 Acidimicrobiales bacterium | reverse complement strand
TCGGGGACCGGCGACGCGAGCCCCCAGGTGCCGCTCAGGCTGCCGATGGCCAGGTGTTCGAGGGCTGCGGCGATCTCGTCGAGAGGCGGATCGTCGGCTGTGGTGTGCATGACGAGCGCGTAGATGTCGTCGGTGGCTGCCGTCGAGATCGCCACCCCATTTGATCTCCAGGAACACTGCGGTCGCCAGCCAGCCCAGGCGCTCGTTGCCGTCGACGAGGGCATGGTTGTTCACGATCGATCGGAGCAACGCCACAGCCTTGGTCCACAGATCGGGATAGGCGTCGTTGCCGAACACCGTGGTCCGAGGCCGCGCCACCGCCGGCCCCAACAGACCAACGTCGTCGCGGATCGGGGGCGGATCGCCGAGCAGCCGGCGGACAAGCCCGACGACGCCATCGAGGTCGAGGTAGTCGACCGGGTCGCTCACTCGGCCGAGGCGACGCAGGGCGTCGGCGTGGGTCTCCTGATCAGCTCGGCAGCCGCCGTCACTCGATCGCGATGCTGCCTGCGAACGACGAACCCACGCACCGCGCGGCGGGCGGCCTCCTGCATGGAAATGCCCTCGGCTTCAGCCGTGCTCCTGGCTCAGTCCCAGCGGAAGAACCGCAACGCCGGGACACCCGCGGCCACGGCATAGGCAACGAGGACTGCGAGATCGGTGACGCTCCAGCCGAAGCCGAACCACGGGTCCTGCACGGCGTCGACGAGGCGGCCGAGCGGTAGGGCCCCGCCGACATCACGGAGACCCGAGGGCAGGACGGCGCGTGGCGGAGCGGTGCCCGAGATCAGCCACAGTGCGAAGAACAGCAGGAGGCCGATGCCCTGGGCCGAGCGACTGCTCCGGGCAACAGACGCGAGCAACAGCCCGATCGCGCCGAACGACGCGGTTCCGAGCACGAGGGCGACCAGGACCCCGATCACGTCATCAGGCAGCATCGCGTCATAGCCGACCGATGCCACGACCCCCATCACCAGCGCGCCCCCGAGGAAGGTGACCAGCGCCAGCGTCAGCTGGGCGCTCACGAGGACCCAGGCCGAGACCGACGCAGCGCGGAAGCGGCGCAGGATACCCCGCTCGCGGTATCCGGCCAGGGAGATCGGAAGCGTCATCAGGCCCAGGGCGGCGATGATCACGGCCACCGACGCAGCCGTGTAGTAGTCGGCGGGCGTCACACCCCGCCAGACGAGCATGCCGTTCTCGACGTCGTCGGCGTCGGCCTCGTCGTTGCCGAAGACTGCCGAGAGAAGCAACATCATCATCAGGGGGAACGCGAGGACGAACACGATCGAGAACGGCTCCCGGCCGAACAGCCGGAACTCGGCCCGTGTCATCGCGACGTAGCCGTGCATGGCGATCACCCGCGGATCGTCCGGCCCGTGAGGGCCAAGAAGGCGTCTTCGACAGTCGGGCGATCGACCCGCAGGTCGCCTGGAACGACGCCGCGGGCGACGAGCTCGTGCGCAACGAGCGCCAACACGGGGCCGGTGCCGTGAACCTCGACCGCGTCCCCGCGGCGAGTCAACGACTCGACCACCTCCAGACGCTCCACCCAACTCAGGTCGGGCTCTGTCGTGCTGAATCGCACGACGGACCGCAACCCGAGCCCGTCGATCAACCCCTGCGGCGTGTCGAGCGCGACGAGCTTGCCGTGATCGACGACTGCAACCCGGTCACAGAGGTGCTCGGCCTCGTCCATGAAGTGCGTCACGAGCACAACCGTCGTGCCCGCGTGCCGGATCTCCCTGATGAGATCCCATGTCGCTCGCCGCGCCTGCGGGTCCAACCCCTGCGTGAGCTCGTCGAGAAAGACCAGCTCGGGGGAGTTCACGAACGCCAGCGCGATGAACAGTCGCTGGCGCTGGCCCCCCGACAGGCTGTCGTAGGGCTGATCGCGCTGCTCCTGCAACCGCCATCGATCGAGCAGCTCCTCGCAGTCGACCGGGTTGCGGGCGAACGCTGCGAACAGCTCCAGTGCCTCGGCAACCCGCAGCCGGCCCGGCAGCGCGGAGTCCTGGAGCTGTGAGCCGATGCGCTGCCGGAGCTCCGCAGCTTGGGTGTTCGGGTCGAGTCCGAGTACGCGGATCGTCCCCCCGTCCGCCTTGCGCAGACCTTGGACGCACTCCACGGTCGTCGTCTTGCCGGCGCCGTTCGGGCCCAGGATCCCGAAGATCTCGCCGTTCTCCACCGTGAACGAGAGGTCGTCGACAGCGACCGTGCGACCATAGGCCTTGTCCAGGTGTTCCACCGCGATGACGGCTGCCATGGGCACCACCGAGGGTCGACGTCTGACTCGGACCGGCCCGATCCCCGGCCCAGCTGCACCCGATGCAGCGCGGCGGCCAACCTAGTGCACCGCCCGGTCGGTAGGTCACGCCAGCCGCACGGAGTTGCCCTGGGGCCGCCGCCGAACGATGTGGGGAGCGTCTCAATCGTCCCGACACGACTGCGCAGGTCATCGCGTCGAGCTGTCAGCGAGGAGCCGGGTGCACTGCGGCTTCGAGCACCACTCGTGGATCGCCGCGAAATGGTCCGATCGGGACGTCGAAGTGGCCCATCATGTGGTCTTCGTGGAGGTAGAACCGATCCTCGTCGGTGTCGAAGAACACGTCGATGCCGCCGCTGGGGTACAGGCCTCCCAGCGACAGGTGGGGGTAGTGCCTCATGACGAGACCCGCGCCGAGCTCGCCCAGATCGAAGAGCTGCAGCGGCCGTCCCGGGTCGACGGCGTGGGGGTCGAGCCGGGTCTCGCCGGGCACCGGTTCGAGCTGGTCGACGGCGATGACGTGAGGCTCGGTCGCGCTGCCCAGCTCCGGCCACTCGGGCGCTCGGCTGGAGGTGCACTGGGCCAGACCGAGCGTGGCCACGGCCAGGAGCAACGCCAACGGGCGCGTGGATGCTCTGCTCCTTGCCCTCGCGTCCACCCGTGGCACCGTCACCTCCCCGGCCTGAACCCAGCGTAGGCGGGACCCGAACCCGACCGGGACGCGCGGCCACTCGGCCCCCCGACGGTAGAGTCGCGCTCCGGCTCCACCGACAACCTCTGGCCGACGGTGGGAGGCACGGCACTCTCTCGGCTCGCAGCGCACAAGGAACGCCTCGATGCCTCACGGCAAGACCACCGTCACCCATCACTGGCGGGGCCCGTTCACGAACAACGAGATACACGTGGTCCACGCCGAAGCCTTCGGTACCCGGCTCTTCGACGAGTCCGAGTGGGACTGGGTCGCACAGTGCGAGCGCCACAGCCTCGGCTGGGTCGTCGCACGCCACGAGGGCCGCTTCGTCGGTTTCGTGAACGTCCTGTGGGACGGCTTCGTGCACGCCTTCATCGAGGACGTCATGGTCGACGCCACCATGCGCCACCGGGGCATCGGCGTCGGCCTGGTCCACGCAGCCCGCGACGGCGCCAGGGACGCCGGCTGCGAGTTCCTGCACGTCGGCTTCGACGAGGAGCTGCGGCCGTTCTACATCGAGGCCTGCGGATTCACGCCCACGCTGGGCGGGCTCATGGAGCTCACGTAGGGCACGGCACGGCGGTGCGATCAGTCTGCAGACGCTCGACAGCGCCAGCGTCGCACCTCAGCGGGGGGCCACCAGGTCCCGGGCCTTGTCGACGAGGGTGAGCCAGGGTCCCGCCAGCAGCTGGGCGGTGGCGGTACCGGGGACCAGCGGGTGCGGGTGGGTGGGCACCGCGTACTTGGCTGCCCGGGCCAGCTTGCCCAGACTCCGGCGCAGGGTCTCGTCGGTGTTCTCACGGAGCCGGGGGAACACCTCGCCCTCCTCGTCCTCGACGTGGGCCCGGACGGCCTCGATCAGCTCCGCCATCAGATCGGCTCGGGCGCTGGAGCCGGGAGCGCTGCCCTCGATCCGGCTGAGCAGCTCCTTGACCTCGTGGTGTTCGGCGATGGACTCGTCGGCCATGGCCCGACCGTCCGCCACCCTGAAGCGCAGCAGCGGGTAGACGAACTGCTCCTCGATCGCGGCGTGCACCGAGAGCTCGCGCACCACCTGGCGGACCAGGTCGTCGGTGGTCTCGGTCTTGCTGGCGAGCTGGTACCGGCGGAACAGCTCGTTCACTTCGGCATGGTCCTGCTTCAGCAGCTCGATCACGTCCATGGGACCCTCCTCGTGGGCCTGGGCGATGCGCCGGCGGACGACCGGACGCGCCGAGTCTCTATCCCCGCCCGCCCTGTCCCAAACCCACGTCGGAGGAAAGCCGCCCGGCGGCGCGGCTGCTCGGCACGGCTACTGTCGGCTCCTTGACCCAGCTCCGTCCTCGTGTCGACACCGTCACGATCCCCCGACGCGCCTGGGTGGCCCTGGCGCTGGCCAGCGTCGGGCAGATGCTGACGGTGTTCGCCCTGTCGGCCCTCAACGTGGGGTTCCCGGTGATCGAGGCCGACCTCGACGTCGAGCGGACTGTGTTGGCGTGGGCGGTCTCCGGGTACGCGATCGCCACTGCGGCCTTCCTGCTCGCATCCGGACGCGTCGCCGACCGGGTGGGCAGCAAGCGGGTCTTCCTCGGAGGCGTGGCGACCTTCACCGCCGGCGCGGCGCTGTCGGCCGCGGCCCCGGGCGTCGGCGTGCTGATCGTGGGGCGGGTGCTGCAGGGGCTGGGAGCGGCGGCGATGATCCCGAGCTCGCTGTCGATCACCCTCCACGAGTTCCCCACCGATCGCCGGTCGTTCGCGGTCGGTGCCTGGGGTGGGGTCGCGGCGATCGCCGGCGCCCTGGGACCACCCGGCGGGGCCGCGCTGATCGAGCTGGGAGGCTGGCGGCTGGTCTTCGTGGCCTCGATCCCCCTCGGCGTGCTCGTGGTCGCCGTCGGGGCCCGGGTGCTGCGCGATGCCTCGATCGAGCCCGTGCCCGGGCGGCTCGACATGGTGAGCGGCCCGCTGGCCGCCGGCGCGATCGGCCTGGTGGTGGCCGCGCTGTTGCAGAGCCCCACCTGGGGCTGGGGCGACGTTCGGGTGATCGTCGCCATCGCTGCTGCGCCGGTCCTCGTCGCCCTGTTGATCCGGCGGTCGGCGGTCCATCCGACGCCGCTGCTCGACCTCGGTCTGTTCGGCAACCGTCGGTTCGTGGTGGCGTCGACCACCACCACCGTCTACAACGCCGCGGTCGCCGGCTACTGGCTGGCCGCACCCCTCTTCCTGCAGACCATCTGGGGCTGGAACGTCCTGGAGTCGGGGCTGGGCATCGTACCCACGCCGCTCATTCACGTGCTGCTGGTGGGGCCGATGGGACGGCTGGCGGACCGGGGTCACCATCGGGCCCTCATGGTCAGCGGGGCGCTGGTCACCGCGACCGGGACCGCCGGCCTGGCCATGACCGTCACCGACGCGCCGAGCTACTGGACGGCCGTGTTGCCGTTCACGATCGTGATCGGCGTCGGCGGGGCCATGGCCTGGCCGGTGTTCACGTCGGCGGCCCTGGTCGAGATCCGACCGAAGCAGTTCGGCGAGGCCAACGGGGTCAACCTGACGATGCGACAGCTCGGCGCCGCCCTCGGGGTGGCCGTGGTGATCGCGGTGATCGGCAACCAGGGGAGCAGCGGCGTCGACGCGTTCCGCCAGGCCTGGTGGTTCGCCACCGGCGGCCTGGTCCTCGTCGCCCTCACCGTGGCGTGGACGTACCCGCGCCGGCCGCCGGTGGCGCGGTCGAGCGGCGGGTGAGGACGAGGCGCGGCGGTCGACGGGATTCGACAGGACACGGCTGGGTGGAAGTCAGTCGGCGTGTCGCCCCACGGTTCTGGGTTCGGTGAACTCCTCCAGCAGCTCGATCGACTCGCGTGTCAGTGCCCGCAGGGCCTCGTGGGTGTCGCCGCCCCGGGACTCGATCATGGCAACGCCCGACAGGTACGAGGTGGCGATGATCCGCGCCTGCTGCGAGTTCGACAGGCCGCGAGCGATGTCTTGCCATGGTCGCCGGTAGAAGAGGATCACGAAGTCGGCGAGACCGAGACCGGCGATCGTGAGAGTCGAGGTGGTCACGTCTGATTCGCCCAGCGCCTTGGCCATGGCTGCAATCAGGAACGCCACACCGATGACGAACATCGACACGCTCATGGCTGTGAGGATGCGGAACGACCAGGTGATCTGACCGAAGGGCTGCATCAACATCTCTCGCACGCTCGGATCGCCACGTCCGGTAACCGGTGCCTCGACCGTGTCCGAGCGTGCTGCCTGTGATGCGTTCACGATCTGCAACAGCACCGGCCCGGCTTCCGACGGCAGGCCCATACGCTGCGCTTCGTCCTCGTTGTTCTCGAGGATCGCCTGCTGGCGCCCCTCGGAGCGGAGCACGCTGGGGACAGCACGGAGCGCGCGCACCATGGCATCACCCACCGCGGTACCGATCGCGGGTGGCTCCCCTGCGCCGGCGTCCACCGCCATGGTCAACGCCGTCGCGCCAGGGCCGCCGCCCGCTTGGCCAACAGGTCGAACCTGGCCTTCTGGGTGATCAGCTCGTCGCTCACCCCTCGGACGTACGACTGCAGCTCGTCGAGCGACGTCGCGCTCTCGGCCCGGCTGATCACGTTGTACATGGCTTCCTCGTACAACCAGGCGACCTCTCCCTCGCGCTGTCGGAGACGATTCGTGAAGTCGTCCCACGTGGAGCGGTCGGTGATGGCGATGTTGGCCGGGATTCGCTGGAGATCGTGGCCCAGCGCTTCGAGCTCGTCGCACCAGCGCCGAGCCCGGAATACCGATTCGAGCGCGTCGTGATGCAGCGATTTCAGGATGTGCTTCGCATCGTCGAGGGACTCGGCCTCGCCGACGTCCACCGTTGCGTTCGCGATGTCGTCGTGGATCGCGATGAGCTGCAGGTAGACGTCGCGGATCCGCAGCAGGAACGTCGTCGTCGCTGGGTCGCTCGCCCCGGTGCTCCCACCCACCACGTCCAGGATCTCGTTCCCGACAGCGGCAACCTCGTCGAAGAAGCCGACCTCGCCCACACGGCACCACCTCCCGTCGCGCTGACGCTACCCCATGGACCCGGTGGCCGCTTTCCGCGCTTTTCCGGCGCCTCACACCGCCGGAGGCGCGAACTCGGATGGGAGGCCCGGGGCCTCGACCTGCAGCAGCTCGTGCGAGCCGGGAACGCCGCGGAGCGGGTGGTGCCCGAGGCTGCGGAAGGACACGTCGGCAACGCCCGCGGCGGCGCCGGCCGTGGCTGCCGAGACGAGCACCTGGCCACCGTGGGCCGCGGCCATGATGCGAGCGGCCACGTGAACCGTGACCCCCACGTAGCCGGACTCGGTCAGCACGATCTCACCCGTGTGCAGCCCAGCCCGCACCCGGACCTGGTGGCCGTCGGGCCAGCCGTGGTGGGCCAGCGAGCGCTGGAGGCCGACCGCGGCCTCGACCGCGCTGGCGGGATGCTCGAACACGGCCACGAACTCGTCGGCCCGGGCCTCGACCTGGCGGCCGCCGCCAGTGAGGACGGCCTCCCGGATGATCCGCCTGACGTCGGCGAGCACGTCGGCGTACCGGTCGCCCAGGGCGTGGAGCAGCGGGGTCGACCCCTCGATGTCCGTCAACAGGAACGTGACCTCGCCGTCGGGGAGGCCCTCGGTGGCCACGCCGATGTCGTCGATCTCGTCGAGGAGCTCCTTGCCAGCGACGAGATGGACCGCGGCCATGACCGCCTCGGTGATCTCCGGCGACTGCAGGACGGAGGGGTCGTGGACGATGGCCATCAGCGGCCGGCCCCGACCCTGCAGGAAGGTCGTCTGCGCGGTCGAGGAGGGGTCGGGCAACGCGACCGCCCGACCGTCGCAGCCGACGTAGGTCCCCGCAGGCTTGGACCAGCGGAGCACGGCGAGATTCGAGTCGCCCAGGGTGCGCCGCAGCTCGGACTCGAGCGCGGCGGAGCTGTCGATGCGGGCAAGCTCGATGATCAGCCGGCCCGCAGCCGAGCGCTCCCGAGCGGACCGGAGCTCGCCGTCGATGAAGCCGACCGGGAGTATCCCGTAGCGCTTGGCTGCCCTGAGCAGCCGGCGGCGCGCGTCCTGACGGGCATCCTCGCTCTCGAAGCGGACCTGACCGAACCGGGCCAGGGCGTTGCGCACGTGGGACTCGTCGTTGATGGGGAGGCGCCGCTGGCCGTGGGAGTCGACGTAGGCGAACGCCGAGTCGGGCAGCCGGGCCCGTTCACTCGCCGAGAGCCGTGCCATCTCCCGAAGCTACCCGCGGCCCGTGACAACGAAGCGGGCCGGTCTCGACGATCACCAGAACGCGGCCGCCAGCCGGCGCACGCTGTCGACGTACGGCGGCCGAGCCATCACGATGGCGCGATCGACGCCGGCGTCGCCGAGGCGCTGCTGGCCCAGGGTCGCGGGGCTCGTCGAGGTCGTCACCAGGAAGTGCTCGGGATCCCGGCCGCTGGCCGCGTGAGATTCGCGAGCCATGTCCACCAGCCTGGCCAGGCCGGGGCCGCTGGGGACGTTGATCCCGTCACCGATGCGGCCGGCCAGCTCGGCCATCTTCGGACCGAAGCCGCCGATGACGATCGGCGGGGCCGGGTCGGGCACCAGGAAGCCGCGGGCGCCGCCGCCCTCCCCGGTCCACACCTGGCGCAGGACGGCCACCACCCGCTCGAGCCCGCGCCGGCGGGCCGCGTCGCCCGGCACGTCGCGACCCAGGGCCACCTGCTCGGCTGCGTACGGGGTGTCCCGACCGCCACCGGCGCCGAGCCCGAGCAGCAGCCGGCCCCCGCTCAACTCCTGGAGGGTGGCGGCAGCAACCGCCAGGGTGCCCGGCTCCCGGTTGGCGGCGTTGAGGACCAGGGGGCCGACGTCGAGCCGGGGGACCGTGGCCGCGATGGCGGTGAGCGTGGTCCAGCACTCGAGCACGTGCGGCGCACCGTGCACCGAGCCCGCCAGATGGTCGTAGAGCCAGGCCCCGTCGAACCCGGCCTCCTCGGCGGTGCTCGCGGCTCGGGCCAGATCGTCCCAGCGCCCGCCGAAGGGGTCGAACAGGACGTCGACCTTCATCGAGGCCGTGCGCCCCCGCTGACGCGCAGGATCTCGCCGCTGACCCAGCTGCCTGCGTCCGAGGCCAGGTACAGGCAGGCGACGCCGATGTCCTGGGGGGTGCCCAGCCGGCCGAGTGGGATCCGCCACTCCCGCAGCACCTGGTCGAGCTGGTCCTCGGTCCGGCCGATCGCCGTCAGCATGATCTCTGTGGGGATGGCGCCGGGCGCGACCCCGTTCACCCGGATGTCGGGGGCCAGCTCGGCCGACAGGGTCCAGGTCAGCGAGTTGCAGCCGGCCTTGGCGGCGCCGTAGTGGGCGCTGCCGGGGACGGGCCCGAACCCGGCGCCGGACGAGATGTTGATGATCGAACCCTTCCCTGCGGTCGCCGCCATCTGCCGCGCCGCGATGATCGACCCCACGTAGACCGAGGTGAGGTTGAGGGCGATGGTCCGGTCCCACTCCTCGCGGGGGAGCTGGGCGAGGGGCATGCGCAGGGGCGACCCCCCGGCGTTGTTGACCCAGTCGGTGAGGCTGCCGAACTCGTCGACCGCGGCCCGGGCGAGCGCCTCCAGCGCGGTGTCGTCGGTGACGTCGGTGGTGACGGCGATGGCCGACCCCCCGCTGGCACGGATGTCGGCCGCCACCCGGTCGATCTCCTCGGTGCGGCGGGCCGCCACCACCACCGCAGCGCCGGCCTCGGAGAAGGCCTTGGCGATACCCTCGCCGATGCCGCGCCCACCTCCGGTCACCACGGCCACGTGGCCGGTCATGTCGAAGAGCTCGGGGGCGGTGCGTTCAGGAGCATCGGTCATCCGGCCATGCTCGCAGAAGCCGGAAGCCCGATGCCCGCTCACTGGGTTCCGTTGCCATGGCTGCACCCCCGGGCACCCCGCCGGTCGCTCGGCACCAGCTGCGGGTCCCGACCGCGATCGGGGTGGCGCTGCTGGTGCTGCTCACCGTCTGGGCCTTCACCGAGGACACCACGCCGCGGCGCACCGAGGCCGGGGTCCGGGTCGGCGCCCGCAGCGCCTACAACCCGGTGACCGCAGGCGAGCGCCTCCCCGACGGGTTCCGCCAGCTGCTCCCACGCGACGCCATCCGCCCCGTCTACGACCCCACCTTCGTCGCCGCCTCGGCGATCGGCTGGCCCGACGGGACCGACGTGATCGGGGTGACCCTCGGCGGTGAGACCAAGGCCTACCCGGTGAGCTTGCTGAACGGCCGGGAGCTGGTGGTGGACGAGATCGACCAGGAGCCGATCCTGGTCTCCTGGTGACCGCTGTGTGCGACGGCGATGGTCCATCGCCGACAGGTCGAGGGGGAGACCCTGGTGTTCGGGGTGCACGGGGCGCTGTGGGGCAATGCCATGACCTGGTGGGACCACAGCACCGGCAGCATCTGGAGCCAGCCGCTGGGCGAGGCCATCGCCGGGCCCCGCAAGGGTCAGACCGTCGAGCTGCTCGCGTCGGAGCTCACCACCTGGGGCTCGTGGCGTGCAGAGCACCCCGACACCCTGGCCCTCGACGCCCCCGCGGGCCCGACGAGCTTCGACCTGGGCGAGCTCTACATCGTGGTGGACTTCACCGAGGAGGTCCGGGCCTACCCGGTCGAGGACCTGCGCCGGATTGGCGTGGTCAACGACGTGGTCGCGGGACTGGAGGTGGCGGTCGTCAACCACCCGAACGACCCCGACAGCTGGGCGGTGTTCTCCCGCCGGCTCGACGACGCGGTGGTGGAGCTGGACGTGGACGGCGCGGTGCTGCGCGACCGCCACAGCGGTACCACCTTCGACCCGGCTCAGGGCTTCGCCCTCGACGGACCGCTGCGGGGCCAGATCCTCGACCTGCTCCCCGCCCTCACCTCGTTCCCGGGCGACTACGACACCTTCTGGCCCCAGGGATCCGTGTGGACGCCCTGACCGCGGGCCGGCGAGCGCTGCGGCTCCACGAGGGGCAGTGGGACCGCGTCGATCCCGGATCGCTGGTGGCCGGCGCCGGGGTCGCGGTGGGGGCGTCGCTCCTGCTCGCGCTCACCCGCGTGGGCGGGCTCGTGGTCACCGAGCCCCGGGCGTTCCTGCGGCTGGCCCTGGTGGGGATCTGGGGCTGGCTCGGGCTGGCTGCGGTCATCTGGGCGCTGTCCCGTGGCCGGTCCGGCGACACTCTCGGCGTCACCGCCGCGGCCGTCGGGCTGGCCCACACCCCGGTGCTGGTGCTGGCGCTGGTCGTGTTCACCGCCGCCAACCTCCTCCAGCAGCTCGGTCCCGGGCTCGTCGTCGCCTGGTTCGTGTTCGCCTTCTGGTTCCCGGCCAACCTCACCATGGCCGCCCAGCGATCGGCCAACGCCTCGCTGCTCCGCGCCTTCGCCACCATGGCCGTTCCCTACGCCATCTGGCTGGTCGTGGTCGGCCAGCACCTGCTCGACCGCATCGGCCACCTGCTCTGAGCACCTATCATCCGAGCCGCCATGGGACCCACCGGCAGAGCGCTGCTCAGCGACCCGTACCGCAACAAGGGGACCGCCTTCACCACCGAGGAGCGTGACCGGCTCGGGCTCCACGGCCTGCTGCCGCCTACGGTGGAGGACCTCGACACCCAGCTCGAGCGGGTGCGGGTGGAGTACGACGCCAAACCCAACGACCTGGAGCGCCACGTGTTCCTGCGGGCCCTCCAGGAGCGCAACTCGGTGCTCTTCTACTCCTTCCTCCAGAGCGACATCGAGGCCCTGCTGCCCGTCGTCTACACCCCCACCGTGGGCCTGGCCTGCCAGCACTGGTCCCGCATGTACCGGCGCGAGCACGGCCTGATGGTGTCCTGGGCGGACCGGGACCGGATGGACGAGGTGCTCCAGAACGTGCTCGGCGACCGGGAGATCGACGTGGTGGTGGCCACCGACGGGGAGCGCATCCTGGGCCTGGGCGACCTCGGCGGCGGGGGCATGGGCATCCCCATCGGAAAGCTCGCCCTGTACACCGCGGGCAGTGGCGTCGATCCCAGCCGCACCCTCCCGGTGATGATCGACGCCGGCACCGACAACGAGGCGCTGCTGTCCGATCCGCTGTACCTCGGCTGGCGGCACGCGAGGCTGCGGGGCGAGGAGTACGACGAGCTGATCGACGCCTTCGTGGCCGCACTGCGCCGGCGCTTCCCCCGGGCCCTGCTGCAGTGGGAGGACTTCGCCCAGGCCAACGCCACCCGCCTGCTGGCCCGGCACCGGGAGGCCATCTGCTCGTTCAACGACGACATCCAGGGCACCGCCGCCGTCACCGTGGCCGCCATCGCCGCGGGCATGCGGGCCTCGTTGCAGCCGATCGAGGATCTGCGCCTGGTGATCGCAGGCGCGGGGTCGGCCGGCGTCGGCATCGCCAACCAGGCGGTGCGGTTGCTGATCGCCGCCGGGATCCCACCCGCCCAGGCCCACGCCCGCTGCTGGCTGGTCGACCGCCACGGCCTGCTCCACGACGGGCTCGAGGAGGTGGCCGACTTCCAGCGGCCGTTCGTGCGGCCCGAGCCCACCGGCGAGGAGCCGACCGACCTCGTCGGCGTGGTCGAGCGGGCCCGGCCGCACGCGCTGGTGGGGGTGACCGGCCAGCCCGGGCTGTTCACCGAGGACGTGATCCGGGCCCAGGGCGATGCGGTGGACCAGCCCATCGTGTTGCCGCTGTCGAACCCCACGCTGCGCTCGGAGGCCATCCCGGCCGACGTGCTCGCGTGGACCGAGGGCCGGGCCCTGGTGGGGACCGGTAGCCCGTTCGAGCCCGTGGTGCTCGGCGGCACCACCCACATGATCACCCAGGTCAACAACCTGTACGTCTTCCCGGGCATCGGCCTGGGCGTGGTGGCCAGCGGCGCCCGGCAGGTCTCCGACGGCATGCTGACCGCGGCGGCCACCGCGGTCGGCGAGCTGGCTCCGACCGGCGACGCTCACAGCAGCGGACTGCTGCCCCCGCTGACCGAGAGCCGCCGGGTCGGCCGTCGGGTGGCCCAGGCCGTCGGCGGCGCAGCCATCGACGAAGGCCTGGCCGACCCGATGACCCATGAGGAGCTGGCCGAGCGCATCGACGCCATCACCTGGCACCCGGTGTACCGGCCCGCCTGAGTCGGGTTCAGGCCTTCACCAGCTCGCCGTCGCGCATGATCACGTCGATGTCGTCGCCGTTGGAGGCCAGCAGCCCGATGTCGGCCAGCGGATCGCCATTGACCACTACCAGGTCGGCCAGATGGCCCGGCTGGATCCGGCCCAGCCGGTCCTCCTCACCCAGCAGCCGGGCGTTGATCGACGTGGCCGAGCGCAGGATGTCCGCGGGACGCTGCACCTGGGCCCGCAGGGTGAACTCGGTGCCGTGGCGCACGTGCTGGTCACCCAGCAGGTCGGTGCCGAAGCCGATGCGGACCCCGGCCCGAGCCATGACGTCGAGCCCCTCGAGCGCCTGGTCGTAGATGGTGTCCAGCTTGTCGAGGCTGCGCCGGGCCACGCCCATCGACGTGCCGGTCTCCCGCAGCGCCGACATGACCGCGAACGTCGGGACCGCGAACGCGTCGTGAGCCGCCAGCAGCGCCGCGGTCTCGGGGGTGATCAGGGTGGCGTGCTCGATGCTGCGCACCCCCAGCTCCACGCAGCGCCGGATGGCCTCGTCGGGATGGCAGTGGGCGGCCACGTAGGCGCCCTGACGCCGGCACTCGTCGACGATGGCGGCGATCTCGGCGTCGGAGTACTGGCAGCGGTCGATCGGATCCGACGGCGACATGACCCCGCCCGACGCCATGATCTTGATGTGGTGCGCCCCCTTGCGCAGCTCCTCGCGCACCGCCTTGACGCACTCGTCGACGCCGTCGGCCATGATGGCGATGAGGCTGAGCTCGGGGCCGCAGGTGCACGGGGGCGAGGGTTGCGACGGCGGGCGCATGTCGCCGTGGCCGCCGGTCTGGCTGAGCGCCAGCCCGCCGTAGTAGTAGCGGGGCGCCTCGACGAACCCCCGGCGGATGGCCATCGCCAGCCCGTGGTCGCCGCCAGCGATGTCGCGCACCGTCGTGAAGCCGCAGCCGAGCATGTGCCGCAGGAACATCCCGGCGTACTGGGAATAGAAAGTGGCCGGCTTGCCCGCCAGCTGGGCCACGTCGGCGGTGTAGACGTGGACGTGGGCGTCGATCATCCCGGGCATCAGGGTGCGGCCCGTACAGTCGATCCGGTGGTCGGCGCCCCCACTTATCGCCGACTCGCTCACCTCGACGATGTGGTTGTCGTCGGTGAGGACCGACATGCCCTCCAGCAGCTCGTCGCCGACCCCGTCGAAGACGTCGGCGTTCTCGAAGAGCACCCGGCCCATGCGCAGGAGCCTAGAAGAGGCCCGCTCGGGACGCCGTCGCCGAGCCGGGGCCGGTGACCGCTACGCCGCCACGAAGGCGTCGGCGCTGGCGTCGGCCTCGCGGGCCCG
>JBFKRY010000095.1:0-14570 GCA_041636995.1 Acidimicrobiales bacterium | reverse complement strand
TTGCGAAGGTCGAGAGCCGGGCGTCGAGGGCGGTGCGCACGAACTCGACCAGCTCGGGATCGGTGGGCCCCCGGTCGCGCTGCAGGTACGACCGCTGCCGCCTGATCTGGGGGTCGTCCCCTGCGGCCAGGCTCTCGTCGATGAGCCGGAGGGCCTCGGCTCGGGCCTCGGGGCTCCGCAGGCGCCGGTCCGGGCGGTAACCCTTCGGCATCGAGGCCCCGCCTGCGAGCGCCGACGCCCAGCGCATGGTGGAACGGGTCGCAGGCAGCGGGAGCTCGCCGGCCTGGCTCATCGCATCGCGCACCAGCAGCGGGCTCGCTCCCCGGGCCCGGTAGTACCAGGAGAGCACCCGGCTGGCCGCCCGCTTGACCCACGGGCGAC
This sequence comes from Acidimicrobiales bacterium, assembly GCA_041636995.1. Taxonomy (GTDB): domain Bacteria; phylum Actinomycetota; class Acidimicrobiia; order Acidimicrobiales; family UBA8592; genus JBFINV01. The sequence goes on along the minus strand of JBFKRY010000095.1, from coordinate 14,189 downwards.
GATCGACGACCTGCACCACGGGCAGCAGCAGCCGCTTCACGAGCTCCCTCACGAGGTGCCGGCAGTTCGCCCGCAGTTGGAGTTCGTCACCCGGTGCTCCTCACGCGGCGGCCGGGGCCGGCCCCCGCCCATCGCACGATAGCGGGACCCACCGGGGCCGCCGACGCACCCGAAGTAGGCTCGCCGGGTGACCGATCGACCGGTGCCCAGCGTGGAGGTCCTGCGCCCGGTTGCGCAGCCGGCGGCGGTGCTGGGGCGTCCCAACGCCGAGCACTGGATGGGGCGCCGGTTGCGGGTGGTGTCCATCCACCTGACCCGGGCGGCGCTGCGCCTGGGCGTGAGCGCCAACGCGGTCACCGGGTTGATGATCGTGGTCGGGCTGGTGGCGGCGCTGGCTTTCGCCGGCAGCGGGTGGTGGCCCCTGCTGGGTGTGGCCGGCATCGAGCTGTACCTGCTGCTCGACTGCTCCGACGGCGAGATCGCCCGCTGGAACCGGTCGGAGAGCGCGCTGGGGGTATACCTCGACCGCCTGGGCCACTACCTGGTCGAGGCCGCCATCCCCGTCGCCCTCGCCCTGCGGGTCTCGGGATGGTCGGTCACCGGCTGGCTGGTCGTCGGCATGGCCGCCGCCATCGGGGTGCTGGTGGCCAAGGCGGAGACGGACCTGGTCGACATGGCTCGCCATCGCTCCGGCATGGCGCCGATGCCCGACGAGGCCCGGCAGATACGCCCTGCTGGCCTGGCCCGGGGCCGCCAGCTGGTGTCGGTGCTGCCGTTCCACCGGATCGTCCACGCCGTCGAGGCCTCCCTCCTGATCGCCGTCGCGGTGATCGTCGACGAGCTCACCGACGGCCTCACTGCCTCCGAGGTGGTGCTCGTCGCCATCGCCGTGAGCGCCGGCCTCACCGCGGTCCTGCACCTGGTGAGCGTGCTGGCGTCCACCCGGCTCACCGCCGAGTGACGACCGCGCCCACCCGGCGCCCTGTGCCAAGCTCGGTCCGATGAGCGACGCCGAGAACCTCCGGTGGTCGGGCACGGCCGAGCTGAACCGCCCGCTGCTGGTGATCGCCCTCGAGGGCATGTTCGACGCCGCCGAGGCGGCCACCACCGCGGTGGACCACCTCGGGGCCACCTACCACGCCACCGAACTGGCCGAGATCGACCCCGAGCCGTTCTTCAACTTCCAGTCCGAGCGGCCCACGGTCGCTCTCGACCACCAGGGGGTGCGGGTCATCGACTGGCCGACCAGCAGGTGCTCGGCGGCGGTGACCCCGCCCGGCCAGCGCGACCTGGTGCTGGTGACCGGGATCGAACCGCACCTGCGCTGGCGCACCTACGCCGAGGCAGTGCTCGCCCTCGCCCGAGCCACCGGGACCGAGATGGTGATCACCCTGGGGGCGATGGTGGGCATGGCACCCCACACCCGCCCCCTGGGCGTGGTCGGCAGCGCCGCCGACCCGGACATCGCCGATCGCCTCGGGCTGGGCCGGCCCAGCTACCAGGGTCCGACCGGCGTGATCGGGGTGCTGCACGACCGCCTCGACGCCGAGGGTCTGCCCGTGGTGTCGCTGCGGGTGTCGGTCCCCCACTACGTGCCGGGGCCGCCGAACCCCGAGGCCACGCGGTCGCTGCTGGCCCGCTTCGAGCTGATCACCGGCATCCCCACCGAGCACGCCGACCTGGACGAGCAGGCCGTCGAGTGGCGCAGGCGCATCGATGCCGCGGTGGCGAGCGACGAGGAGCTCACCGCCTACGTCCGCCAGCTGGAGGAGCAGGTCGACGAGGCCGAGGTGCTGCCCACCGGCGACGACCTGGCAGCCGAGCTCGAGGCGTTCCTGCGCGACCGGAAGGAGGAGTGAGCCGATGAGCCGAGCCAGGAATCCACGCGCCGAGGCGACCCGCCTGGCGGGCGCCGAGGTCCGGGTGCTGGAGCCGTCGCCGCCAGCGGTGAACGAGCCCCCCTGGTTCGCCGACGACCCGGCCGCGGTCGACGAGCCCGGGGCCACGGTCGTGACCCCCACGAGCGCGGGGCAGCGCACCTGGGACGAGCTCGCCGCCACCGACCCCGAGATCGCCCGCTACGCGCGCGAGCACTGGCTCGGGGCGTACAAGCCGCTGCCACCGGTGCCCGCCGGGTATGTACCCAGCCGCGAGGATTTCCACCGGGTCGCCTACGCGGTGGTGTCCAACGCCAGGAAGCAGGCCAACGGCAAGTTCGGGCTCCGCTACACCCGGGGGGGCTTCGGGACGCCCTTCTTCGGTGACGACGAGCAGGTCCGGGTGGAGGGCGCCAACCTGGTGGTGCAGCGAGGCGACGCCGCGGTGACCGAGCCCCTGACCACGCTGGCCCGGGCCGCCGAGGTGGCCGGCACCGTGGCCGATGACGCGCAGGCCGAGTCGGACACGGTGCCCCTGGGCGACATCGATCGCCCGCTCGACGTGCGGGCCGACGTGGGCGCCTTCCTCGGGGACTGGTTCGGCTTCGCCGCCGGGGTGCTCGAGGAGCTGCGCCTGACCGGGACCGCGCCCGACGACGACGTCAGCCGGGTCCAGATCTGGCCGGGGCACTTCGACCCCGCGGTCGAGCTGGGGAGCAGCGACGCGGGACGGCGGGCCAGCTACGGGGCCTCACCCGGCGACGGCGGCAGCGACGAGCCGTACCTCTACGTGGGGCCCTGGAGCGACAGCGATCGCTCTGATCCGTACTGGAACGCCGAGGGGTTCGGCGGGGCCAGCCTCTCCTACCGGGAGCTGCTCGAGGCCGGCGATCCCCGGCGGGCGGCCCTGGACTTCTTCCGGCACGGCTACGACCTGCTGCACCGCAACTAGGATCCGCCCCGTGCACCCGGGTGACCCGTTCGTCAAGGCCAGCCTCCGGGAGTTCGGCGAGACCATCTTCGCGGAGATGTCGGCGCTGGCGGCCCGCACCGGCGCCATCAACCTGGGCCAGGGCTTTCCCGACACCGACGGGCCGGCCGAGGTGGCCGAGGCCGCCATCCAGGCCATCCGCGACGGCCACAACCAGTACCCGCCGGGGCTCGGCATCCTCCCGCTGCGCCAGGCGATCGCCGAGCACCAGCGGGCGTTCTACGACCTCGACTACGACCCGGACGGGGAGGTGCTGGTCACGGCCGGAGCCACCGAGGGCATCGCCGCCAGCCTGCTCGCGCTGTGCGAGCCCGGCGACGAGGTGGTCACCTTCGAGCCGTACTACGACTCCTACGCCGCCACCATCGCCATGGCCGGGGCCCGGAGGCGGGTGGTCACCCTGCGGCCGCCCGACTACGCGTTCGACCCCGACGAGCTGCGCGCCGCCATCGGACCTGGCACCCGGCTGCTGCTGCTGAACAGCCCCCACAACCCCACCGGCAAGGTGTTCGGCCCCGACGAGCTGGCGCTGGTCGCCGAGCTGTGCATCGAGCACGACCTGGTGGCCGTGACCGACGAGGTGTACGAGCACCTGGTCTTCGAGGGCACCCACACCCCGCTGGCGGCGCTGCCGGGCATGCGGGAGCGCACCGTGCTCATCTCCTCCGCGGGCAAGACCTTCAGCTTCACCGGCTGGAAGATCGGCTGGGTCTGCGCCCCGCCCCCGCTGCTGCAGGCGGTTCGCACCGCCAAGCAGTTCCTGACCTACGTGAACGGCGCGCCGTTCCAGCATGCGATCGTCACCGCCCTGGGCCTGCCCCGCTCCTACTACGACGACTTCGTCGCGGGCATGGCCGCCAAGCGCAAGCTGCTGTGCGACGGGCTCGAGGCTGCGGGCTTCGAGGTGTTCTGGCCGGCCGGGACGTACTTCGTCACCACCGACATCCGGCCCCTCGGTACCAGCGACGGCCGGGCGTTCTGCCTCGGGCTCCCCGAACGTTGCGGGGTGGTCGCGGTCCCCAACGTGGTCTTCTACGACAACGACCACGAGGGCGAGCACCTGGTGCGGTTCACGTTCTGCAAGCAGGAGCCCGTCATCAGCGGCGCCATCGAGCGCCTGATGTCCCTCGGAGCCGGCGATGGCGGCTGAGCCCGGGGTGCTGCGGGTGGCCGGCATCCAGCACGACATCGCGTGGGAGCAGCCCGGCGCCAACTTCGACCGCCTCGACCCCCTCGTCGACAAGGCGGTCGGCGCCGGCGCCCGGCTGGTGGCGCTCACCGAGATGTACAGCTACGGGTTCTCGATGAGCACCGACCGGATCGCCGAGCCCGTCGACGGCCCGAGCACCCGGTTCCTCGTCGAGCGGGCCCGGACCCACGGGGTGTGGCTCTGCGGCTCGGTCCCCGAGCGGCCCGAGGGCCAGCGCCAGCCCCACAACTGCCTGGTCCTCGCGGGCCCCGACGGGCAGGTGCACCGCTACCGGAAGATCCACCGGTTCTCGTTCGCGGGCGAGAACGAGCACTACGAGGGCGGCTCGGAGATGGTGACCGTGGCCGTCGAGGGGGTGCGCGCCAGCCTGTTCGTGTGCTTCGACCTGCGGTTCGCGCCCGACTTCTGGGGCCGGGCCCACGACACCGACCTCTACGTCGTGGTGGCCAACTGGCCCGCGGCCCGCAGCAGCCACTGGACCACCCTGCTGCAGGCCCGGGCCATCGAGAATCAGGCCTACGTCCTCGGGGTGAACCGGGTGGGCGCGGCCGGCGACGGCCTCGAGCACAGCGGCGACTCCCGATTGTTCGACCCGCTCGGGGAGGTGGTGGCCTCGGCCCCCGCCGGCGAGGAGTCGCTCGTGGTCGGCGACGTCGACCCGGCGCTGGTGGCCCGGGTGCGCCGGGACTACCCGTTCCTCGACGAGCGGACCGACCCGCCACGGTGAGCCCCGCCCGGCCCGACCGGTGGTGGGAGGAGGCCGTCTTCTACCAGATCTACCCCCGGTCGTTCGCCGACGCCGACGGCGACGGGGTGGGCGACCTGCGCGGCGTCGCCGAGCACCTCGACCACCTGGCCTGGCTCGGCGTCGACGCCCTGTGGCTGTCGCCGATCTTCCGGTCACCGATGGCCGACTTCGGCTACGACGTGGCCGACTACTGCGACATCGACCCGGTCTTCGGCACCCTGGGCGACTTCGACCACCTGCTGGACGAGGCCCACGCCCGGGACATCCGCCTCACGATCGACTGGGTGCCCAACCACACGTCCGACCAGCATTCCTGGTTCGTTGAGGCCCGCTCCGATCGTGACTCGCCCCGGCGGGACTGGTACGTGTGGCGGGATCCGGGGCCCGACGGGGGGCCGCCCAACAACTGGCAGGCCAGCTGGGGCGTCGGCCCCGCCTGGACCCTCGACCACGCCAGCGGCCAGTACTACCTGCACCTGTTCCTCCCCGAGCAGCCCGACCTGAACTGGGCCAACCGGGCGGTGGCAGACGCCATGGTCGACACCCTGCGCTTCTGGCTCGACCGGGGCGTCGACGGCTTCCGGGCCGACGTGGTCCACCTGATCGGCAAGGATCCCCTGCTGCCCGACCTGCCGGAGCCGGGGTCGCCGGTGGTGCACAACGACCACCCGTCCACCCACGAGCACCTGCGCCGCATCCGGCGGCTGCTCGACTCGTACCCCCAGCAGCCGATGATGGTGGGCGAGGTGAACCTGTTCGGGCCCGGCCAGGTGCGCCAGTACTACGGCCAGGACGACGAGCTGCACCTGACGTTCAACTTCCGGCCCACCTACACCGAGTGGGACGCCGCGGCGTTCCGGGAGCGCATCGCCGAGGTCCACCGCGAGCTGGACACGGACCTGTGGCCCGTCTGGGTGCTGAACAACCACGACCGCACCCGGCTCCGCACCCGGGTGGGCAGTGACGCCAGGGCCCGGGCTGCAGCGGTGATGCTGCTCACCCTGCGGGGCACGCCCTACCTGTACGCGGGCGAGGAGCTGGGCTTGCCCGACGCCACCATCCCGGCCGATCGGAGGGTCGACCCCGGCGGGCGCGACGGCTGCCGGGCGCCGATCCCGTGGACCGCGGGGGATGGTCACGGCTGGGGCCCCGACCCGTGGCTGCCCTTCGTCGACGGCGCCGCCGGGCTGTCGGTGGAATCGCAGCGGGACGACCCCGCGTCGATGCTGCACCTGTACCGCGACCTGCTGGCGCTGCGGCGACGCTCGGTCGCGTTGCGGCGAGGGCGGGAGCGCCTGCTGGAGACCCCCGACGACGTGGTGGCCTGGCGCCGCACCGGCATCGGCGAGGACCTGGTGGTGCTGGTCAACTTCGGGGAAGAGGAGGTCCCGGTCGGCCTGGTCGGCGAGCGCCTGGTGTCGTCCGTTTACGGGGCCGATGCCCGTTTCGGCGGAGTCCTGTTGCCGAACGAGGGCGTGGTGGTGGCCGACGAGAGCTGAGGCGGACGGGGGCCGGAGCTCCTGGCTCCCTACCTCGCCTAGACTCCGGCGCCAGAGGCACCCGAGGGGAGTCATGTCCACAGGAGCTGTGGAGGCGCGAGGCTGATGTGTGTCGGGATTCCCGCGATGGTCGTTGCCCTCGAGCCCTCCGGGCCCCACACCGCCACCGTCGACGTCGAGGGCGTCCGGCGCGAGGTCAACACGATCATGGTCGACGACGAGGGCCTGACCATCGGTGAGTGGGTCCTCCTCCACGTCGGCTTCGCGATGTCCAGGATCGACGCGGTCGAGGCCGAGGAGACCCTGGCGTTCATGCGCGAGCTGGGCTCGGTCTACGACGACGAGATCGAGGCGTTCGGCAGCGGGCCCCCGTGAGCAGATGAGCCCCCGAACCACGGCCCCGATCGAATGCACCCGCCAGCCGGTGAACGCGGCGCTGTGGCTGGCCCGCGCCTTCGCCGGCGGCCGTCGCCTGATCGTGCGCGCGCCGGGAGCCGAGGACCACGCCCACCACGTCGCCGTCGAGTTCGTCCATCCAGTCATCGCGGGCACCCGACCGCTCCCGGTCGTCGCCGTCACCGGGGACGCGCCGATGGCGGACGACGAGGTGCTCCTGGTCATCGGGGAGCCGTCCGACGGCGCCCGCGTCGACCTCGGCATCTCCACCGCACAGCCCGACGTCGACATCGTCCGCAGCTACCACCTCCTGTGGGAGCTGGTCCACGTGGCGCTCGAGCATCCGGGTCTGGTCGGCAGCGCCCCCACGGCCAGCGGCGACGCCACCGGGTTCCTGTACCCCTTCCTCGACGCGGCCGAGCACGACGAGGCGGCCCTCCGCGACGCGCTCGCGACGTCGGCCGCGGCGAAGATCGCCGACTCCGAGCGGCTGGTCGGCGCCACCGTCGCCGCGAACGTCGACACCTCGGCGTCGGCGGTGGCGGCACTGGCCGGGGCGATCGACAGCCGCGGGCGGGTCTACACCATGGGCAACGGCGGCAGCGCCACCGACGCGGCCCGCCTGGCCCGGCTCCTGGGAGCGGCCGGTGTCACTGCGCTCCCGCTGGTCGACGACTACGCGGTGGTGACCGCGCTCGCCAACGATGTCGGCGTGGAGCGGATCTTCGCCCGGCAGCTGGAGGCCCTCGCCGTCGCCGGTGACGTGCTCGTCGGCTGCAGCACCAGCGGGGCCTCGCCGAACTTGCTGGCCGCCTTCACCGCCGCCCACGCCCGGGGCCTCGTCACCGTCGGCATCAGCGGCTACGGCGGTGAGTCGTTCGCGGCCCAACCGTCCATCCATCACCGGCTGGCGGTGTCCTCCTCGTCGGTGCACCGCATCCAGGAGGCGCAGGCGGCCCTGATCACCGAGCTCTGCGACGGGGTGGCCGCCCGGCTCCGACAGGAGGACCGGTGAGATACGTCGACGAGTTCCGCGACCCCGAGGCCGCTCGCCGGCTGCTGGCCGACATCGCGACTCTCGCTGCCGGTCAGCCGCCCCGGAAGCTCATGGAGGTGTGCGGGGGGCACACCCATGCCATCTACCGCCACGGAATCGAGGCCCTGCTGCCCGACACCATCGAGCTGGTGCACGGGCCGGGCTGCCCGGTGTGCGTCATCCCCATGGGCCGGGTCGACGACGCCATCGCCATCGCCTCCACCGACGGCGTCACCCTCTGCTGCTTCGGCGACATGATGCGGGTACCCGGGGGCCGGTCGTCGCTGCTCGACGCCAAGGCGCGGGGAGCCGACGTCCGGGTCGTGTACTCGCCGCTCGACGCCCTGGCCCTGGCCGAGCGCGAGCCCCAGCTGGACGTCGTGTTCCTGGCCGTGGGGTTCGAGACCACCGCGCCCTCCACCGCGGTGACGCTGCTGCAGGCCCGAGAGCGCCAGGTCGAGAACTTCAGCGTGTTCTGCAACCACGTCACCATCGTCCCGCCCCTCAAGGCCATCCTCGACTCCCCGGGCCTGGAGCTCGACGGCTTCCTGGGGCCCGGCCACGTCTCGACGGTCATCGGAACCCGCCCGTACCGCTTCGTCCCCGAGGAGTACGGCCGTCCCCTGGTGACCGCCGGCTTCGAGCCCGTCGACATCCTGCAGGCGGTGCTCATGCTGCTGCGCCAGCTCGAGGAGGGCCGCTGCGAGGTGGAGAACCAGTACCGGCGGGTGGTCGCCGACGCCGGCAACCCCCGGGCGCTCGAGCTGTTGCGCCAGGTGTTCGTGGTCCGCCCCCACTTCGAGTGGCGCGGTCTCGGCTTCATCGCCCAGAGCGCGCTGGCGCTCCGCCCCGAGCTCTCGGCCTGGGACGCCGAGCGCCGCTTCGACGTGCCCGGGGTCCGGGTGGCCGACCCCAAGGCCTGCCAGTGCGGCGAGGTGCTCAAGGGGGCCCTGCGACCGTGGGAGTGCAAGGTGTTCGGCACCGCGTGCACGCCGGAGACCCCCATCGGCACCTGCATGGTGTCCTCGGAGGGGGCCTGCGCCGCCTACTACAACTACGGGCGGTACTCCCCCCGGACCCGCATCCCGGTCCACGCGGACTGATGTCCGCCGACGACGACCGGGCCCGCCGCGACGCGGTCCTGGAGCGAATCGAGCAGTGGCGCCAGCGGGCCCCGGTGCTGCGCGACGACACCATCACCATGGCCCACGGCGCCGGGGGCCAGGCCAGCCGGTCGCTCATCGAGGCGGTGATCCGCCCGGCGCTGTCGAACCCGGAGCTCGATCGCCTGGCGGACGCGGCGGTGCTCGACGTCCCGGCCGGCCACCGCCTGGTGGTGAGCACCGACGCGTTCGTGGTGACGCCGCGCCGGTTCCCGGGTGGGTCCATCGGCGACCTGGCCGTCAACGGGACCATCAACGACCTGGCCTGCATGGGGGCCCGGCCGGCGGCGATCACCCTGTCGCTCGTGCTCGAAGAGGGCCTGGCCGTCGACGAGCTCAGGGCAATCGTCGCCGACGTCGCCGCCGCGGCGGAAGCGGCTGGAGCACCGGTGGTGGGCGGCGACACCAAGGTGGTGGAACGGGGCGCGGCCGACGGCTGCTACCTCACCACCACCGGGGTCGGGTTCGCGCCGACGAGCCGCCGTCTCGACGCCGGTGACGTGCGACCCGGCGACGCGGTCGTGGTGTCGGGCACCATCGGCGACCACGGCATCGCGGTGACGATGGCGCGCGGCGACCTGGCCCTGGCGGCCGAGGTGTCCTCGGACACCGCCGCGCTCCACCAGCTGGTGGCCGGGCTGCTCGAGGCCGTGCCCGAGACCCGCTGGCTGCGGGATCCCACCCGGGGCGGCGTGGCTTCGACGTGCAACGAGCTCGCCGCCGCCTGCGGCCTCGGGATCGAGCTGGTCGAAACCGACCTCCCGGTGCGCCCACCGGTGGCTGGCGCATGCGAGCTGCTCGGCCTGGACCCGCTCTACATCGCCAACGAGGGCAAGCTGGTCGTGGTGGTGCCCGCCGAGGCCGCCGAGGCCGCCGTGGCGGCCATGCGTGCCAGGCCGGAGGGAGCCGACGCCCGGGCCATCGGATGCGTGACCGACGAGCACCCCTCGCTGGTGGTGCTCCAGACGCCGTTCGGTGGCACCCGGATCATCGACATGCTCGTCGGCGACCCCCTTCCCCGCATCTGCTGAGGGGGTTCGCGGTCGGCCCTGCCAGGACCGGCCTCCAGGTCCGAACGGGCGCGGTGGACCTCAGGCCTGCGCTCGGGACCCGAGGCAGGTGTCGACGAGGGTGGCCACGTCGGTAGGTGACGTGGGCTGGTCGAGGATGACCGAGCGGAACAGGATGGCACCGCCGAGGAGCTGGGTGACCGCGATCGGGTCGACACCCAGCGGCAGATCGCCGCGCTGGCGGGCCCGCTCGAAGATGGCGGCGATGGAGTGGCGCCGCGGCTGGGGGATGCCGGGGTAGTCGAGCCCGAGATCACCCAGGGCCGCGAGCGCGGCGAGCGTCAGTCCCTTGTGGTTCGGGGAGGAGAACAGCTCGAGGTTCTGGTGGGTGAGAGCCATGAGGTCGCCCCGCAGGCTGCCGGTGTCCCGCACGTCGAGCCGGCTGTTGTGGAGCATGAACGCGTCCCGGACCACGTGGGCCTTGGTGGGCCAGCGGCGGGCGATGGCGTTGCGAGACGTGCGAGCCCGCCGGGCGATCTCGGCCAGGGTCACCCTGCCGTACGGCCGATCCAGGCACAGCTCGATGGCGGCGTCGAGAACCGCACGATCGATGCGGTCGTCGCGGGGGCGGCCGGTGGGGGACGCCGTGATGGTCGCAGCCATGGGACCGGTATCGGCACCGGCGGTCTCGAAATTGAGGCCCGCCCCGGGGCCACCACCGGCCCCGGTGCCGCCCTCACCCGGGTCGGCTGGGTTGTTCCACCTCCCGCGGGCTGGGCCGCGGGACCTGTTTCGGGCCGCGTGGGTTCTGGAGCGTCTCCTTCCGGCGCGGCCGGCGCCGATAGTCGTCCCACCTCAGGACTCACCCCGGGACAACGATGACATCGACCCCCACCCGTTCCCCGATGGGAACCGGCAGCACCCCCGCCCGGCGTCGGACGCCGAGGAGGCGCGGCGCGCGCAGGACGGGGGTGCTCGGCATCATCGCCCTGGCTGCGGCGTTGCTGGCGCAGGTGGTCGCCGCCGGTCCCGCTTCGGCCGCAGCATGCGCTTCGGGCACCGACTTCACCGTCACCCCGGTGCACTCACCCGTCTTCTACTCGGATCCCGGCGACGACCTACTCGGTGCCTACGCCGGCTACGCCATCACCAACGACAGCGGCTGGACGGTGCCGGACCTGTGGGTGAGCCTCGACGCCTTCACCGGCGGCCTGGTCGGCCTGGCACCCGACGAGGACGGGGTCCTCCAGGTCGGATCGCTGGCTCCGGGCGAGACGGGGATGGCGTACTTCTACCTGACCACGACCGCGCCGGGCGACGACCCCACGGACCAGACGCTCCGCGTGAACCTCCACGACTCCCGGCCGGACCTCCCCGGAGCCACGGAGCTGTGCGACGCGGCCGACACCTTCACCGAGATCGACGCAGTGATCTCCGCCAACGCGAACAAGGTCGACACCGTCGTGTCGGGACCGACGCCGGCCTCGCTGGGCGGGCTGTTGACGATCACCGTCGAGGGCGCGACCGGCACCGTGGGGGCAGCCGGCATCTTCGCCGCCACCCCGGCGGCATACCCCGACTGGCCGGCCAACTCGTACCAGCTCGTCCGGACCGACATCACGTTCTCGGGCCTGGGTTTCACCGCGACCGACGACCTCTTCTTCACCGGCATCACCAAGACCGCGTACACCGCGGTCTACACCTTCGTGGCCACCGGGGTCACGTCGGCACCCACGGCGGTGTCGCCGATCGCGAACATCTCCTCGGGCACCCGGATCAAGCACACGTCCACCGGCGGGTTCGGCGCCCTTCCGCCGATCCAGCCGGCCGACAACACCCTCTCGCTGACGAAGTCGGCGGCGCCGGACCAGTACGGCTCGGGCACCGGCGGCACCACCACCTACACCGTGACGCTGACCAACTCCGGCGGCGTGCCGGTGAGCATGGACGACCTGGTCGACACCCTGCCCGCGGGCACCACCTACGCGGGCAACCAGATGTTCAACGGTTCGCCGATCGCCGCGCCGAGCCTGTCCGGGCAGGCCGCGACGTTCCTCGGGCCCTTCGCAGTACCCGCAGGGGGGACGTCGTCGATCACCTACGACGTCACCATCCCCGCAACGGACGGCAGCTACCTGAACTCGGCAATCGGCCACATCGGGACCGAGCAGATCGACGCCACGGAGGACACCACCGAGAGCTCGCCCGCAGCGGCGACGGTGTTCGTCGGGGACCCGCCCGCCGACCTCGCCATCACCGCGACCGCAGCCCCGGCAACCGCCGTGGCCGGACAGAACCTGACCTACACCGTGGAAGTGACCAACGGGGGCCCGGGCGACGCCGCTGACGTCGTGGTCACCGAGACCCTTCCCGCCGGCGTGAGCTTCGTGTCGTCCTCGGGTTGCACCGAGGATCCGGCCGGGGTGCCGACCTGCTCGCTCGGGTCCATCGCTGCCGGCACGTCGGCGAGCTACACGGTCACCGTCGCCGTGGGCGCCGGCACCACCGGCACCCTGTCCAACACCGTCGCCGTCGCCACCTCGAGCACCGACAGCGACGCCACCAACGACAGCCACACCCTGGTCACCCCGGTCACCACCGACATCACCCTCGGCCTGACCACGACCTTCGCCCCCGGCACGGTCGACGCCGGGACCGGGGGTCACGGTTTCGACATCGTGGTCACCAACACCGGCTCCTCGGACGCACCCGGGGTGCGCATCACCGACACCGTCGACTCGCGACTCGGAGTGACCGCCGTCGACTGCACCGGGGCCAGCGCGAACGCGTCGGCGGCACAGAACGTGGACTGCACCTACGACATCGCTGCCGGGGCATCGGTGACCGTGTCCGTCACCTACGCGGTGGCGAGCACCGTCGACGCCGCGTCGGTCCCGAACACCGCCGACGCCGACGACGGTGCGGGCCACACTGCGACCGACAACGACACGGTGACCATCGCCGAGGACGTCGCCCTCGGTGGCACCACCACCTTCGTGGACGATCCCGTGGCCCAGGGCGACACCGCTCGCACCCTCACCATCGCGGTGACCAACACCGGGACCTCCGATGCCGACAACCTCCGAATCACCGACGCGGTGGACGGCGCGATCACGGTCACGGGCACCAGCTGCGGGCTCCTGGGCGGGACCGACGCCACTGCGGGCAACAGCATCGACTGCACCCTGCCCTCGCTGGCTGCCGGGGCCACCGTCACCCTGACGGTCACCTACGACGTCCCACTGACCACGCCGCCCCAGACGATCACCAACGCCGCCTCCTTCGGAGCCGACGAGCAGGCTCCGACGGCGACGAATACGGACTCCCTCACCATCGGCCCCGCGCCCGACGCCGACGGCGATGGCCTCCCCGATGTTCTCGAAGGCGCCGGCGACACCGACGGCGACGGGATCGCCGACTTCCAGGACCTGGACTCCGACAACGACGGTGTCCCGGACTCGATCGAGGGCGCCGTCGACACCGACGGCGACGGCACCCCCGACTACCTGGATCCGGACTCCGACGGCGACGGGATGCCCGACGTGATCGAGGCCGGTGGCGCCGACAGCGACGGCGACGGCACCATCGACGGCTTCACCGACGGCGACGGAGACGGCTGGGACGATGCCACTGCGTCGGCGAACCTGCCCGATCCCGACTCCGACGGCGACGGGACCCCTGACCGGCTGGAGACCGACGCCGACGGCGACGGCATCCCCGATGCGACCGAGGGCGGCTATCCGCCGGCGCCGTTCGTCCCGGGTAACCCGGCCAACCCGGCCGGCCCCGTGGACAGCGACGGCGACGGCACCCCCGACTACCTCGATCTGGACTCCGACGGAGACGGCATCCCCGACTCGGCCGAAGGCACTGGCGACCCCGACGGCGACGGCACCCCCAACTACCTCGACACCGACTCCGACGGCGACACCATCGCCGACTCGGTCGAAGGCATTGGCGACGCCGACGGCGACGGCACCCCCGACTACCTCGATCTGGACTCCGACGGCGACGGCATCCCCGAGGCCATCGAGGGCAGCAGCGACAGCGACGGCGACGGCACCCCCAACTACCTCGACACCGACGCCGACAACGACACCATCGCCGACTCGGCCGAAGGCAGCGTCGACACCGACGGCGACGGCACCCCCAACTACCTCGATCTGGACTCCGACGGCGACACCATCGCCGACTCGGTCGAAGGCACTGGCGACCCCGACGGCGACGGCACCCCCAACTACCTCGACCTGGACGCCGAC
>JBFKRY010000094.1:0-14677 GCA_041636995.1 Acidimicrobiales bacterium | reverse complement strand
GGCGACGTCCAGTGGATGACCGCCGGATGGGGCATCGTGCACTCGGAGATGTTCCCGCTCGTCGACGAGACCGGCCCCAACCACCTGCAGCTCTTCCAGATCTGGCTGAACCTCCCGGCCCGGGACAAGCTGGTCGAGCCCCACTTCACGATGATGTGGGACGACCGGATCCCCCGGCTCGAGGCCGCCGACCGCGCCGGGGCCCGGACCACCGTCACCGTCATCGCCGGGCCGCTGGCCGGGCTGGCGCCCCCGGACCCGCCGCCCAGCTCGTGGGCGGCCGCGCCGGAGGCCGACGTGGCCCTCTGGCACGTGCGCATGGATCCCGGTGCCGAGTGGGAGCTGCCCCCCGCCGAGGGAGCCCAGACCCTCCGCACCCTCTACCTGTTCGCAGGCGAGGAGCTGCACATCGGCGAGAGCACCATCGGCGGCTCCACCGCGGCCCGGGTGCGCTGCGACGGGCCGATCGTCCTCCGGGCCGGGCCCGGCGAGACCGAGCTGATGGTCCTGCAGGGTCGGCCCATCGGCGAGCCGGTGGCCCAGCACGGCCCGTTCGTGATGAACGACCGCGACGGCATCCGCCAGGCGTTCGTCGACTATCAGCAATCCGGCTTCGGGGGCTGGCCCTGGGACCGCCCCGACCCGGTGCACACCGACGCCCAGGGGCGCTTCGCCCGGCACGCCGACGGCCGGGTCGAGCGGGTCCCCGTCGGCTGAGACGCCATGGATCGCACCGACGGTCCCCTGCGCGGCATCCGGGTCGCCGACTTCACCACCGTGGTGATGGGCCCGCTGGCCACCCGCATGCTGGGCGACATGGGGGCCGACGTGATCCGGGTCGAGGCCCCCGGGGGCGACATCATCCGGGACTACGCGCCGATGCGCAGCGACAAGATGAGCGCGTTCAGCATCAACCTGAACCGCAACAAGCGCAGCATCGTGCTCGACCTCAAGACCGACGCCGGCCGCCGCGCCGCCCTCGACCTGGTGGCCACCTGCGACGTGTTCGTGGCCAACCACCGGCGGTCGGCGCTGGAGCGCCTGGGGCTGGACGAGGAGACCATCCGGGCGGTGCGCCCCGACATCGTGTACTGCGTGGCCAACGGCTGGGGCAGCGACGGCCCCTACGCCGACCGGGCCGCCTACGACGACGTCATCCAGGCCGCGTCCGGGCTGGCGTCGATGTTCGCCTGGAACGGGCCCGAGCCCACGCTGGTGCCGAGCATCATCGCCGACAAGATCTCCGGGCTGCACATCGCCTTCGCCATCGCCGCGGCGCTGCGGAGCCGGGAGCTCGACGGGACGGGGGCGACGATCGAGGTGCCGATGGCCGAGACCGTCGCCGCGTTCAACCTGGTCGAGCATCTCGGCGGCCACACCTTCGACCCGCCCGACGGACCCTTCAGCTACATGCGGATCCGCACGCCCCACCGGCGCCCCCGGCGGACCGCCGACGGCTGGATCGTGATCCTGCCCTACTCCACCGGGGCCTGGCAGACCTTCTTCGAGCTCGGTGGCCGGCCGGATCTGCGTGACGATCCCCGCTTCGCCACCGCGGCCCACCGGGTGGACAACGCCGACGCGCTCTACGCGTCGATGGACGACATCGTGGCCACCCGCACCACCGCCGAGTGGATGGAGCTGTGCGTCGAGCACCACATCGCGGCCTCTCCGGTGGTCGAGCTCGAGCGGGTGATGGACGACCCGCACTTCTCGGCGGTCGGGCTGGTGGTGGAGACAGACCATCCCACCGAGGGCCCGATGCGCTACGTCCGCGACCCGATCCTGGTCGACGGTCAACCGTCCGCGCTCCGCCGACCAGCACCGCGGCTGGGACAGCACACCGCCGAGATCCTCGCCGAGCTCGGCTACGACGACGTGACCATCGCCGAGCTGGCGCCTGACGGCTGACCCGGCCCGTCAGCGGTTGCGGCGCCGGGCAGCCTTCTGGCTCTTGCGGTTCTTCTTGGCGTTGGGACGGGGCCGGGCCTTCGCCGGCGGGCCGGCTCCCGGGGCCCGGGGCTTCGACGCCCCCGGCCTCGCGTACGGGCGCTCCCGGAACCACAGGTTGCATGCCCACTTCTCGCCGTAGTGGACCGGCATGCCCCCGTGGAGCGAGCCCGGGTGCACGTCGTGGTCGGGGCCGGTGGTGTTGTGGAACAGGACCATCCGGCCCGGGACGGGCTGGACCTCGAGGTCGAGCTTGGGGAAGCCGGTGCCGCCCCCGGCGCCGACCTCGTTGAGGTACATGAGCGCAGTGACCAGCCGCTGGCCGCCGTTCTCGGTTCGTTGGCGGTGCCGGTCGGTGCCCACCTTCCAGGCGTCGTGGTGGGCCCGGTACTCCTCGGTCTCGGCGTAGTGGACCACCTGCAGCGACTCGGCATGGTGGGTGGGGATGCCCACCAGGTCACTCACCCGGCGGACCAGCCCCCGGATGACGGGGGTGGCGTCGTGGGCGAGCCAGGCGGTGCTCCCGGTGCGCCCGTCGCTGTAGGCCACGTCGTCGTCGAGGGTCACCTTGCCCCTGGTGATCCCCTTGCCGGCCCGGTTCATGATGTGGGTGCACTCGGCCGGGGTCACGAAGTCGTCGACGACCACGACGATCGGATCGTCGGCCACCTGCATCCCGATGTCGTAGGCGGATTTGAGCTGCACGTCCATCGGGCACAGCGTGCCGGGCCGAGGCGACGCTCGCAACCGTCGAGGCGGGTACGGTCGAGGGCGTGCCGCTCCCGCCCGACGATCCGCTCCTCCCCCCGCCCGCCGAGCTGCTGGTGCTGTCGGCCGCCGAGTGCCGGGCCCTGCTGGCGCCCGACGCCCTCCGCGAGGCCCTGGCGGCAGCGCTGCGAGCGCACAGCGACGGCGAGACCGACGTGCCACCGCGCATCGCGGCGTGGGCGGCGCGCGGGCTGCTCGCCGCCATGCCCGGCAACGTGGCCGGCGTGGGCCTGGCCGCGAAGCTGGTGTCGGTTTTCCCGGAGAACCACGGGGGCGACATCCCGAGCCACCAGGGGCTCGTGGCCCTCTTCGACCAGGACGACGGCCGGCCCCTGGCCGTGATGGACGGCGCCTACCTCACCGGCATCCGCACCGCCGCCACCGCCGCGCTGGCCGTCGACCTGATGGCCAGGCCCGACGCAACCACCCTGGCCATCCTCGGCGCCGGGGTGCAGGGCCACGGCCACGCCCGGACCCTGGCCGGGGTGCGGCCGTGGACCGACGTGCGGGTGGCCTCGCGCACCGCGGCGCACGCAGCTGCGCTGGCCGAGACCAGCGAGCCCGCCCGCACGGTCGTCTCGTTCGAGGAGGCGGTCAGGGGCGCGGACGTGGTGGCCCTGTGCACCGACGCCACCGAGCCGGTGATCGACCGGTCGTGGCTCGCCGACGGGGTGGCGGTGTCGTCGGTGGGCGTCGGGCGCGAGGTCGACGCGGCCACGATCGCCGACGCCGCCCGGGTGCTGGTGGAGTGGCGCGGCGCGGCGGAGAACGCGCCGCCGGCGGGCGCCCACGAGCTCCAGGATCTCTCGCCCGACGACGTGGTGGAGCTGGGCGAGGTCCTCGCCGGAAGGGGTACCGCCCGCACCGACGATGCGGAGATCGTGGTCTACAAGTCCACCGGTCACGCGGTCGAGGACGTCGCCGCAGCCCGGGTGGTGTACGACGCGGCGCTGGCGTCGGGGACCGGCACCCGGGTGCGCCTGTAGGGGCCGGCGGGTAGAACTATCGGGTGCTGATCGTCGTCTCCCCGGCCAAGTCGCTCGACTTCGAGTCGCCGCTCCCCACCCGCAAGCACAGCGATCCGACGATGCTCGATCGAGCGGCCGAGCTGGCGGAGATCATGGCCCGGAAGTCCCCGGACGAGCTGGCGAAGATGATGTCGATCTCCGAGGGGCTGGCGGAGCTGAACTTCGAGCGATTCCAGGACTGGGAGCCCCCGTTCACCCCGGAGAACGCCCGCCCGGCGCTGCTGGCGTTCAGCGGCGACGTGTACCTGGGGCTGGACGCGGCGAACACCTTCACCGAACGCGACTACACCCACGCCCAGAAGGTGCTGCGGATCCTGTCCGGGCTCTACGGGGTGCTGCGCCCGCTCGATCTCATCCAGCCGTACCGCCTGGAGATGGGCTCGAAGCTGCAGACCGATCGTGGCCCCGACCTGTACAGCTTCTGGGGCGACGACATCACCGCGCGGATCAACGACGACCTGGCCTCGAGCCCGGGGGCGCCGGTGCTGGTGAACCTGGCGTCGAACGAGTACTTCGGCTCGCTGCGCCCGGAGCTGCTCGAGGGGCAGATCGTGACCCCGGTGTTCCTCGACTCCAAGCACGGCGGCGACTACCGGATGGTGAGCTTCTTCGCCAAGCGGGCCCGGGGGGTGATGGCCGGCTGGATCATCAAGGAGCGCATCAAGACCGCGAAGGCGCTGTTGGGGTTCGAGGGCATGGGCTACCGCTACGACCGCGACCGCTCCTCCCCCGACCGCCCGGTCTTCATCCGCGAAGACGGCGGCATGACCTGAGCGGTGACCAACGGGGTCAGACCCCCGCCACTCTCCGTCGCTGTGTCCACAAAGGGGTCAGACCCCCGCCACTCTCAGTAGCCGACGGCCCAGCCGGTGGAGATCTGGTTGAGGTACGTGTCGGCCAGATGGTTGAGGAAGCGCCGCGCCGGCCGGAACCGGGCGGCCACGTCGAGCACCACCGTGGGCTGGGAGCTGCGGTCCTCGGCGACCGCGGCCTGGTACCAGGCCGACCCCAGCGCTTCGAGCGCGTCGAGTCCCGGGGTGGCCGATCCGGGATCGATCAGCTCGAGCAGCTCCCCGGCGTCGAGGCCGATCGAGCGGCCGAGATGGGCGGCCTCCGACGCGGCCAGCACCCGGCCGCCGGTGGCGTCGGGGAACACCCCGGCCTGGAACAGCGCCAGGTCGCCGAGGCGGCGGAGCAGGACGATCCGGTCGGTGGGCTCGGCCGCATCCAGCCAACGCACCAGGTCGTCGAGATCCAGGTGGTCGGCCGGCACCGGCGCGGCCTCGGGGACCGCGAACCCGGCCAGCAGCCGGGCGATGAAGACCAGCCGGTCCTCGGCGTCGGCGAACTCGACCAGGGGCTCGACATCGAACACCGGCAGCCGGCTCCTGGGTCCGGCCCATTCAGCCACCCAGTCCGATGCCGCCAGCTCGTCGGCGGCTCGGTGGGCGACCACCGCGAAGAACAGCAGCGGCGACACGTCGGCCGGACCCACGCCGGTGCCGTGGAGCACCGCATCGACCACCGCGGGGTGGCGGAGGATGTCGTTCAGGAACCACGGCCGCGACTCGAGTTCGACCTCGAGGACCGAGGGGCTGGTGCCCATGACCTCGGCCAGCGCTGCGAGATCTCGGGGGACGAGATCGAGGCGTGGGCGAGTCATGTGCACCTCCTTCGGGTGATTCCATGATCGACCAGAATGTCCGGGTTGTGAGGTCGGGTGGTCGATCCACCCTCGGTCACCTCCGGCAACCAGGCGCAAGCCGGCGCTAGAGGAACGCCGACCGGATCGCAGCCACGATCTCGCCGGGTGCGTCCTCCTGGATGTAGTGGCCGGCGTCGGGCAGCTCGATCAGGGTCGCGCCCGGGAACTGGTTCCGCCAGCGGGTGATGGTGGCGTCGCTGGCGAGCGCCGGATCCTTGCGGCCGAAGATCAGCACGGTCGCCTTCTCGCCGAGGGTCTTGTCGACCCGCAGCTCGAGCTCGCGTAGCCAGTCCTCGGCACCCAGGATCTGCTTCGGGAACTCCGCGATCCCCGCGCGGGACTCCGGTGTGGGCACCACATCGGTGTAGTGGGCGAACGCCTTGTCGCTGAGCTTCACCTGCAGCATCCGGCGCATGAGGACGGTGACGAACAGGTTCCGCTGCTTGATGAGGTATTGCAGGGGCGGGCTCCCCATCAGCTTGCTGAAGACCTGCATCTGGCGTTCCTCTGCCGGCCAGAACCAGGTGTTGCCCATCACCAGGCCGTGGACCCGCTCCGGACCCCGCGAGGCCACGTCCATGCCGATCGGGCCGCCCCAGTCCTGGCCCATCACGATCATGTCGTCGAGCTCGAGGTGGTCGACCAGCTCGGCCACCACCCCGGCGTGCTCGGCGGGGGTGTAGCGGTACCCGTCGGGATGCACCGACAGGCCGAAGCCGGGGTAGTCGGGTGCGATGCAGCGGAAGTCGCTCCGCAGCTCACGCACGATCTCGCGGTAGAGGAAGCTCCAGTCCGGGTTGCCGTGGAGCAGCAGCAGCGGCTGGCCCTGGCCTTCGTCGATGTAGTGCACGGGCCCCACCGAGGAGTGGAACCAGCGGGACGTGAACGGGTACAGCGTGGGGTCCGGGGTGAAGTCGACCACACCATCGGGTCGGTCCATGACAAACCTCCTGTGCAACGTCGCCTGTACGCCGACCCTACGCTCGCGAGCTGGTGGATGGAAGCGCGGGCGGGCGCGTGATCAGGGCTGCGAGCCCACCGGGACCAGGTCCGGGATGAGGTCGTAATGGTGGGTGTCGTGGATCGCCACGGAGAAGTCGAGCCGACCGCCGATGCCCACGACCGAGAAGTACAGGGGACGCCGCCCCAGGATCACCTTGGCGATCGCCAGGGCTCGATCGCGGCGGTGGTCGGCGTCGTGGTCGACGCCGCCGACGCCGTAGCGGTCGAGGTGGCGGGACAGCTCGTAGGCCTCGGAGAACGTCTCTCGGGCCTCGAGGTGCCACAGCAGGTCGCTCCCTCGCCTGACGGTGATGCCCATGTCGTCGTCCTCGAACGCGACGGCGAGGTCGGTGCCCTCCACCAGCGACGAGATCCGCAGGTACTCCGCCACCTGCACATAGGTGGACCACACCGGGATCGGGCTGGTGGGGTCGTCGGCCTGGCGGAACCACGCGTAGGGGCCGGCGCCGCCCGGCAGCGAGAACTGGTGGCCGTCGACGGTGCGCACCACGTCGGCGTCGATGCCCCGGCCCAGCTCCGTGCGCAGCCCGACCGGCAGGTGCACGTGGGCCTCCTCGAACCACTCGATGGTCGGCGGCGGCTGACCCCACGTTGCGGCTGCGGCATAGGCCCACTGCCGGAAATGCTCGTCGAACACGGACAGATCGCTCATGTGTCGGGCCCGCTCCTCGAACGTCGCCAACGGCTGCGTCACGCAAGATACGCCACCGCTGCCGCCGGACCACCACGGACCATGCGACCTCCGGCACCGGCTTCTAGTGTGGGGCCATGTCCGACGTGTTCCACCTGGGCCTGACCCGGGACATGCTCGAGGACGCGTCGGTCGCGCTGCTGCCGGGCGACCCGGGCCGAGTCGAGCGCATCGCCAGGCTTCTCGACGAGCCCCGGTTCCTGGCGTCGAACCGCGAGTTCACGAGTTGGCTGGGCACCACCGACGGCCAGCCGGTGGTTGTGTGCTCGACGGGCGTGGGCGGGCCCTCGGTGTCGATCGCGGTCGAGGAGCTGGCCCAGCTCGGGGTGCGCACGTTCGTGCGCGTGGGCACCACCGGCGCCATCCAGCCCGACATCGAGGTCGGTGCCATCATCGTCACCAGCGGCGCGGTGCGCCTCGACGGGGCCAGCACCCACTTCGCGCCGATGGAGTACCCCGCGGTGGCGGACTTCGAGTGCACCACCGCGCTGGTCGAGGCCGCCCGAGGCCTCGGGATCGAGCCCCTGGTGGGGATCACCGCGTCCGCCGACACCTTCTACCCCGGCCAGGAGCGCTACGACACGGTCTCTGGAAGGGTCACCCGACAGTTCCGGGGCAGCCTGGTCGAGTGGCAGCAGCTCGGGGTCCTCAACTACGAGATGGAGAGCGCGACCTTGTTCACCATGTGCCAGACGCAGGGATGGCGCGGCGGCTGCGTGACCGGCGCAATCGTCAACCGGCACCATCAGGAGACACCCGACGAGGAGGTGGCCATGGAGGTCGAGGCCACCACGATACGGATCGGCGTCGATGCCGCAGCGAGGTTGGTGAGGTCATGAGCGATCAGGATCAGCCCGAGGCCACCGAGGCCCTCAGCGCCGCCCGGGAGGCGCGCATCACCCTCAAGGCCGCGGTCTCGGCGGTGGAGGTGGCCGCCGCGGCTCCCGCCGGGGATCCCGACTGGGGCGACGAGCTGGGCCGGCAGCTGCGCCTGCTCCGGGCCGCGTTCGACGACCACGTGACCGAGGTGGAGGGCGAGGACGGTCTGCTCACGGAGCTGATGGCCGAGGCCCCCCAGCTCGCCAACCAGATCAACGCGGTGAAGGAGGAGCACCCGGTGCTGTGCCAGCGCATCGACGACACCATCGAGATGGTGGCCAGCGGGGCGGAGCCCATCGCAGTGCGCGACGCAGTGCTGGACACCCTGCTGGGGATCGCCCGCCACCGCCAGCACGGCTCCGACCTGGTGTACCAGGCCTACAGCATCGACATCGGCAACAGCACCTGACGCCCGGTCATTCCGGTTCGTCGGGCGACAAGACCTTCTGCGGCAGGCGAACGGTGCCGGCCGGCGGTGGCGGTCCGCCTGCGGGGTCGCCCGCCGGGTTCGCCCTTCCATGTGCCGGCTACCGGAGGCATAGTTGGGCATGGACGGCAAGCGCGCAACCCATCAGGAAGTCATCGACGCCACATCCGACCACGAGGCCTCGATGCGACCGCAGTCGGTGCCGATCAACATGTACGAGGCCTCCGAGGCCCTGGTCGTGGTGGCTCCGCTCCCGGCGGTGACCCCCGACGACGTCACCGTGGAGCTCCGCCCGGGCGTCCTGCGGTTCTGGGCCCACCTTCGCAGCGCCGGCCCGCGGGAGTACCTCATCCAGGAGTGGGACTACGGCGGCTACGACCGCAGCATCGAGCTCCCGGAGGGCTTCGGGGGCGACGTCGAGGCCTCGCTGACGAACGGCCAGCTGGTCATCCGGGTGATGCGGGGCCGGAGCGACGAGCCCATCGACACAAAGCCGGTGCAGGCCTCGTCCTGACACCTGGGGAAGCGACCCCCGTGCCATCATCGGCGCGGGCAATCACAAAGGGCACAAGGGGACGGAAACGATGCGCAGGATCCTTGCTCTCGTACTCGCATTCGCGCTCGTTGCCGCCGCCTGCGGCGGCGACGACGACCCGGTCTCGATCGAGGGCGATGACGCCGCCGACGAGGTCGAGCCCGAACCTGAGCCGGAGCCCGAACCGGAACCCGAGCCCGAACCGGAACCCGAGCCCGAGCCCGAGGAGGAGTTCGACATCTCCCAGATCGAGCAGTCGGTGGTGAAGATCGTGGCCGAGGGCAGCTTCATCGACCCGGAGGTGGGCGAGCAGGTCAACGCGGCCGGCGTCGGCACCGGCTTCATCATCTCCGAGGACGGGCTGGCAGTCACCAACAATCACGTGGTCACCGGGGCCGCGCTCTTGGACGTCTACCTTCCCGGCGAGATCGATCCCGTCAACGCCAGGCTGCTCGGGGTCTCGGAGTGCTCCGACCTGGCCGTGATCGACATCGAGGGCGAGGGCTTCAGCCCGCTCGAGTTCCGTGAAGACGGCGTGACCGCGGGCCTCGACGTCTTCGCGGCCGGTTATCCGCTCACCGACGCCCGCACCATCCTCGAGATCGACTACACCCTCACCCGGGGCATCATCAGCTCGACCAACGCCACCGGCGAGTCCAACTGGGCGTCGGTCGACTCGGTCTACGAGCACGACGCCCGCATCCGCGGCGGCAACTCCGGCGGACCGCTCGTCGACGAGAACGGCCAGGTCGTCGGAGTCAACTACGCCGGCGCCGACGTGACCGACCAGAACTACGCCATCGGCGCCGATCGGGCGGTCCCCATCATCGAGACCCTCAGCCGGGGCGAGAACGTCGACTCGCTCGGGATCAACGGGCAGGCCATCCTCGACACCGAGGCGGGGGTGAGCGGGGTGTGGGTCGCCAGCGTGGCCACCGGGAGCCCCGCCAGCAACGCGGGGATCGAGGCCGGCGACATCGTCACCCGGCTCGAGGGCCTGGTCCTGGCCACCGACGGCACCATGGCCGACTACTGCGACATCCTGCGCACCAAGGGCTCCGACGCGACCATGTCGGTCGAGGTGCTCCGCTTCAGCACCGAGGAGGTGCTCGAGGGCGAGATCAACGGGGCCCCACTGGAGCTCTCGTTCTCGTTCGCGCAGGAGTTCGACGAGGAGGTCGAGGCCGGCAACGCAGGGACCGACGGCGGCGACACCGCGGCCGACACCTACCTCGAATACACGACGGTCACCGACGACTCCGGCCAGATCAGCGTGAGCGTGCCGGTGGAGTGGAGCGACACCGACGGGCGCCCGAACGAGGAATTCGGGCCCAGCATCTACGCTGCGCCCAACCTCGAGAGCTTCCTGAACACCTGGGAGACGCCGGGGATCATCGTCGAGGCCACCAACGAGATCGGCGCTGGCAGCATCCCCACCGTGCTCGAGCAGATCGATCTCGGTGACTCCTGCACCGACGACGGCACCGAGACCTACGAGGATCCGCTGTACACCGGGCTGATCCAGCTCTGGACCGAGTGCGGCGGGGTGGGGACGGTCACGATCGTCGCCGTGGTCAGCTCCGAACAGGGCGACCTGTTGATCCGGCTGCTGATCCAGGCGGTCGAGGTCCGGGACCTCGACGCCGCCGATCAGGCACTCAACACCTTCGTCGCCACCCTCGGCTGAGCGGGCAGGCCGTCACCGGGTCAGGCGGACCACCCGGTCGTTGGCCTCGCCGACGATCTCGACCAGGTGCCGGGCCTCGGCACCGCGCACGAAGCTGATGAAGTTGCGGTAGCCGAGGTTCCGCTCCGAGAAGCTGGGGTCGAGCTTGCGCATGGCCGTCTTGAGGCCCGTGAGGGGGGTCTCGCCGTCGGCCAGCACCTCGGCGAGGAGCTTGTCGGCCTGGTCCTGGGCCGTGGCCCCGGCGAGGGACACCTCGGGGTCGCCGGAGTCGTCGAGGGTGACCAGCCCGTCGGCTTCGAGGCTGGCCAGCAGGGTCCTGAAGCCCCGGAAGCCCAGCTCGGCCTCGCTGAAGGTGGGGTCCTTGCGGAGCACGGCGCGCTTGAGCGTGGATGCCCGCACCGTCCCCGACGACGACTCCAGCCCGGCCAGGGTGCTGAGCACGATGGCCGTGTCGGAGCTGGTGGCCTCGTCGTCGTCGGCGGCACCGTCGTCCTCGCTGCCGACCAGGTTGTCGTAGAAGACGAACTCGTCGCAGGCGGGGGGCAGCAGCTTGGAGGTGGAGTCGCGCACCCCCACCCCGATGACGGTGCGGTCGAGTTCGCGAAGCTTGTGCACCAGCGGGCTCAGGTCGCTGTCGCCGGTGCAGACCACGAAGGTGCCCAGGTACTCTCGGTCGAGGGCGAGCTCCACCGCGTCGACCGCCAGCTTGATGTCGGCGGCGTTCTTGCGGCTGCCGCCCATGCGTTGGGGGATGTCGATCAGCTCGACGTGGTGGCGGGTGAGCATGCGGCGGTCGCTGTCGAAGTACGACCAGTCCGCGTAGGCCTTGCGCGTGATCACCCGGCCCCGCTCGGCGAGGGCGTCGGCCACCACCCCGAAGTCGAACGGCGTGCCCAGGTGGTCGCGGGACCCGATCGCCAGGTTCTCGTAGTCGATGAAGACCGCGATACGGGCCTCGGGCTCGGTGTCGGACATTCGGGCTCTCCGTCTCAGAGGGTGAAGGACATCTCGTCCACCAGGGCGCCGGGAACCCGGACGCTGCTCGTGGAACGGCGATCGTAGGTGCTGGCGTCGAGGATCACCTCGGCCTCGTCGGTGAGCGCGGCCAGACGGTCGCCCAGCAGGTGGTAGATGGTGTCGTCGAAGCGCATGACGTTCACGGGCGCCACGATCTCGCCGCCGTCCACCCAGTAGGTGGCGAAGCGAGTCATGCCGGTGGTCCGGCAGGCGGCCCGGTCGGAGTAGTTGGTGTACCAGAGGTTGCCGATGTAGAGGCCGGTGTCGAGGGCCTCCACCGCCTGGCCGGTGGGCAGGTCGCCTGGGGCCACGGCCAGCGAGGTGGGGGTCTCCGAGGCCACCGCGCCGTTGGCGTCGACCCCGTACTCCCTGGCGGAGCGGGGAGACACCAGGGTGTCCCGGTAGCGGCCGGCGTCCACCAGCACCACCTCGGGCGGGCGGGGATACCCGGCCTCCTGGAAGTCGGGGGCGAAGCCGTCGGCGGTGGCCTCGCTGATCCGCACCCCCGGGGCCAGGGTGGCCCCGTCGGTCACCATCCTCAGCAGCGGGGTCCGGCGGGTGCGGTGGCTCTTCTCGCCGAAGGCGCTGTAGCTCCACAGCCCGAACAGCTCCTCGAGGGCTGGCGGGGCCAGGTAGGCCCGGTACCCGCCGGGGGCCAGGTCGATGGGCTCGCGCCGGAGCACGTCGAGCTGGCGCCGGGACCAGTCGATCCGCTGCTGGAGGGCGTCGGGGCTCCACTCCATGCCCGCGTAGAGGTTCTTGGCGGCCTTGTCGGCTCGGAGGTACAGACTCCAGTCGAGGCTGAAGATGGACGCCTGGTGCCAGTTGCGCTGCCCGAGGGAGTTGCCGAACCCGCTGAAGCTGTCGCCGGCGGCGTAGATGCCCACCAGGTCCGCGGGTCCGGCTGCGGCGCGGATGTGGCCGACGATGTCGCCGGGATCGGGCAGCTCGCTCGAGTGGACCGTCGCCGAGGAGGCCGGTTCGTCGTTGTAGAGGAGAAAGGGGTCGTCGGGGACGAGCCGGCGCTGGTCGCGGAGGGTGTCGAGGGCGTCGGCCAGGCGAGCCCGGTCGACCGCGCCGTCGCGGGCCAGGCCCAGCGACATGCGGGTGTGCCGGGTCCCCTCGATCAGGTCGATGCGGACGACGGCCTGGCGGACCGAGCCCGCTTGGCGGACGTCGCCGTGGTTGAAGCGGATGAAGTCGGTGTCCTCGCCGTCGAGGTTGGCCAGCAGGACCTCGCCGCCGCGGAGGCGTGCGGTGGCCCAGCTCACCAGCTCGTCGAAGTACTCCTCGTCCGCGGCGGCCCCGCTCATGGTGCAAGCCTACGGTGGCCGGTGCGGACCGGCGCGCCGGCTGGCGCGCCCGACGGGACCGCCTGACGACGACGCCGACCGTGGTTGTCACACCGCGGTCCTAGCTTGATCTCCAGCGCCCCTCGCGGCGCTCACCGCCTGCCCATCGGGGGCCGATCTCGGCGCCGCCCCATGGGCTGTAGTGCTCGCGGCTGTTGCCTGCCTCCCGTCCACCTCATCGTCCCCGAGGTGCACCGATGAGCCCCCAGCCCACCGGGCCCGGCGTCCTCGCCGGCACCGGAGACCGGTTCCTGATGTCGACGCCCGACCACTGCCTCGGCTTCGCGGCCAACCTGGCCATGGACTTCGAGCACGCGCACGTGGCCGCGCTCACCGACGCCAGCGGCGTCGTCGTCGACGGCACGGTCCTCACCGACCCGGCCCACTGCATCGACCACGCCGTGGGCTTCGCGCTTTGCCTGGCCCTGACGCTGGTCGAGCAGGCCCACGGCAGCCAGCTCACCCTGTTCTCCGTGATGCCCTGCGTCGGCGGCGAGCTCTCGCCCGAGTACTCCGCCGCGTACGAGCGGACCGTGGCCGTGTTCGACGGCCTGGTCGAGGTGCGTGACTGGATCGTCACCGACGGGCTGGTGGCCCACTCCTTGGCGTGCGCCGCGGCGCCGGACGGCTCCTGGGCCCGGGCCTGCCCGCGGCCCGGCCCGGCCGGCGGTGCAGGCAGCGAGGTGGTGCTGCCGTGATCGGGTCGCTGATCGCCCTGGGCCGCCTGCTGGCCCGCCTAGCCCACCCCGCCGAACACCTCCACGCCGGCGAACAGGCAGGCCGGCGAGGCGTGGCCGGTGCCGATCTGCTGGTTGAGCTCCCCCTTGCCGCAGTTGGGGGTGCCCATCACCGTGAAGCTGTCCCGGTCGGCCACGCCCACCAGGTTCCGCCAGAAGGTGGCCGAGATCCCCCGGTAGCAGGGATTGCGGAGCGTCCCCACGATCTCGCCGTCCTCGATGAGCTGGCCGTACTCGCAGCCGAACTGGAACTTGTTGCGGCTGTCGTCGATCGACCACGAGTTGTTGGTGTGGAAGTACACACCCCGCTCCACCGCGGCCACCAGCTCGGCCTCGGTCGACGCACCGGGCTCCACGTTGAGGTTCGCCATGCGGTCGATCGGTGGGCGGTTCCACGAGCAGGCCCGGCTGGTGGCCACGCCCTCGATGCCCGCCCGCGCCTGGCTCACCGTCCCACCGAGGGGCCGCATCAGGATGCCGTGCTCGATCAGCAGCCGGCGCTCGGCCGGGGTCCCGTCGTCGTCGAAGCCGTAGCTGGCCAGCTGACCTCGGACGGTCGGATCGAAGCTCACGTTCAGGAGCTCGGAGCCGTACCGGTACGACCCGAACATGTCCGGGGTCACGAAGCTGGTGCCTGCGTAGTTGCGCTCGTCGCCGAGAATGCGGTCGAGCTCGAGGGGATGGCCGATCGACTCGTGGATCTGCAGGATCATCTGGTCGGGGGCGAGCATGGCGTGCATCGTGCCCGTGGGGCAGTTCGGCGCGCTCAGCAGCTCGAGGGCCTGCTCGGCCACCCTGCCGGCCGCGTCGCCGAAGCCGTACCGGTCGAGGACCTCGATACCGCCCTGGCCGCAGAACGCCCGGCCCCCGAACGTGCG
>JBFKRY010000093.1:0-14831 GCA_041636995.1 Acidimicrobiales bacterium | reverse complement strand
GGGCGGGGGCGGGGGCGGGGCCAGGGTTGATCGCTGCATGTCCGGCTTGTCGAGGGATGAACCCGTGTCGGTTCACGACCGGGTCGATCGGCCTCTCTCTCGGCGTCAGGAGAACGTGAAGGTCTGCTGCACCAGGGTCTCGCCGTCCCAGGTACGGCCGGTGAGGGTGACCGCGACCGTCGTGCCGTCGTCGACCACGTCGACCACCCCGTACCGGCCCCCGCCCGGGAAGGCCCCGGCCGAGTACGGCCCGGCCTTGACCTGACCCCGGCGGTCCAGCGCGGCCGCGTGCAGCAGCGGGAATCCCCCGGACCCGTCCGTCGAGAAGTCGGTGTTGCTGCCGTCGTCGAGGGCGACCATGTGGGCGTCGCCGGCGACCATCACCAGGTTGTCGACCTCGGCCGCGGCCAGGGCGTCGGCGATCTGGCGGCGCTCGTCGGGGAAGCCCCGCCAGCCGTCGGCCCCCGGGTCCGGCTCGCCGTTCCACGGGACCGGATTGCCCCAGATCACCAGGGCATGGGTCTGCGACGCCCGGACCAGCTCGTCGACGAGCCACTCCAGCTGGGGCCCACCGAGCATGGTGGTTCCGGTGCGCTCGGATCGGGAGTCGGTGAGGACGAAACGGACCCGACCGATGGTGAACGCCTGGTGGATGGGTCCGTCGTCCTCGATGACCAGGGGGTGATGGGGGACCACCTGGCGGTAGGCCCGGCGCACCGCGGCTCGGCCGGGCGCGTCGCCGGCCGAGTCGTTCTCGCCGTAGTCGTGGTCGTCCCAGACGTAGGCGATGGGGACCCGGCGGTAGAGCGCGGCCTGGGCGGGCCGGGTGAGCAGCCGCTCGTAGGCGGCCCGATGGTCGGCAGGGTCGGTGCTCGAGAGGTTGGCGTAGTGGATGTCGCCGAGGTTGAGGTAGAACAGCGGGTCCTCGGCGGCCAAGGCGTCGAAGACCGCGCCGTTCGAACCGGTGCGGGCGCACGCGCCCACGACGAACCGGAACGAGGCGGGCCCGTCGGGTGCGGTACGGAACCGGCCCCGACCCCGGCCCCGGTCCGCTTGCCCGTCGACCTCCACGTGGAAGGCGTACTCGGTGTCGGGCACCAGGCCGCCGGCGCGGACCCGGTGCGCCGGATCGGCGCCGCCGCGGGCGCGGGCCCGAGTCGGTGCGCCTCCGGCGGCAGGCTCCACCACCAGCGCCACCTCGCCGGTCCGGCCCTCGACCAGGCCCACCACTGCGGTGACCCCATCGGACCCGAGCGCACCGAGCCACACCCACTCGACCATGTCGGCCGGGACCTCGGGGGCCGAGCTCTCCGGGTGGGTGGGCCCCCGGTAGGTGTCGTGGATGGCATCGGCCCCGAACCAGAGGGCGACCAGCAGGACCCCGGCCCCGGCCAGCGACGTGGCCCCCCTGCCGGGCGGCCGGGCTCGCTGCCAGTCGAGCCAGAGCAGCACCGCCGGCAGGGCCAGCAGGCCCCAGACGACGAGCAGGACGATGGTGGAGAACTGGCGGTCCACGAAGTAGCCGAGCATCAGTGCGGCGGAGGCGATGACCGCAGCCCCGGGGAGCGGCCAGCGCCACGCCAGCAGCACCCCGACCAGCACGTAGCCGGCGAAGGCCCGGAAGACCACCACCTCCACGTCCCGCCCGAAGCCGGCACTGGTGGCCGGATCCACCGCGGGGCGCACTTCGGTGCCCAGCAGCAACAGGGTCGCGGCCGCGGCCAGGCCCACCAGCAGCGCCGCCGTGCGCAGGTGACGGCCGACTGTGGACGGGATCGGGACCACCAGCCCATGTTCGCAGGCGGCCGACCGACGCCGCAGCCGGCCCCCTACGCTGCGGCGATGGCAGAGCTCGTCGCCACCTACCGGATGCAGCTCGGGCCCGATCACGGCTTCGACGCCGCGGCGGCGCTGATCGACCATCTGGCCGAGCTCGGAGTGTCGCACCTCTACGCCTCGCCGGTGGCCGAGGCCGTCGAGGGCAGCAACCACGGCTACGACGTGGTCGACCACACCGCGGTTCGCGCCGAGCTCGGGGGCCGGGACGGCCTGGACCGCCTGGCCCGGGCCCTCCGGGACCGGGGACTGGGGCTGGTGATCGACACCGTGCCCAACCACGCCTCGGTGGCCAGCCCGTCGGCCAACGTCCAGTGGTGGCAGACCCTGCAGCACGGCCCCGACCACCCCAGCGCCCGCTTCTTCGACGTCGACTGGGGGCCGGCCGGCCAGGTGCTGCTGCCGATCCTCGGCGAGCCCCTCGACGAGGTGATCGCCCGGGGCGGGATCGCGGTGAGCGAATCCGGCCCGGGACCGCTGCTGGTCGTGGACGGCACCGAGCTGCCGCTCGCACCCGGCACCGCCGGCCTGCCGATCGATCAGCTCCTCGACGCCCAGCACTACCGCCTGATCCACTGGCGCTCGCCGGAGCGCAACGTGCGGCGGTTCTTCACCATCGACGACCTGGTGGCGGTGCGGGCCGAGGTCCCGGAGGTGGCCGCCACCGTCGACGCCATCCCGGTGGCGCTGCGACACGCCGATCTCCTCGACGGCGTCCGGGTGGACCACGTGGACGGTCTCGCCGACCCCGGCGGCTACCTGCACAGCCTGCGGGACCGCTGCCCCGACGGGTGGATCGTGGTGGAGAAGATCCTGGCCCCGGGCGAGCAGCTGCCGGCCTCCTGGCCGGTCCAGGGGACCACCGGCTACGACTTCATCCGGGTGGTCGACCACCTGTTCGTCGACCCCACCGGAGAAGACCCCCTGACCACCCTCTGGGCCGAGGTGTCTGGCGACCCACGGGGCTTCGACGAGATCCGCCGGGAGGCCCGGCGCGAGGTCCTGGCCGGCGGGCTGGCGCCGGACCTCGATCGCCTGGCCCGGGTGGCCGCAGCCGCCTTCCCGGATCGCAGCATCGACGCCTGCCGGGCTGCCCTGCGCGACCTGACCGTCGAGATCGACCGGTACCGCACCTACCTCCCTCACGACCCCGCTGGGCGGGACGTGATCGCGCAGACCGCGGCCCGGGCCCTCGCGCACGGCGACGCCGATCCGTCGGAGGTCCGGGAGCTGGCCGGGGCCATCGCCTCGCCGGCCACCGCCGAGGCCCGAACCCTGCAGGCTCGCTGGCAGCAGCTCTGCGCGCCGGTGGTGGCCAAGGGGGACGAGGATCGGGCCTTCTACCGGTACCACCGGCTGGCCGCCCTCTGCGAGGTGGGCGGCGAACCCGGCCACTTCGGGATCGACGCCGACACCTTCCACGCCGACATGCACCAGCGGGCCGTCGACCAGCCCCAGGCCCTGCTGGCCGGGTCCACCCACGACACCAAGCGGTCGGAGGACGTCCGGGCCCGGCTGCTGGTGCTGAGCGAGCGTCCCGACCCGTGGCGGGATCTGGTGCGGGTGGTGATGGACCGGCTGGACCCGGCGGCGCACCCGGCCGACGGGTACCTGGCCCTGCAGACCGCGGTCGGGGCCTGGCCCATCGACGCCACCCGCCTGGGCACCTACCTCGAGAAGGCGGCCCGGGAGGCGGCGCAGCGCACGACCTGGACCGACCCCGACCCCGCCTACGAGGAGACGCTGCACCGCCTGGCCCGCCAGCTGACCGCCACCGGCGAGGTCGGCGACGCGGTGGCCCGGTTCGCCGAGCTGATGGTTCCGGCCGGGGAACGCACGTCGCTGGCGCAGCTGGCGATCCGCCTGACCGCACCCGGGGTGCCCGACATCTACCAGGGCTGCGAGACCTGGAGCCTGCGCCTGGTCGATCCCGACAACCGGCAGCCCCCGGACTGGGACGGGCTCCGCCGGCTGGTGGCCGGGGCCGCCGCCACCGGAACCACGGCATCGGGCAAGACCGAGGTCCTGGCCCGGCTGCTGCGGCTGCGCCGGGACCGACCGGCCGCCTTCGCCCCCGGGAGCGCCTACGAACCGCTGCTGGTGGACGGGGCCAGCCCGGGTCGGGCCCTGGCGTACCTGCGGGGGGACCAGGTGGCGGTGGTGGTGGCCCGCGCCGACAGCGCCGCCAACGCCTGGCAGGACACCGCGGTCCAGCTCCCCGCGGGCCGCTGGCGGGACGTGCTCGACGCCGGGACCGAGCGGTGGGGCGGCGGGCAGCCGCTCACCGAGGTGCTCGGGTCGCGCCCCGCCGCCGTGCTGGTTCGGGGGTCAGACGCCGCCCACGCCGGGGTCTGACCCCTGTTGCAGCACTGCGGCCGACCATGGCGCCAGGTCGACGCCGTTGCCGCCGTCGGTTGCGAGCAGGGTCGCGGCCTCGCCATCGACGGCCAGCCGGCGCTCCTGGTCGGTGAAGTTCAGCCCCACCACCAGCCGAGGGTCCGGGCCGCCGTAGCGCAGGGTGATCAGCCCGTCGTCGTGGTCCACCGCAGGCCACCCCGCAGCCCCCGCGAGCGCGGGCCGTTCCCGGCGCAGGCGCAACAGCCTGGCGTAGAGGTCGTGGAGCTCGGCGTGGGGGGAACGTTGCCGACGTTCGGGGCTGAGCACCGCGCTGGCGAAGGTGGCCCCGGTCGCAGGATCGGGGATCCGGTCTCCCCAGTCGTGGCCGGCGAACTCCGCGGCCCGCCCGGTGCGCACCGCCTCCAGCAGCTCCGGGTCACCGTGGTCCACGAAGAAGGGGAACGGCGCGGGGTCGCCGTACTCCTCCCCCATGAACAGCAGCGGGGTGAACGGGGCCAGCAGCACCGCCGCCGCGGCCAGCCGGCGTCGGTCCGGGTCGAGGTGGTGGTCGAGGCGCTCCCCGAGGGGCCGGTTGCCCACCTGGTCGTGGTTCTGGGCGAACACCACCAGCTGGCGGGGCTCCACGCCGGCGGCCGGGCGGCCGTGGCGGCGGCCCCGGTGCTC
This sequence comes from Acidimicrobiales bacterium, assembly GCA_041636995.1. Lineage (GTDB taxonomy): Bacteria > Actinomycetota > Acidimicrobiia > Acidimicrobiales > UBA8592 > JBFINV01. The sequence goes on along the minus strand of JBFKRY010000093.1, from coordinate 9,974 downwards.
GGAGCGGCGTCCCCGCAGCACGAAGCCGTGCTCGTAGGCCTCGCCGAGGTCGGCCGCGCCGGCGCGGTAGTCGACGTAGTAGCCCGTGGTGTCGCCGGTGAGGGCCACCCTCAGCGAGTGGTGGAAGTCGTCGTTCCAGACCGCGTCGCAGCCGATGCCGCCGTCACTCGGGGCCCGGACCAGCCGGGGGTCGTTGTCGCCGCTCTCGGCCACCACGACCACGGTGCGACGCGTTCCCTCGGCGGCCCGGCGCACCGCCTGGGTCAGCTCCTCCAGGAACGGCCGTGCCGTGGGGTCGACGATGGCGTGCACCGCGTCCAGACGCAGCCCGTCCACTCGGTAGTCGGTGATCCACTGCGTGGCCGACTCGATGAAGTAGCGGCGCACCTCGTCGGAGCCGGCGTCGCTGAAGTTCAGCGCCGCACCCCACGGGGTGGCGTACCGGTCGGTGAAGTACGGGCCGTAGCGGTGGACCACCCCGCCTTCGGGCCCCACGTGGTTGTGCACCACGTCGAGGGTCACCCCGATGCCGCGGTCGTGGGCCGCATCCACCAGCGACGCCAGCCCCGCCGGCCCGCCGTAGCTCTGGTGCACCGCGAAGGGGAAGACCCCGTCGTAGCCCCAGTTCCGCTGACCCGGGAAGGCGTTGAGGGGCATCAGCTCGATCATGGTGATCCCGAGCTCGGCGAGCCGGTCCAGCTGCGAGATCACCCCCGGCAGGGTCCCCTCGGGGGTGAAGGTCCCGACGTGCAGCTCGTAGAAGACGCAGTCGGCGAGCTCGACACCGGGCCAGGCCCCGTCGGTCCACTCGAACGCCGAGGGGTCGACGACCGCCGACGGCCCGTGGACCCCGCCGGGCTGGTGGCGGCTGGCCGGGTCGGGCAGCGGCGCTCCACCGTCGAGGCGGTAGCGGTAGCGATCCCCGGCGCTCACCTCCGGCACCACGGCCCACCAGTACCCGCGATCCCCCGGCTCCATCGCGATCTCCCGGTCGCGCTCGTCGAGGACCAGCGTCACCTCCCGGGCCCGGGGAGCCCAGACCTCGAACCCGCAGCCGTCGTCGACCGGCGTGGCCCCCAGCCTCACGGTGCGTCGGGGGCCAGGATCGCCACCGCCAGCGGGGGCACCGTCAGCAGGATGCTCTGGTGCTGGCCGTGGCTGTCGACCGGGTGGGTCTCGAGCGGCTCCGAGGTGACCACGCCGCTCCCGCCGTAGGCGACGTCGTCGCTGTTGGCGATCTCCCGCCACGGCCCTTCCGACGGCACGCCCACCCGGTAGTTGTGGTGCACCGCCGGGGTGGCGTTGACGACCACCAGCACCGGCCGGTGCTCGCCCCGGGGGTCGTGGCGCAGGTACACGAAGACGCTGTGCTCGGCGTCGTCGCCCACCACCCACGAGAACCCCGCCGGGTCGCAGTCGCCGGCGTGCAGGGCCGGCTCGTCCCGGTAGAGCCGGTTCAGGTCGGCCAACCACCGCCGGACCCCGGCGTGCGCGGGCACGTCGTGCAGCGACCAGTCGAGGGTGTCGTCGTGGTGCCACTCGTTCCTCGGCGCCAGCTCACCCCCCATGAAGAGCAGCTTCTTACCCGGCTGGGTCCGCTGGTAGCCGTAGAGGAGCCGCAGGTTGGCGAACTGCTGCCAGTCGTCGCCCGGCATCTTCCCGAGCAGGGATCCCTTGCCGTGGACCACTTCGTCGTGGGAGAGGGGCAGGGTGTAGTTCTCGGTGAACGCGTAGATCGCCCTGAACGTCAGCTCGTCGTGGTGCCAACGCCGGTGGATGGGGTCACGCTCGACGTAGGCGAGGGTGTCGTGCATCCACCCCATGTCCCACTTGTACCCGAACCCGAGCCCGCCGATCTCGGTCGGCCGGCTCACCATCGGCCAGGCGGTGGACTCCTCGGCGAAGGTGGCCACGTCGGGGAACTCCTCGTACACCACCTCGTTGAGCTCGCGCAGGAACGTGATCGCCTCGAGGTTCTCGCGCCCGCCGAAGACGTTGGGGATCCACTCGCCCTCGCGGCGCGAGTAGTCCAGGTAGAGCATCGATGCCACCGCGTCGATCCGCAGGCCGTCGGCGTGGTAGCGGTCGAGCCAGCTGATGGCGCTGGAGAGCAGGAACGAACGGACCTCGTGGCGCCCGTAGTTGAAGATGGCGCTGCTCCAGTCGGGGTGGAATCCCTGCCGGGGATCGGCGTGCTCGTACAGGTGGGTGCCGTCGAAGACCGCCAGGCCGTGGCGGTCGGTCGGGAAGTGCGACGGGACCCAGTCGAGGATCACCCCCACCTCCCGCTGGTGCAGCCGGTCGATCATCGCCATCAGGTCGCCGGGGTCGCCGTAGCGGGCGGTGGGCGCGAAGTAGCCCAGGGTCTGGTAGCCCCAGCTGCCGTAGAACGGGTGCTCCATGATGGGCAGCAGCTCCACGTGGGTGAACCCGTGCGCCAGGGCGTGGTCGGCGAGGGGATCGCCCATGTCGCGGTAGTTGGCGAACCGGCGACCCTCGGCGAGATGGCGGCCCCACGAGCCCAGGTGCACCTCGTAGATCGAGACCGGGGCGTCGTGGGCGATCCGGTCGCCCCGCCCGTGCATCCACTCGGCGTCGCCCCACTCGTAGTCGAGCTGGGCGATCCGGGACGCGATCTCCGGCGGCTCGGTGCTTGCTGCGGCCACCGGGTCGGCGCGCTCGGTGACCGCGCCGTCGGCACCCATCACCCGGTAGAGGTACCGGTCGCCGGGCCCCGCGCCCGGGACCTCGGCCGTCCACAACCCGGAGGACCCGACGGGCTCCAGGCGGTGGTCGCCCTGGCCCCAGCCGTCGAAGTCGCCGGTCACCCGGACCTCGCGCGCCCCCGGGGCCCACACCGTGAACCAGGTGGTGTCGTCCCGGACCTGGGCGCCCAGGCACTCGTGCAGGCGCCGGTGCCGGCCCTCGTTGAACAGGTGGACGTCGACGTCGGTGAGGGGCCGGGTCACCGGCGCTCCCCACGGGTCACCCGCTCCCGGACCGCGGCCACCGGCCAGCCGACCCAGTCCGGCCGGTTGGCCAGCTCGTAGCGGATCTCGTACAGGGCCTTCTCGACGGTGACCGCGTCGAGCAGGAGCGAGAAGTCGTCGTCGTCGGTGGGCACCAGCCCGGGGCTGGTGAGCCCGGCCCGGTAGCTGGCCACCAGGCGCCGCTGGGCCTCGTCGCGCCAGCTCAGAGCCCAAGCCTCGGCCCGTTCGGCGTCGTGGGGGGACAGCCGGCCCCGCTCGACCTCGGTGTGCACGGCCACCCGGGCCGCGTAGTCGATCGAACGCATCAGCCCGGCCACGTCCACCAGCGGGGACCGCTTGATCGTGCGCTCGGACAACGGACGGGCCGGCTCGCCCTCGAAGTCGATGAAGACCACGTCGTGGCCGGACCACAGGACCTGGCCGAGGTGCAGGTCGCCGTGGAGGCGGATCCGCTGCGCTGCCAGCTTCCGGGTTCGCAACACGTCGAAGGCCTCGAACAGGGAGTCGCCGGCCTCGACCACCGCGTCGAGGTCGTTGCCACCGCGGCTCGGGTGGGCCCGCTCCCGGTACCGGCGCAGCTCCCGGCGGGCCTCCCGCCAGCTCGAGCGGAGGGTCTGCAGGATGGAGCGCTGATGCAGCAGCGTGAACGGGATCGGTGCCAGCTGATCCTCGCCGACCATGGCGTCGTGGAGCTGGGCGGTCCTGGCGCCGAGGAGCTCGACCACCTCGAAGGTGGGGTCGGCCAGATCGGCGTCGACCGGATCGCTGCCCGACGGGTCCTGGAGGTCGAGCATGCGGGTGAGCTGGTCGGTCATCCACTGCCAGAGATCGCCCTCGTTCACGACCGCCTCGTGGGCGACGACGAGGGTCATCGCCGACCCCGAGGACGGCTCGTAGTCGAGCGAGGCCACCACGTCGGGCACGTGGTCGAACCCGTGATCGCGCAGGTGCCGAGGCACCTCGATGTCGGGGTGGGGTCCGGGCTCGAGCCGGCGGACCAGCTTCACGATGACGTCGTGGCGGACGATCACCGACGAGTTCGACTGCTCGACGCCGAGCAGGTGCAGGTCGAGGGGATCCTGGACCAGCTCGGCGAGACCACGGCGGCGGGGCCGGCCGGCCAGCTGGCCGTGACGGCCACGGGGCCGGCGCCGGGTGAGGCTGGCCTCGATGACCGCGGCCGCGGCGGGCTGGTGCACCATGGCGTCGACCAGCAGGCCACCGTGCTCGCGACGGGCGATGACGCCGCTGGGACGCAGGGTCTCGAGCGACGCGGCGGCGCCGGAGACCCGGGCGACGGGCACCGCGTAGAGGTGATCGTCGCCCTCGGTGAAGGCCACGGACACCAGCAGCAGCGCCACGTCCACGTCGTGGCCCCCCGGGAGGGGGATGACGTCGTCGACCACCACCTCCCGAACGGTCCGGCCCTTGGCACCGAACCAGCGCTGGGTGACGAGCCAGGGGCGCAGGGCGGTCGCCAGGGGGCGGGACCGGCGCCGGTCGAGCGCGGTCCAATCCACGTCGGCGAGCATCGGCAGCTCGTCGGCGCCGGTCTCGAGCTCCGCCGACGCCTCCAGGGAGAACCAGAAGAAGCCGTAGGGGCCGAGGGTCAGCTGGTACGGGTGCTCCCCGATCTGGGAGAACCGGGTCTGGCCGAACACCTCGACGGGCACGTGGTTGATCCGGCTCCGCAGGTCGAGCTCGACGTGCTGGGCCAGCCGCGACAGGTTGGCCACCACCAGCACCGGGGCCTCGCCGTCGAGGGTCCGCACGAAGGCCAGGACGTGGGGGTTGTCGGGCTCGAGGAACTCGATGTCGCCGCGCGACAGCACCGGGTGGCGCCGCCGGAGGGCGATCAGCTGCTTCATCCAGCGCAGGATCGACGTGCGGTTGGCGTTCTGGGCCTCGACGTTGACGTTCTCGTAGTGGAAGCCGGGCTCGGTGATCAGCGGCAGGTACAGCCGGTGCGGGTTGGCCCGCGAGAACCCGGCGTTGCGGTCGGGGCTCCACTGCATCGGGGTCCGGACCCCGTCGCGGTCGCCGAGGTACACGTTGTCGCCCATGCCGATCTCGTCGCCGTAGTAGAGGACCGGGGTGCCCGGCAACGAGAACAGCAGCGCGTTGAGAAGCTCGATGCGCCGCCGGTCGTTCTCCACCAGCGGGGCCAGGCGGCGGCGGATGCCCAGGTTGATGCGCATCTGCGGGTCGTGCGCGTAGGCCCGCACCATGTAGTCCCGCTCCTCGTCGGTGACCATCTCGAGGGTCAGCTCGTCGTGGTTGCGCAGGAACGTGGCCCACTGGCAGCCCTCGGGCGGGGTGGGCGTCTGGTCGAGGATGTCGACGATCGGCGCGCTGTTCTCCATCTGCAGGCCCATGAACAGCCGGGGCATCACCGGGAAGTGGAAGTTCATGTGGCACTCGTCGCCGTCGCCGAAGTAGGCGGCCGCGTCCTCGGGCCACTGGTTGGCCTCGGCGAGCAGCATCCGCCCCTGGTAGTGCTCGTCGATGTGGGCCCGAAGCCGCTTGAGGAACGCGTGGGTCTCGGGCAGGTTCTCGCAGTTGGTGCCCTCGCGCTCGTAGAGGTAGGGCACCGCGTCGAGCCGCAGACCGTCGACGCCCATCGACAGCCAGTGGTCCAACACGTCGAGGACGGCCTCCTCGACGGCCGGGTTGTCGAAGTTGAGGTCGGGCTGGTGCGAGTAGAAGCGGTGCCAGTAGTAGGCGCCGGCGACGGGATCCCAGGCCCAGTTGGAGTGCTCGAAGTCCGAGAAGATGATGCGGGCGTCGGGGTAGCGATCGGTGGTGTCGCTCCACACGTAGAAGTCGCGCTCGGTGCTGCCGGCCGGGGCCCGCCGGGCCCGCTTGAACCACGGGTGCTGGTCCGAGGTGTGGTTGATCACCAGCTCGGTGATGACCTTCAGCTCGCGGTCGTGGGCGGCCCGCAGGAACCGCTTGAAGGACCGCAGGTCGCCGTAGGAGGGGTTCACCGTCCGATAGTCGGCGATGTCGTAGCCGTCGTCCCGCAGCGGCGACGGGTAGAAGGGCAGCAGCCAGATGGCGGTGACGCCCAGGTCGACGAGATGGTCGAGGCGCTGGGTCAGCCCGGCGAAGTCGCCGATGCCGTCGCCGTTGCTGTCCTGGTAGGCCCGGACGTGGAGCTCGTAGATGACCGCGTCCTCATACCAGACGCTCATCGTCGGTGGTCACCTCCTTCACGCTGAACACGTGGGCCATCGGGCTCCAGGGCCCGAGCCGCACGAAGTTGTGCGAGCCCTCCCACCGGTACGAGCCCCCGCCCAGCCGGTCGACCAGGTCGTAGCGGGAGTCGTAGGGAAGCCCCAGGCGGGCCCAGTCGATGTCGACGGTGCCCGACTGCTCCTGGTGCGAGTCCAGGTTGACGACCACGAGCACCGGGTTGCCCACGGCGTTGGGGTCGGTCTTGGAGTAGACCAGGATGGCGGGGTTGTCGGACTCGTGGAAGTGCAGGGTGCTCAGGTGCGCCAGCGCCGGCTCCCGCTTCCGGATGTCGTTGAGCCGGGCCAGCAGCGGCGCCAGCGAGTCCGGGCGGTCGAGATCCCAGTGCCGGAGCTGGTACTTCTCCGAGTCGAGGTACTCCTCGGAGCCCTCACGGATCGCGGTGTGCTCGAGCAGCTCGAAGGCGGGGCCGTACACCCCCCAGCTCGCGGCCAGCGTCGCAGCCAGCACGGCGCGGGACACGAAGGCCGCTCGACCGCCGGTCTGGAGCTGCTCGGTGAGGATGTCGGGAGTGTTGGGCCAGGCGTTCGGTCGCAGGAAGTCGACGGTCTCGGTGGCCAGCTCGGTGAAGTAGCTGCGCAGCTCCCACGAGCTCTGGCGCCACGCGAAGTACGTGTACGACTGGTTGAACCCCAGCTTGGCGAGGCGCTGCATCACCCGGGGCCGGGTGAACGCCTCCGACAGGAAGATCACGTCGGGATGGGCGTCGAGGATGCTCGACACCGCCCACTCCCAGAAGGCGAACGCCTTGGTGTGGGGGTTGTCGACCCGGAAGACCTTGACCCCGTGATCGATCCAGAAGAGGAAGACGCCCCGCAGCGCTTCCCAGAGCTCGGCCCAGCGGTCGGACTCGAAGTTCAGGGGGTAGATGTCCTCGTAGCGCTTCGGCGGGTTCTCGGCGTACTGGACGGTGCCGTCCGGGCGGTGGGCGAACCACTCGGGGTGCTCGCTCACCCAGGGATGGTCGGGCGAGCACTGGAACGCGATGTCCAGCGCCAGGTCGATGCCCCGGGTCCGGCAGGCGTCGGCCAGGGCCACCACGTCGTCGATGGTGCCCAGCACGGGGTGCACCGCGGTGTGGCCCCCTTCGGGGGAGCCGATGGCCCAGGGGCTGCCCGGGTCGCCCGGGCCCGCGCCCACCCGGTTGTTGGGGCCCTTGCGCATGGTGGTGCCGATGGGATGGATGGGCGGGAGGTACAGGACGTCGAAGCCGAGGGCCTCCACGTGATCCAGCCGGTGCACGACGTCGCGCAGGGTGGCGTGCTCGCCGGGCGCGGGACCGTCCTCGCACTCGGCGTCGTCGGCCCGGCCGCGGCCGCCGGTGGCCGTGGACCGGGGGAACAGCTCGTACCAGGCACTGAAGCGGGCCCGCTCGCGCTCCACCCGGAACGGCAGCGACGCCGTGGCCGCCATCGGCGCCCGCGGCTGGCTGCGCCAGACCGCAGCATCCACCGCCGCCCCCTGCAGCGCCACCACGTCGCCTGCGGCCAACGCTTCGCGGGTGGCCAGCAGCAGCGCCCGATCGGCGCCGTCGACCCGGCTCGCCATGGCGTCAAGCAGCTTCAGCCCGATCTGGGCGTCGACGGAGACGTCCTGGCCGTCGGCGACCTTGGCCAGGTGCCCCGCCCGCCAGGTGGTGAAGTGATCGAGCCAGCCGCCGACCTCGTACTCCCAACGACCGAGCTCGTCCACCGCGAACTGCGCCACCCAGCGGTCGTTGCCGAGCGGGCGCATCGGCATCTCGGTCCAGTCCCGGCTCGGACCCCGGACCCGGACCGCGGCAGCGACCCGGTCGTGGCCGTCGACGAACACGTCGGCCACCACCCGCACCGGTGCGCCCAGCGAGGCCTTCGCCGCGAACCGACCGCCGTCGACCACCGGCGAGACCGGTTCGATGACCACCCGCGACGGCCGCCGTTCGGGGGGCGCGGGCCACGAGCGTTCCGTGGAGGCACGGCTCACCGCGGTCACCGTTTCGCGTGAGCTCGGGACGAGTCGGAGCGGAGCACCACCACCGACCGGCCGGGCACCCGCAAGCGGGTCCAGGACCGGGCAATCTCGACCTGGGGCTCGCTGGCGTGGGTCGAGATCTCGACGATCCACCTGCGGCCCCAGCGTTGGGGCGGGACCTTCCAGTCGAGATCGTCGGGGCCCGCGTTGAAGAGCACCAGGAAGGTGTCGTCGACGATCCGCCGGCCGTGGGAATCGGGAGCGGCGATGGCCTCGCCGTTGATGAAGACCCCGACCGAGGTGGTGCTGGCCGAGGCCCAGTCGGCGTCGGTCATCTCCCGGCCATCGGGGCGGAACCAGGCCATGTCGTCGACGCCCCGGATGGGGAATCCCTGGAACCAGCGGCGGCGGCGCAGCACCGGGTGCCGGTGGCGGAACTCGATCAGCTCCTGGCAGAACGCGAGGAACGACTCGTCCACCTTGTCCCAGTCGTACCAGGAGATCTCGTTGTCCTGGCAGTAGGCGTTGTTGTTGCCCCGCTGACTGCGCCCCAGCTCGTCCCCACCCAGCAGCATCGGGACCCCCTGGGACAGCAGCAGCGTGATCATGAGGTTGCGCCGCTGCCGGTCGCGCAGCTCCAGCACCCCCGGGTCGTCGGTCGGCCCCTCGACCCCGCAGTTCCACGACCGGTTGTGGGAGTCCCCGTCGAGGTTGCCCTCGCCGTTGTCCTCGTTGTGCTTCTCGTTGTACGAGACCAGATCGGCCAGGGTGAACCCGTCGTGGGCGGTCACGAAGTTGATCGACGCCGTGGGCCGGCGGGTGTCGTCCCGGTACAGGTCGGAGCTGCCGGTGATCCGGGACGCGAACTCCGCGACCGATGCCGGCTCGCCGCGCCAGAAGTCGCGCACGGTGTCCCGGTACCGGCCGTTCCACTCCGACCAACGGGGAGGGAAGTTCCCGACCTGGTAGCCGCCCTCTCCCACGTCCCAGGGTTCGGCGATGAGCTTGACCTGGGACACCAGCGGATCCTGCTGGATGAGGTCGAAGAAGGCGGACAGCCGGTCGACCTCGTACAGCTCCCGGGCCAGCGCCGATGCCAGGTCGAAACGGAACCCGTCCACGTGCATCTCGGCGATCCAGTAGCGGAGGCTGTCCATGATCAGCTGCAGCACGTGGGGGTGGCGCATGTTCATGCTGTTGCCGGTGCCGGTGAAGTCGAGGTAGTAGCGGGGGTCGTCGTCCACCAGGCGGTAGTACGCGGGGTTGTCGATCCCCCGCATCGACAGCGTCGGCCCCAGGTGGTTGCCCTCGGCGGTGTGGTTGTAGACCACGTCGAGGATCACCTCGATGCCGGCGGCGTGCAGGGCCCGGACCATGGCCTTGAACTCCTGCACCTGCCCGAGGGGGCCCGACGACGTGTACTCGTTGTGCACCGCCAGGTAGGCGATGCTGTTGTAGCCCCAGTAGTTGCGCCGGCCCCGCTGGATCAGGTGGTGGTCCTGGACGAACTGGTGCACCGGCATGAGCTCGACCGCAGTGATGCCGAGGTGCAGCAGGTGGTCGATGATGGCCGGGTGAGCCAGCCCCCGGTACGTCCCGCGCATCTCGTGCGGCACCGCCGGATGCCGCATGGTCAGACCCCGGACGTGGGTCTCGTAGATGATGGTCTCGTGGAGCGGACGCCGGGGCGGCCGGTCGTTGGCCCAGTCGAACACCGGGTCGTGGACCACCCCCCAGGGAACGTGGGGGCCGCTGTCGTCGGTGTTCGGCGAGTCGTGG
>JBFKRY010000092.1:0-14876 GCA_041636995.1 Acidimicrobiales bacterium | reverse complement strand
TGGTGATGCGCAGGCCGCCGGTGAGGTCGCTGATGAGGTTGAACAGCAGGCACATCAACACGTTGAAGGTGGTCCCGGCGATGGCGAGGGCCAGGCCCCCCAGCGCGTAGCCGCGGAACATCTGGCCGGCATCGAACTCGAAGGTATCGAGCGCGAACAGCTGGATGATCAGGCTCTCGAGCTTGGCGACGGTGCCCGACCCCTCGGCCACGCCCCAGATCATGAACCCCGCCACCAGGAAGATCACCCAGAGGCAGGCGTAGAAGAAGATCGAGATCTTGAGCACCGACCAGGGCTCGACATGGCGAACGATCCGACGTACCCGGCGGGCCTGGAGCCGGACCCGGCGGCGGCGCTCGGCCCGGGACATCCGCCGAACCGGCGGGCGGACCGGACGGGCCCCGGGATCGTCGAGCACCAACAGATCGCCGGGCTGGGGACGAGCATCGGGATAGGGTCCGACCCCCACCTCGAGCTCGAACTCGTCGGGATCGCCGTCGAAGAGGAGCTCGGCGCCTTCTTCCTCGTACTCGCCGGGCAGGAGGAACTCGCCCTCGAAGTCCATGGCGTCGTCGAGCTCGTCGAGCTCCCCGTCCGACCCCAGCAGCTCGTCCTCGTCGAGATAGGCCTCGCCCTCGTAGCCGTGCTCGTCGGGCAGGCGCAGCTCGTCCCCGAACGGGCTCCCCTCGACGTCCTCGCCCTCGGGCGCAGCTGCGGTGGCGTCTTGGCTGTCGACCCCGGCGTCTTCCACGTCGGCGGCCGCGACCTCGGCGGCGTCGACGTCGGCCGCGTCGCCGCGCTGGTCCACGGCATCGCTGGTCTCGTCGACGTCGTCGACGTCCCTGCCGGGCTCGGTCAACGCGTCGGCGTCCTTCGGCACATCGAGCAGTGTACGGCCTCGCTGGGGAGCATTAGTGCGCATACGGCCAACAGCCCCATGACCAGCGGGCGATCAGCACGACCGGCGGTCCATGCCCCGGGGCCCGATCAGCACAGCACGAAGTGGACCGGATCGCTGACCGGCAGGGGTCGGCACAGGCCCACCAACGGGCCCACCCGGGCCAGGGCCGCCGCTACGCCCAGGGGCACGTCCACCGCCAGGCCTCGCTCGTGTAGCGACGTGCCGGGCGGGGCCACCGGGTACGGATTGCGGTGGCGGTTCGCCCACAGCCGCTCCTGGTCGGCCCGGGTGCGCAGCCCCGACACGATCGGGATCCGGTGGCCCAGGGCGGCCTCGGCGGCGGCCAGCGCTCGCTGCAGCCGGGGGTCGAGGCCCCGCCAATCCCGTCGACTCGATCGGGCCCGGGCCGCCGCGGTGGCCCCGCCGGACGACACGACCACGTCGACCTCGGGGCCCTGCTCGATGCGCTCGAGCCGGACCCCGTTGCGGGCCGCCAGGGCCGCGGCGTCCTCCTCGCCGGCGGCCACGGCCAGGGCCACGGCGTCGGCCCCGGCCTGGGCCCGGCTCCGATCGATGGCGCGCTCCCCCACCATCGCGGCCAGCACGCTCACCCCGGCGATGGCCCACAGGACCAGCGCCACCGTCGGCAGCGCCTGGCCGCGCGTGTCGTTCGGGTACCGGTCCATGACCGGCCTCCTTCCCTCGCTCGGTTGCGGGGGAAGTGGTGGTGGGCCGGCGGGCGATCAGTCGGTGTCGGCGGTGCCGGAGCCCTCGCTCGCTTCGGCCGCGTCGGCCTCGGCCTCGGCCTCGGCACCGGCGTGACCGTTGCCGTTGCCGTTCTCGTCGACGACGGGGGCCACTGCGGCCACCTTGTGGTCGGGCGGGACCGACATCACCTTCACCCCGGTGGCGTAGGCCCCCTGGATGGAGATGGTGCTCACGGGGATGCGGATCAGGGTGCCGTTGGAGGCCACCAGCAGCACCTCGTCGTCCTCGCCGACCGAGCGTGACGCCACCACCATGCCCTTGTCCTCGGACACCTTCATCGCGGTGACGCCCTGGCCGCCCCGATGCTTGGGGTTGAAGGCGTCCATCTCGGTGCGCTTGCCGTAGCCCCGTTCGGTGACCAGCAACAGCATGCTGTCGTCCCGGGCCACGCTGACCGAGACCACCTCGTCGCCGTCGCGCAGCTTCATGCCACGCACCCCGGCGGCGGCCCGACCCATGGGCCGGACCTCGGACTCCTCGAAGCGCATGAGCTTGCCGTGGCGGGAGACCATGCAGATGTGGTCGTCACCGCTGGTGGGCAGGACCCGGACCAGCTCGTCGCCCTCCTTGAGGCTGATGGCGATGAGCCCCCGGCGCGACTTGTCGTACTCGTTGAACTTGGTCTTCTTGACCTGCCCGTTGCGGGTGGCGAACACCAGGAAGCGCTTGGTCTCGTAGTCGCGGGTGTCGATGACCGCGGCGATCGACTCGTCGGGATCGAGCTCGAGGAAGTTGGCGATGTTGGTGCCCCGGGCGGTGCGGCTGGCCATCGGGATCTCGTGGGCCTTCAGCCGGTACACCTTCCCCATGCTGGTGAAGAACAGCAGGTAGGCGTGGGCGGTGGTGTGGATCATGGTGGCCACGTAGTCCTCGCCCTTGAGGCTGGCCCCGGCCACCCCTCGACCGCCCCGGCCCTGGCTGCGGAACTCGTCGGCCTGGGTGGTCTTGACGTAGCCGCCGGCGCTGAGGGTGAACACCAGGTTCTCGTCGTCGATCAGGTCCTCGATCACGAACTCGCCGGGATCGACGGCCAGCTCGGTGCGGCGCTCGCTGGCGAACTCGTCGCGGATCTCGGCCAGCTCGTCGATGATCACCGAGCGCAGCTTGTCGTCGTCGGCGAGGATGGCCTCGAGCTCCTCGATCTGGGTCCGCAGCTCGGCCACCCGCTCCTCGATGGCCTCGCGGCCGAGGCGGGTGAGCCGCCCCAGCTGCATGTCGAGGATGTGGTTCGCCTGGACCTCGCTGAACTCGAACGGTGCCGCCATCAGCGCGGTCCGGGCCTCGGGCCGGTCGTCGCTGGCCCGGATGGCGGCGATGATCTCGTCGATGAGGCCGATGGCCTTGAGCAGGCCCTCGTTGATGTGCAGGTCGCGCTGGGCCTTGTCGAGCAGGAACTGTGACCGGCGGGTGACCACGTCGATCTGGTGATCGACCCAGGCCGCCAGGGCCCCGCGCAGGGTGAGGGTGCGGGGCACCCCGTCGTCGAGGGCCACCATGTTGACCGGGAAGCTGGTCTGCAGCGGCGTGCCTTTGTACAGGTTGTTGAGGATCACCAGCGCCGGCGCGTCCTTGCGCAGCTCGAACACCAACCGGGTCTGCCCCTTGGCGGACTCGTTGCGGATGACCCGGATCCCCTCGAGCTCGCGGCGGTCCACCAGCTCGGCGGCCTTCTCCTCGATGGCCTCGACGCTGGTCTGGTAGGGGATCTCGGTCACCACGATCCGGGTGGTCTTGCCGTCCTCCTCGATCTCGGCCTTGCCCCGGACCTTGATGGAACCCCGCCCGGTCTTGTACGCGGCCAGGATGCCGCCGCGGCCCAAGATGATGCCGCCGGTGGGGAAGTCGGGGCCCTTGACGAACCCCATGAGGTCGTCGTCGGAGGCGTCGGGATGGCGCAGCAGGTGGGTGGCCGCGTCGACCACCTCGCCCAGGTTGTGGGGCGGGATGTTGGTGGCCATCCCCACTGCGATCCCCTGGCCCCCGTTGACCAGCAGGTTCGGGAACCGCGACGGCAGCACCACCGGCTCGTCGGACGAGCCGTCGAAGTTGTCGACGAAGTCGACGGTGTCCTGGTCGATGCCGGCGAGCATGTGCATCGCCAGCTGCGACAGCCGGCACTCGGTGTAGCGCATGGCCGCGGGCGGATCGTTCGGTGACCCGAAGTTGCCGTGGGGGTCGATCAGGGGATGGCGCAGCGAGAAGGGCTGGCCCAGGCGCACCAGCGAGTCGTAGATGGCGGTGTCGCCGTGAGGGTGGTAGTTGCCCATGACCTCGCCCACCACCTTGGCGCACTTGACGTGGGAGCGGTCGGGCCGGACGTTGGTGTCGTACATGCCCCACAGGATCCGGCGGTGCACCGGCTTGAGGCCGTCGCGGGCGTCGGGGAGGGCCCGGGACACGATGACGGACATGGCGTAGTCCAGGAAGGACTGCTCCATCTCCTCCTGGATCTCGATGGCCTCGATCCCGGCGCTGCCGTCGCCCGGTCCGGGGATGGTCTGGTCACTCATGCGTTGCCCTCGATCAGATGTCCAGGAAGCGGACGTCGCGCGCGTTGGTCTGGATGAAGCTCTTGCGGCGCTCCACGTCCTCGCCCATCAGCGTGGAGAACACCTCGTCGACCACCGCGGCCTGCTCCACCGTGACCTGGAGCAGGGTGCGGGTGGCGGGGTCCATGGTGGTCTCCCACAGCTCGCTGGCGTCCATCTCGCCCAGGCCCTTCAGCCGGGCGAACTCGGCCTTGTGATCGGGATGCTCCTCGAGGAAGACGCTCTTGGCGTGGTCGTCCTTGAGGTACACCTTCGACTTGGCCACCTCGGTGGAGTACAGCGGGGGCTGGGCGATGTACACGTAGCCCTGCTCGACCAGCTCCTTCATCTGGCGGAACAGGAAGGTCAGCAACAGGGTGCGGATGTGGCTGCCGTCCACGTCGGCGTCGGCCAGCAGGATGATCTTGTGGTAGCGGACCTTCAGGATGTCGAAGTCCTCGCCGAAGCCGGCGCCGATGGCGGCGATGAGCGCCTGCACCTCGGTGTTGCGCAGCATCTTGTCCACCCGGGCCCGCTCGACGTTGAGGATCTTGCCCCGGATGGGGAGCACCGCCATGGTTCGCGGGTCCCGGGCGTCCTTGGCCGAGCCGCCCGCGGAGTTGCCCTCGACGATGTAGAGCTCGGACTCGCGGGGATCCTTGCTGGAGCAGTCGGTGAGCTTGCCGGGCAGGCCGGCACCGTCGAGGGCCGACTTGCGCCGGGTGGCGTCCCGGGCACTGCGGGCTGCGATCCGGGCCGTGGCGGCCTGGATGGCCTTCTGCACGATGCGCTTGGCCTCGGCCGGGTGTTCCTCGAGCCAGTCGGACAGGTGCTCGTTGGTGGCCTTCTCCACCAGTGAGCGGATGGACACGTTGCCGAGCTTGGACTTGGTCTGGCCCTCGAACTGGGGCTCGGACAGGCGCACCGAGATGATGGCGGTCAGGCCCTCACGGATGTCCTCGCCCTGCAGGTTGTCGTCCTTCTCCTTGAGGAGGCCCTTGTCGCGCGCGTAGGCGTTGACCACCCGGGTGAGCGCGCCTCGGAACCCCTGCTCGTGCATGCCGCCCTCGATGGTGGCGATGCCGTTGGCGAAGGAGTGCACGCCGTCGATGTTGAACCCGGTGTTCCACTGGAAGGCGATCTCGACCTCTTGATCGGCCTCGGCCGCCTCGAGGTACCCCACCGCCTGGAACAGCGCCTCTTTGGACGCGTTGACGTGCTGGACGAAGTCGACGATGCCGCCGCTGTACTCGAAGCGGGTGTCATGATCGCCGCCGCCGGGGCGCTGGTCGACGAAGCCGATCCGCAGGCCCCGGTTGAGGAACGCCATCATCTGGAAGCGCTCCAGCAGGGTGGCCGCCCGGAACTCGATGCCCTCCTTGAAGATCGCGGGGTCGGGCCAGAAGCGCACCGTGGTGCCGGTGCGACCGCCCGGGGCGTCGCCGACGACGGCGAGCCGCTGGTCCACCTCGCCACCGTCGCAGAACGACATGAAGTGGCGCTTGCCCTCGCGGTCGATCTCGACCTCGAGGCGGGTGGACAGGGCGTTGACCACGGACACGCCCACGCCGTGGAGCCCGCCCGAGACCTTGTAGCCGTGGCCGCCGAACTTCCCGCCGGCGTGGAGGACCGTGAGCGCCACCTCGGCCGCGCTCATGTCCTCGTACTGGTGATGGCGTCCGACCGGGATGCCCCGGCCGTCGTCGGACACCTGGCATCCCCCGTCGGCCAGGAGGGTGATCTCGATGGTGCTGCAGTGCCCGGCCATGGCCTCGTCGACGCTGTTGTCGACCACCTCGTACACCAGGTGGTGCAGCCCCGTGGGGCCGGTGGATCCGATGTACATGCCCGGTCGCCGCCGGACCGCTTCGAGACCCTCGAGGACCTGGATGTCCTCCGCACCGTAGGAGTCAGCCGTCTGTGACAAACCAGCGACCTTTCACCGCTCGACAACGAGGTTCGCAAGGGGCGCGGAACCAGCTCGGCTCGTGTGAAGATGCTGGTGGGAACCCCGAATCACGCTGGTGTGATTGTACCAGCCGGGGCCGACGATCCGGACCGATCCAGCGCCCTCAACCGGCCCCTGGCGACGATGCCCGAGGGGGCCCGACCACCACCTTGACCCCGGCCAGCTGGGCCCCCCCGGCAAGCTCCGCGACCCGTTCGACGATCGTCGGCTCGAGCCAGCGCACCTCGCTGCCCACCACCGCGTCGTCGGCCCGCACCGTGAGCACCGCGTCGACCAGCTTGACCGGGCGGGCCCGGGGGGCCAGCACGTCCCCGACGATCTCCGGCCAGCGATCGATGATGGTGTCGATGGTGGAGGCCGAGGCCCCCACCAGCGCGTCGAGCAGGCGATCGAGGGGCTCGGACAGCGGCGATGGCTGGCGCTGCGCGTCGGGGAGGGGCTCCCAGGGCATCGGTCAACCTTCGCGCATCGCGACCGCGACCGCGCGATCACGCACCGCTGGCGGCAACCGGGTGGATCGCTCCGTCGTCCACCCGGAGGTGCTGGACCGGACCGGCAACCGGCGGGGTCACCGACGCCGTGGTCACGATCGTCTGGTCGGCCACGAGGAGGTCGAGGAGCGCCGCCGAACGCTCGTCGTCGAGCTCGGAGAACACGTCGTCGAGGAGCAGCAGCGGGCTGGTCCCGGCGACCCGGTGCAGCTCGTGGTGCCCGGCGATGCGGAGCGCCAGGGCCAGGGTCCGCTGCTCGCCCTGTGAGGCGTGGGTGCGGGCCGGCATCGAGGAGAGATCGATGTCCAGCTCGTCGCGGTGCGGGCCGACCAGGGTGGTGCCCCGCCGCAGCTCGTCGGTGGCCGCGGCCTCGAGCGCGGCCAGCAGGCCCGGCTCGAGCCACGGGGGCCGGTAGCCGACCGTGACCGGGTGGCCTTCGCCGGCGAGGGACCGGTAGGCCTGATCGACCCTCGGCGCCAGCGCGTCCACCAGGGCCTGCCGGGCCCGGCCCCAGGACTCCCCGGTCTCGGCGAGCTTGTCGTTCCACACCCGCAGGGTGGTGTCGACCTCGGGTGAGCGACGGCCCCCGGCGGACCGGAGCAGGGCGTTGCGCTGCTTGAGGATCTTCTCGAGTCGGCTGCGCAGCTCGTGGTTCCGAGGATGAAGCTGGACGAGCAGGTCGTCGAGGAAGCGCCGGCGCAGGCTCGGGCCGGCCTTGATCAGCTCGAGATCGTCGGGGCCGAACACGGTCACCGGCATCAGCCCGATCAGGTCACGGGCCCGCCCGAGCCGTTGCTTGTTGACCTGGATGCGGTTGGCTCGGCCCCGGACGATGGCCACCTCGATCAGCAGCTCACGCTCCTCGACCACCACCTGTCCCCGGACGACGGCCTCGTCGGCACCGTCGCGGATCAGCGTGTCGGATGGTGCCCCTCGAAACGACGACAGCGATCCGAGATAGCCGATGGCCTCGACGACGTTGCTCTTGCCCTGACCGTTCGGCCCGCTGATCACGATCCGGCCCGTGTCGAAGCGCTGATCGAGCTCGATGTAGTTCCGGAAGTCGCTCAGCCAGAGGTGTCGGAGCTCCGCCACCCCCTCAGGAGACGCGCACCGGCATCAGCAGGTACAGGAACTCGGGGTGGTCGGGGGCCCGGAGCAGCGCCGGCTTGAGGGCATCGACGGTCTCGAGGGTGACCTCGTCGCCGGGTGCCACGTCGAGGCCGACCAACAGGTAGTCGGCGTTGAAGGCGACGGTGAGCTCGTCGCCCTCGTAGGTGGCGTCGACCGACTCGTGGGCCTGACCGACGTCCTGGGTCATCGCCACCAGCTCCAGCCCGTCGGCCGACATCGCCATGCGCACCGGCGTGGCCTCCTGGGCCAGCAGTCGGACCCGGCGCACCGCGTCGAGCAGCGCCGCCCGATCCACGGTGAGCTTGTTGGGATTGCTCTCGGGGATCAGGCCCCGGTAGTTGGGGAAGTCGCCGGCGATCAGCTGGGTGGTGACCCGGACGTCGCCGACCTCGAAGGAGGCGTCTCGCTCACCCAGGTACACCGTGGCCTCCTCGGCATGCCCGAGCAAGCGGGTGAGCTCGTTGAGCGCCCGGCTGGGGACCAGGATGCTCTGCTCGGCCTCCAGGACCGATGCCCCCACGAGGTCGCGCACCGCCAGCCGGTAGGAGTCGGTGGCCACCAGGCGCAACCCCTCGGCCTCGGCGGCCATGAGCACGCCGGTGAGGATCGGACGTGAATCGTCGGAGCTGGCCGCGGGCACCACTTGGCGCAGGGCCTCGGCGAGGGCCCCGGCGTCGATGGACACCCCCTCCCCCCCGACCTCGTCGACCTGGGGGTATTCGTCGGCCGGGAACGTCCGCAGCGTGAACTGGGATCGGCCGGCGGTGATGTGAGCATCGCCGCCGTTGCCGGTCACCTCCACTGCGCCCGGCTCCACGGCACGCACCACATCGGAGAGCAGCTTGGCCGGCACCGCCGCCACCCCGTCCTCGGCGCCGGCGACCTCGAGTGACACGCTGATCGTGAGGTCGAGATCGCTGCCGGTGACGACCAGCGAGTCACCCCCGAGCTCGAGACGGAGATACGACAGCGCCGGCTGGCTCGCGCCGCGACTCGACACGGCGCGCCCGGCAGTATTGAGGGCTTCGACGAGCACCTCACGCTCGCATCGGAACTTCACGGTTTTGGTCGCTTTCTGGCTCGGTGACGGACGTGCACAGGCCGACCTGCACAGCTGGGGAGATGATGAAGAGAACTCAGTAGTGGTAGTAGGTGTGTGGATTTGTGGGCAACACCCTATTTGCCCAGGTCAGGCCTGCGGTGGAGGGTGTGGGCTTGCTGGGGGTTCCCATGGGCGACGTGAGGCTCGGTCGGGGGCTCGCCGGGCGATCGGTCGGGTTGTCCCCGGTGCGGCCCCGGTCGTCCCCAGCCGGGTCCCCAGCCTCGGCGCCGGCCGCTCGACGACCTGGCGTGGCGGGGCGCTCAACCGCTGGAGCGGATGGCCTGGGTGAGCTCGGTGACCTGGTCGTAGATCTGACGGCGATCCGACATGAGCGAGCTGATCTTGTCGACGGCGTGGATGACGGTGGTGTGGTCGCGACCTCCGAACTCGCGGGCGATGGCGGGGTAGCTGAGGTCGGTGAGCTCCCGGAAGACGTACATGGCGATCTGGCGGGCCGTCACCAGCGGCCGGTGCCGGCGCTGGCCGATGATCTCTTCGCGGGTGAATCCGAACACCTGCGCGGTGGTCTCGATGATGAGGTCGGGGGTGATCGGCCGGGGCTGGCGGGTGGTCACCAGGTCGTGGAGGATCTCCGTGGCGATGTCGACCGTGAGCGGCACGTCGTTGAGGCTCGCGAAGGCGCAGACCCGGATGAGCGCTCCTTCGAGCTCCCGGATGTTGTCGGTGACGTGGCTGGCGATGTACTCGAGCACCTCGGCGGGCACCGGCTGGGTCTCCCGTTCGGCCTTCTTGCGCAGGATGGCGAGCCGGGTCTCGAGGTCGGGGGGCTGGATGTCGGTGATCAGGCCCATCTTGAACCGGCTGCGCAGGCGGTCCTCCAGGGTCGACATGGAGTCGGGTGGACGGTCCGACGACAGGACGATCTGCTTGTTGGCCTGGTAGAGGGTGTTGAACGTGTGGAAGAACTCCTCCTGGAGGCCTTCCTTGCCCTCGAGGAACTGGATGTCGTCGACCAGCAGCACGTCGATCTCGCGGTAACGGCGCTTGAACTCGGCGCGGGTGTTGGCCCGGATGGCTTCGACGAACTCGTTCAGGAACGTCTCGGTGGAGACGTAGAGGGTCTCCGAGCCCGGGTAGTTCACGTGGACGTACGACCCGATGGCCTGCAGGAGGTGGGTCTTGCCCAGCCCGGCGTCACCGTGGATGAACAGGGGGTTGTACGAGCGGCTGGGTCGCTCGGCGACCGACAGCGCAGCAGCGTGCGCGAAGCGGTTGGACGCACCGGTCACGAAGCTCTCGAACGTGTAGCGCTCGTTGGTGGGCGCAGTCGCCTCGTCGATGGCCTCGCCCGGCGCGGCCGGCTCGCTCCGCCCCAGGAGCTCGTCGATCGACTCCAGATCGTCGATGACGGTGAGGTCGATGTCGACGTCGAGATCGCTGCCGTCGGTCTCGACCTCGATGATCATCTGGACCGGGGCGCCCGACGCCTCGTCGAGCGCCTCGAGCACCAGCTGGTGGTAGCGACCCTCGATCCGCTCCTTGACCCATTGGCTCGGAACCGTGAGCACCAGCTCGTGGTCGCTGACCGCGTGGGGGCGGGCTTCCTTGAAGGTGGAGTTCCAGACGCCGTCAGAGACTTGCTCTCGGATCGATTGGGCGCAGGCGTCCCACAGCTGGGTCGCGTTGCTCACACGGAATCCTCCTGGGTCTTTCCACAGCACCATCCACATATGTGGAAAAGGTGCAATGGAGAGCGCGGGCGCGGCGTGGAATGCCCGCCGAACCCGACGAGCGGTCGGGCAGCGACAGTGCAGATCCACGCATGGGCTGCGCACCCTACTGGGAGAATCCACAAGCGGCTAGTGGATGACCTGGGGAGTATGAAATCGCAGGTCAAGAGCCGATTTCCCCGGGTTTTCCACAGGTTGTGGAGAGGATCTTCGGGGAAGGTGTGGACCAGGGTCGTGGACGTTCGCGGCCGGATCCGGCCACGATCGGTGTCCCGCTCGAGCATGTGGTGACACCGGGGCCGACGACCGCCGCGATGCGTGGGTGCGCTGGTGATGCACAGCTCGAATCCCGGTCCCCGTCCGGTCGCCTCATGGGACTCGGCGGCCGGGACGTGATGGCGTCGGCGCGTCCCGCCGCTGGTCGGCGGCCGGCCCGTGTTGTCATGAGCCGGCCCGGCCCTCTAGCGTGATGATGTTCACCGGAGCGCCGGCGGACATCTCGCACGCGCCAGCGGCGCATGTGGGGAATCGCCGGCTCGCGACGGGGGGACTCGCTGACCGCCCGCTGCTGGCGCACACCCCGATTGTGCGTTTGTGAAACCTTGGGGGGTCTCCTGGCCGGGGCCGAGGGGCACGGCCTCACCCGCAGCCGGGCAACCCGGCTCGGCTGCGCCGAAGAGGAAAAATCGATCGTGAAGCGCACCTACCAGCCGAACACCCGTCGTCGAGCACGGCGACACGGGTTCCGCCATCGCATGTCCGACCGTGCCGGCCGCGCCATCATCCGAGCTCGCCGGCGCAAGGGAAGGCACAAGCTTTCCGCCTGATCCCGGGCGTCCGTGGTCGCCGATCGTTCGTCGAGCTCGACCGCCACGGACGGCGCGCCAGCGCCGGCCCTCTCCGGATCAGCTTCTGTGCCGATGCCACCCCCTCGCCTCGCCTCGCCTTCGCCATCGACCGCCGGGTCGGGACCGCGGTCGCTCGCAACCGCGCCCGGCGCCGGCTCCGCCACCTGGTCTCGGCCCTGGCCGCCGAGCGGCCCGAGCTGGTCGGCCCCGGCGACTACCTCATCGGGATCCGGCGCGCCGACTTCACATCCGAGGAGGCGCGCCGGTGGCTGATCCAGGCCCTCGAGAAGCTGCGCCGACCCCCAGCATGACCAGCCGGGCCCTGCTGCGCGCCATCGAGTGGTGGCAGAGCTTCAGCGCCAGCCGGCCGCCACGCTGCCGGTACCTCCCATCGTGTTCGGCGTACACCGCCGAGGCGATCCGGGAGTATGGCGCGGCGCGCGGCACCTGGTTCGGTGTGCGGCGGATCTCCCGGTGCCATCCATTCGGCTCCCACGGCTACGACCCGCTGCCCCGGAAGGGCTGAGCGCGCATGTACAACTTCATCGCCAACCTGTTGAGCTGGTTGTACGGGATCTGGCCGAGCTACGGCGGCGCCATCGTGTTGTTGACCATGCTCATCATGTTGGTGATGGCGCCGATCACCGTGCGCCAGACCCGGTCGATGATGGCCATGCAGCGGCTGCAGCCCGAGGTCAAGCGGCTGCGATCCAAGTACGGCGACGACCGCGAGCGCCTCAACCAGGAGATGATGGCGCTCTACCAGGCGAACAA
The DNA here is from genome assembly GCA_041636995.1 of Acidimicrobiales bacterium. Lineage (GTDB taxonomy): Bacteria > Actinomycetota > Acidimicrobiia > Acidimicrobiales > UBA8592 > JBFINV01. Next base: position 2,670 of record JBFKRY010000092.1, on the reverse strand, counting down.
CGTCAACCCCCTGGGCGGGTGCCTTCCCATCCTCATCCAGCTGCCGGTGTTCCTCGTGCTCTTCCAGGTGGTCCGAGGGCTGACCCGGCGGGTCACCGATGCCGGGCTGGCGCTGGGCGCGACCAGCTTCGGCTCGGACCGGGTGGTCGTGGATTTCGACGAGCGGACCTTCAATCCCGACTACCTGAGCGAGAGCAGCCAGCTGGCCCAGGATCTCCGAGAGGCCACCGAGATGAACTCCTTCGGGCTCGACCTCTCGGAGAGCGCGTCCTCGGCGCTCGCCGACTCCGTCGTCACCGGGGTCCCCTACCTGTTGTTGGTGATCGGCGTCGGCGTCACCACCTGGCTGCAGCAGAAGCAGATCCAGGGTCGCCAGAAGACGTCGGAGATGAACCCCCAGCAGCAGATGATCATGAAGGTGCTCCCCTTCATGCTGCCGATCTTCTCGTTCGGCTTCCCTGCCGCCCTCGTGGTCTACTGGTTCGTCTCGAACCTGTTTCGCGTCGGCCAGCAGATGTTCATCACCAAGCGGGTCTACGGCACCGAGGACGATGAGATCGAGATCGTCCGGCCGGAACCGACCGACACCAAGTCCACCGCAACCAAGACGGCGCGGCGGGGCTCGGGAACGGACAAGGCCGGCGCAGGCAGCAGCACTCACGGGCGCCGCAGCCCGGTGTCGACGCCTCCGCCGAAGAAGCGGAAGAAGCCGCCGGCGGCCAAGAAGCAGGCCGCGGCGCCATCCAAGAAGGAGGCCGCGGCCCCAACCAAGAAGCAGGCCGCGGCCAAGCGGACTCCGCCCCAGTCCCGGGAGCGTCAGGAGCGCCCCACGTCCAAGCGGGTCACGCCGAAGAAGAGCACCCGTCCCGAACCCGTGTCGCGCCGTCGTGACAAGAAGAAGAGATAGAGATGGAATGGGTTGAAGTCCGGGGCGAGACCCTGGAAGCCGCCAAGGAAGAAGCCCTCGACCAGCTCGGTGTCGACCGCGACGACGCCGAGTTCGAAGTGGTGCAGGAGCCCGAGAGCCGCTGGCTGGGTTTCAAGAAGACCGAAGCCCGGGTGCGGGCTCGGGTGCGCCCGACCCAGGCCCGCCCCAAGAAGGAGGCTCGGAGTCGCCGCCAGCGCGGCCAGCGCGGCGGCGGTCAGGGAGGCCGGGGAGGCGGCCGCCGTGAAGGCGGCGGTGCCCGCACCGACGAGCCCAGGCGCGCCGGCGGCGGCGATGCCAGACGGCGTGAGGGTCGCGGCCCCGGCGAGCGCGGCCGGCGCGGTCAGCGTCAGGAGGCCGGCGGGTCCAAGCAGGGGGGTCGGGACAAAGGTGGCGGCCGCAGCCGTCAGGCCGAGCGCGAGGACGAGACGCCGACACGGACGAGTGAGCGTGGGGGCGGCAAGGCACGGGACGACCGGTCCGACACCGGTGAGAAAGGGGCAGCAGTGAGCGAGGACTCACGACGGGGAGAGCTGGTGCCGATGGACGATCAGCGGGTGATGGTCACCGAGTTCCTGGAGGGGCTCGTGGCTGGCTTCGGCGTCGATGCGACGGTGTCGACCTCGGTCGAGGACGACACCCTGATCGGCTCCATCGACGGCACCGACCTGGGCCTGCTGATCGGGCCCAAGGGGGGCACCATGCACGCCATCCAGGAGCTGAGCCGCTCGGCCGTACAGCGCAAGGCGGACGGGCGCGACACGAACCGGCTGCTCGTGGACGTGGCCGGCTACCGCGAGCGTCGCCGGGCCGCGCTCGCCGAGTTCGCCCGGCGCCAGGCCGAACAGGTCAAGGCCACCGGCACCGAGCTGGCGCTCGAGCCGATGAGCTCGGCGGACCGCAAGGCCATCCACGATGCGGTCATGGAGATCGACGGGGTCAAGAGCATGTCCGAGGGCGACGAGCCTCGCTGGGTGGTGCTGGTTCCCGACGAGGGCTGATCGGCCCGGCGGGTCGCCGCCGTGGGTGCCGCCCACATCGACGCGTTGCGGCCGGTGCTCGAACGAGCCCGCTCGCTCGGGTTTCTCGGCCCGATGTCGATCGACGCCCAGCTCGCCCACGCCGCCGGGTTCGTCGAGGTGATCACCCGCGAACCCTGCGCCACGATCGTGGATCTCGGCTCCGGTGGCGGCATGCCCGCGCTGGCCGTCGCCATGGATCTGCCCGACACCGAGATGGCGCTGGTCGAACGCGGGACCCGGCGTGCCGGGTTCCTGGGTCGGGCGGTCGAGACCCTGGGGCTCGAGAATCGGGTCGAGGTGGTCCACGGGGAGGCCCAGATCGTGGCCCGCCATCCCCGCTGGGCCGGCTGGGCCGACGTGGTCACCGCGCGCAGCTTCGGGCCGCCGCTGGTGACTGCCGAGTGCGGGTGCAGGTTCCTGCGACCCGGCGGGCGGATGATCGTGTCGGAACCGCCGCCCGAGCGCAGCGATCCCGGGGCTCGCTGGCCCCTCACCGAGCTGGCTCCCACGGGCCTGGTCCCCGAGGCCCGTGACCTGTTGGTCGCGGGCACGTTCCAGACCCTGCGGCTCGCAGGCCCCATCGACGAGCGAATCCCCCGCCGGCGGTACTGAATCAATCCGCGGCCCGACGCTTGTCGGGCTGCGGCTGCGCCGGAGGCGCCGTTCGTCGCTCGGCCCCTCGCCCCTCCCTGTTGATCCGCGGCCCGACGCTTGTCGGGCTGC
>JBFKRY010000091.1:0-14907 GCA_041636995.1 Acidimicrobiales bacterium | reverse complement strand
TCGGCCAGGGCCGGGCCCAGGCCGGCGATGGCGGTGCGGCGGAACAGCGCCGGGTCCCCGAGCACCAGGTGGTCGTGGAGCACCACGCCGGCGGGTACGAACACCAGCCACCGCCGGGCCAGCTGGTGCAGCGCCCGGGCAGCCACGACAGCCAGGGCGCCGCCCAGGACCAGCACCGCGGTCCCGGCCACCCACTGCTTCGCAGCCAGCAGGAGTGGGCCGGCGACCATCACCGTCACGACGACGGCCCAGGCCAACGGCACCGGCCCCAGCAGCAGCATCCCCGGCGGCCGCAGCGGCACCCGGCGCTCGTCGCCGTACGAGGAGCCGTTCACGAACCAGGCCCCGACGGGCGCCGCCAGTGCCACCACCGCAGCGGTCGCGGTGGTCGCCAGCGCAGCGACGCCCCAGCTCGAGGCCCCATCGGCCACGGTGGCCCAGACCGCGACCGCCACCGACCCCGGCACCAGGATGCGCACCGGCGTGAGGGTGAGGTGGTGGGGGATCGACATGGCCACCAGCGCGACCGCCCACACCACCCAGGCGCCGACGGTGGCGGTGAGCTGCACCGGCCGGGAGGTGCCCGCGAGCGCGTCGCCGAAGAGCTGGCCCGCGGTGAAGGGGAGGCTGACCCACAGGGCGCGCAGCACCCAGGGCCACCACTCGTCGCGCATGCCCGCATCCTCGCCCGGCGGCCCGTTGCCCGCCAGTCACAGGCGGCCTGGGCCTGGTGGTGACGGCTACAGGTCGTTGGGGTCCGCCGGCCAGATCACGGCATGCGGTACCGGATCGTCAGCACCGGCGGGTAGGCGCCCTCGAAGGAGTCGGCCACGCGGGTGCCGGTGGTGGTGCCGGAGATCACGAAGACCATGGCGTTGCCGGACACCCAGTTCGACGACGAGCTGACCAGCTGCTCGATCAGCGGAACCAGGGACGGGGTCTGTTGGGCTGGCCCCGCCTGGTTCCTCACCGTCCATGGCGCCGGAATCCACTGCACCGTCTGGCTCAGCAGGGTCCGGTTCGACAGGTCGTACTTGGTCGCTGTGAACCCTGGGGCGTCGGCCACCGCCTGCGCCCCGATGGTCAGGGTCGTCGCGGCCGAGCCGATGTCGTCGCTGCGCAGCTGGATCGACGCGGCCTCGATGATGGCTCCCCTCGGAACGGTGACGTTGGTGAACCGCAGCCCGACCAGCTTGTGGGTGTTGCCATCGAGTGGCATGTCGAGATCCCCCGACGCGAGCTGGATGTTGCCGTTCGACACGGTCTGCTCGGCGTCGTCGGTGCCGCTGGCCACCACAGTGGTGAGCGTCACCGGACCGGTGGTGGGGAGGGTGACGGTCACGGTCACGTCGGACGACGAGCTGAGCTCGCCGTCGTTGGCGGTGAGGCGGAACGCGTACGGGCCTGCGGCTGGCAGGCTCACCGAGGTGACCCGCTCGGTGGGGCTGACGATTGTTGCTGTCGCCGGGCCGCTCACCTGGCTCCACTCCTGGACGAGCGCTCCGCCGGCTGGCAGTCCGTCATCGCTGACGGTGCCGGTCAGGGTGACCGTGGCAGGGACGGTCGAGGTCACCGCCTGGTCGGGTCCGGCGCTGACGACAGGTGGCGTGTTCGCGACCGGCCCGCCGGTTGTGTACGTGACCTCGAGCACGGGTCCGTAGCCGCCCTCGAAGGAGTCGGCCACCCGAGTGCCGCTGCCGGTCCCGGTGATGAGGAACGCCATCGCGTTGCCGTTGGTCCAACCCGCGCGATCGACGATCTCCTGGACGACCCTGCCGATGTCGGGGCTGCGCTGCGCCGCAGTGACCTGATTCACGGCGTTCCACGACGGCGGGTTCCAGTCGACGGACTGCACGGTCCGGGGGCGGGTCGAGAGGTTGAACTTGGCGTTGACGAACGATGTCGGGTTGTCGGCAGCCTGCCCGTGAATCGTCAGCGTCGACGGCGCTGACGCTGCGCCCGAGGAGATCTCGTCGCTCCTGAACTGGATGCTGGCCGCGAGCACGGTCGCGTTCTTCGGGATGGCCACCGACGGGAACCGCAGCCCCACCACGACCGACTTCTGGGTCGTGGTCCCGAAGTTGTCGATGACGAGATCGAGATCGGTGCTGGTGAGGCTCACGGTGCCGGCCGTGACCCCTGGGGACGGCACGTTCTCCTCGGCGTCGTCGGCTCCGGCGCTCACCTGTGATGTGACCGTCGTCGACTGCCCGCCCGGGCTGACCGCGATGTCCACCTCGTCGGTCGACGACAACGGTGGGTTGCCGGCATCGGTGACCGTCACCTGGAACCGGTAACTGCCGTTGCCGGGCAGGGTCACCTGGGTGACGGCAGCGTTCGGGTCGGCGATGGTCGCCGCGTTGCCCGACAGCTGACTCCAGGAATAGCTGAGCGCGGCAGGTCCGCCGTCGTCGGTGCTGCCGGTGGCGTCGAGCGTGGTGGTGCTGGCGCCGAACAGCGTCTGGTCGGGCCCTGCGTTGGCGACCGGAGCCTGATTGGCGGGAGGCGGGCCGCCCACGAGACCGGCGGACATCTCGTAGAGCCGGCCGTCGTTCTCGTTGGGGTCGATGCCGTTGTCGATGCCGCGGTCCACGATGTACATGTTCAGGCCCGGCCCACCGTTCGACGGGGGTGCCAAGGTGATCCCGGCGGGCTTCACGCTTGCCGCGGCGGCGATGTCGATGATGCCCAGCAACGTGCCCGACTTCGAGAACTCGTAGACGCGCTTGCTGCGGCTGTCGAGCACCAGCAGCGTGTCGTTGGCTTCGTAGTGCACGATGCCCTCCGGATCTCGGATGAGGCCCCCGAGGTAGGTGTCGAACTGCGTCGGGGTCGGGTCGTCGGCCGTCCCGAACGTGCCGTCGGCGCCCGCTCGGTACCTGTAGACCTCGCTGTCGACGCCGTCGATGACCCACAGGTCGCCGCTCGTGGTGTCGTAGGCGACGTCCTCGGGGTCGTTGTTGCTCGCAACCGTCGCCCACCAGCTGATCAGGTCGTCGGCCGTGCCGTAGCGACCATCACTGCCGGCGCGCACCTCATTGAGTCGCCGCAGCACGTCGTCGGAAACGAAGATCGCCCGGGTCGCCGGGTTGTAGCCCACACCCGAGGGCTCGTTGCTCCACGGTTGCGTTCGACCGACGTTGGCGGTGTCGAGCGTGCCTCCGTAGCTGGTCGGGTACATGTTCACCTGGTTGACATTCCACAACCACGGCATCTCCTCGACTTCGGAGTCCACGAGGAGGAGCCGGCCCTGGTGCCGTATCCACGCGGCCCCAGACGTGTCGGGACTCGGGATCGGAAAGGCCGAGGTCTGGGTGGTCTTCACCAGGGTGGCCGTCGAGTCGAGGGCTGCGGCCGACTCCATCGCCGCACTGGCTGAGGAGGTCGACGCTTCGACGACTCGGGGATCGCCCTCGCGGCCACCGCCGTCGAGGATGAACAGGTTCTGCCGGGTCGGGTCGTCGGTGCTGTCGCTGCTGGGCGCCAGCACCGCTGCCAGGGGCTCGACGATCCCGAGGTCGGTGAGGTCGATCACCGAGCTGCCGGTGTCGACCTGGCGTCCGCCTCTGATGAGTGTGACGGCGTCGCCCCCGATGACGTCTTGTGGCACCTCGCGGCTTCCGCGGCCGACCTGATCGGGAGTCACCGACACCACGAGCGACGAGCCGGAGGGGTCGGGGGCTCCGATGAGCTCGAGGGTGCCGCGCGCCGCATCGAAGGTCATCGCCACCGGATCGACACTGCCCACATCGTCGGTGGAGAACCATCGCACCTCGTCGGCCACGTGGGAGCCGCCGCTGGCCGGACCCGCCGCCGCCACCGTCGTCGCAGCTGCCGCAACCAGAGCGAGCACCAGCATCGCTCGTCCCCACAACCGGGGGCGGCAACGCACCCGCGAGAGATGGAGGGGGGTCGTACGCGCTCGTGACGCATCGACCCTGGCACCTCGACACAGCAGCCGCCCGTTCCGCATCGTGCACCGGTCCTGGTCTTCGGAGTTGTTCTGGATTGAGTGCGCGAACGCTATACGCGTCGGGTCCGCTGGCAAGCCCCGTTGCGTTGCACTTTCGTGTCGATTCTCCGTCGGGACTGCTGGTCAGCGAGGGGGGGGTCTGACCCCGGTGTTCACCGAGTTGTATGCAACTTGTCTGGTCAGGCGACGGGGCGGAGCCGGATAGCCTCCAGGTGGTGTCGGAGCAGGTGGAGGACATCGCCGAGCGCATCGAGGCCCTGCGGGAGGTGATCCGCCGCCACAGCGAGGCGTACTACGAGCACGACGCCCCCACCATCCCCGACGCCGAGTGGGACGCGCTCATGCGCGAGCTGCGCCGGCTTGAGGAGGAGCACCCCGACCTGGTCACCCCCGACTCGCCCACCCAGGTGATCGGCGGGGCCCCGAGCACGACGTTCGCGCCGGTGGTTCACGCCCAGCCGATGATGTCGCTCGACAACGCCTTCGACCTCGGCGAGCTCACCGCCTGGGCCGACCGGCTGACCCGGCGTCTGGGTGACGACCGGGACCCGGGCGCCTGGGTGTGCGAGCTCAAGTTCGACGGCCTGGCGATCTCGGTTCGCTACGAGGGGGGTCGGCTCGCCCGGGCCGCCACCCGCGGCGACGGCCGGGTCGGCGAGGACGTCACCCACAACGTGGCCACCATCGGCGACCTCCCCCACCGGCTCGACGGTGGCCCCGAGGTGCTGGAGGTTCGAGGTGAGGTCTACCTGAAGCTCTCCGACTTCGCCGAGCTGAACGCCCGCAACGTCGAGGCCGGCGCCCGGCCCTACGTGAACCCGCGCAACGCGGCCGCGGGGTCGCTGCGCCAGAAGGACTCCAGGATCACCGCCACCCGCAACCTGTCGTTCTGGTCGTACCAGCTGGGGGAGGTGGTCGGCGGCCCGAGCTTCGTCTCCCACTACGAGACCCTGCGCTTCATGGGCGACCTGGGACTGCCGGTCAACGAGCACACCCGCCGCGTCGACGACGGCATCGAGGCGGTCGTCGCCTATGTCGAGGAGTTCGAGAAGCAGCGCCACGAGCTCGACTACGAGTTCGACGGGGTGGTCGTGAAGCTCGACGACCTGGCCCTCCAGCGCGAGCTGGGGTCCACGTCCAAGGCGCCCCGGTGGGCCATCGCCTACAAGCTCCCACCCGAGGAGCAGGTCACCACCCTGCTCGACATCGAGGTCTCCATCGGCCCGTCGGGCTCGGCCACCCCCTTCGCCAGGCTGGAGCCGGTCTTCGTGGGCGGGGTCACCGTCACCACCGCCACCCTGCACAACGAGGACCAGGTCCGTGAGAAGGACGTGCGCCCCGGCGACCGGGTGATCGTCCGCCGCGCCGGCGAGGTCATCCCCGAGGTGGTGGGGCCGGTGCTCACCGAGCGCCCGCCCGACTCGGAGCCGTGGACCTTCCCCGCCGACTGCCCGGTGTGCGGCCGGGCCCTGGTCCGCCCCGAGGGCGAGGCCCGGCACCGCTGCCAGAACTACGACTGCCCCCGCCAGGTGCGGGGCCGGATCGAGCACTTCGCCGCACGGGGAGCCATGGACATCGAGCACCTGGGCGAGCAGCGGGTCGACCTGTTCGTGAACGAGGGGCTGCTCGGGGACGTGGGCGACGTCTACCAGCTCGACTTCGACCGCATCCGGGAGCTGGAGGGCTTCGGCGAGCTGTCGGTGGCGAACCTCGAGGCCGCCATCGACGCCTCTCGGTCCCGGCCCCTGGCCAACCTGATCTTCGGCCTGTCGATCCCCCACGTCGGCGGCACCAACGCCGAGCTGCTCGCCGACGCCTTCGGTCACATGGACGCGCTGATGGAGGCCGACCTCGATCAGCTCCAGGCCGTCGACGGGCTGGGGCCGATCATCGCCCGGGCGGTGCACGACTTCTTCGCCCAGCCCCGCAACCGGGAGCTGGTGGAGAAGCTGCGCCGGGGCGGCGTCAACTTCCAGGGGCCCGAGCGGGCCGACGTGCCCCGCATCCTCGAGGGCATGTCGGTGGTCGTCACCGGCACCCTCGAGGGCTACACCCGCGACGAGGCCGCCGAGGCCATCAAGGTCCGGGGGGGCAAGAGCCCCGGCAGCGTCTCCAAGAAGACCACTGCGGTCGTGGTGGGGGAGTCGCCCGGGGCGTCCAAGCTCACCAAGGCCGAGGAGCTGGGCGTGCCGGTGCTCGACGAGGTCGGCTTCGAGCGGCTGCTGGCCACCGGCGAGATCCCCTGACCGCTCGTCCCGCCGGTCAGCCGGGGCGGTCGAGCACCATGAGCCGGGCCGGGCCGTGGTCGTCCTCGACGGTGCCGAGCAGCCGGAATCCGGCGCGCTCGAGGGTGCGCCACGACGCCACGTTCGCCTCCAGCGGCGCCGCGGCCGCCTGGCTCCAGCCGGGATGCCCGCCGAACACCACCTGGCGCACGAACGCTCGCACCATCGCCGAGCCCACCCCCCGGCCCCGGTCCGCCGGCTCCCCGACCAGGTAGTCGATCCCCGCCGCGGCCCGGTCGACGCCCAGGGGCCACCACTGCTCGGCCTCCTCGGGCGACGCCGCCACCGGGTAGCACTGGACCCAGCCCACCGGCCGCTCGCCGAGCGATGCGATCCAGTGCTCGGTGCCGTCGCCCGCATCTCGCCCGTAGTCCCGGACGACGGCGTCCCACGAGACGTCGTCGCCCTCCCACCAGCGCACCACCCCCGGCTCGTCGAGCCAGCGGTGCATCAGGGGCAGGTCCTCCTCGACCAGCCGCCGGAAGCCGACGTGGTAGCGGGCCGGGGCGGTCACCCCACGGTGTGCACGTGAAGGTCGCCCTTGGCGTAGGAGGCCCGCAGATCCTTCTTCGAGAACTTCCCGACCGAGGTCTTGGGGACCTCGTCCACGAACGCCCAGCGCTCTGGCAGCCACCACTTGGCGACCCTGTCCTCCAGGAAGGCGCGCAGCTCGTCGGGGGTGATGGTCGCCCCCTCGGCCAGCACCACGCACGCCAGCGGCCGTTCGTCCCAACGGTCGTCGGGGACCCCGACCACCGCGGCCTCCCGAACCGCAGGGTGACTCATGAGGGTGTTCTCGAGATCCACCGAGCTGATCCACTCGCCGCCGGACTTGATGACGTCCTTGGCCCGGTCGGAGATCTGGATGAAGCCGCGCTCGTCGATGGTGCCCACGTCGCCGGTGCGCAGCCAGCCGTCGTGGAACTTCTCCTCGGCGGGGTCGAGGTAGTACTCACCGGTGATCCAGGGTCCGCGGATCTCGATCTCGCCCTGGGCCTCGCCGTCCCAGGGCAGCACCGTGCCGTCGTCGCCGCAGATGCGGATCTCGACACCCGGCAGGACCCGGCCGGTCCTGGTCCGCCAGCGCCAGGGGTCGTCGCCGGGATCCTTGCGCGGGATCCGGGCGATCGCCCCCAGGGGGCTGGTCTCGGTCATCCCCCAGGCCTGGACCACCTCGACCCCGAAGGTCTCGTCGTAGCCCTCCATCAGGCTCCGCGGGACGGCGGCGCCGCCGCAGATGATGTAGCGCAGCGAGCTCAGATCGGCGTCCGGGCGGTTGTGCAGGATGTCCGACAGCACCGTCGGCACCGCGCCCGAGAGGGTGGGCCGGGCGGCGGCGACGAGCTCGGCCAGCGGGTCGGCCTGCAGGAACTGCTGGGGCATGACCAGGTCGCAGCCCACCCACCAGGCCGCATAGGGCATGCCCCAGGCGTTGGCGTGGAACATGGGGACGATGAGCAGGATCCGCTCCCGCTCGCTGACCTGCAGGGTCTGGGCCGACGTCACCGCCAGCGAGTGCAGGTAGGTGGAGCGATGCGAGTAGGCGACGCCCTTGGGGTTGCCGGTGGTGCCGCTCGTGTAGCACATCGCCGCGGCCGCCCGCTCGTCGATCTCGGGGTACGGGTAGCCGGGCGACTCGGCGGCCAGCAGCTCCTCGTAGTCGAGGGTGTCGCCGAGGCCGTCGGTGTCGCCGTCACCGCAGGTGATCACGTGCTCGACGGTGGTCAGCTGGTCGCGCACCCGGGCCAGGAGCGGCGCGATGGAAGCGTCGACGATGATCACCTGGTCGTTCGCATGGTTGATCACGTACGCCAACTGCTCGGGGAACAGCCGGATGTTCAGGGTGTGCAGCACCGCTCCCATGCACGGGATCGCCAGGTAGGCCTCCATGTGTCGCTGGTTGTTCCACATGAACGTGCCCACCCGATCGCCCGGGCCCACGCCCAGGCGCGCCAGGGCCGCGGCCAGCTTGTCGGCCCGGTCGCCGACGGTGGCGAAGGTGGCGGCCTCGAGGGGCCGGTCGGGTCCGTGGAAGGTCAGGACCTCGGAGTCCCCGTGGATCGTCCGGCCGTGCCGCAGGAGATGCGTGAGCGTGAGCGGGACGTCCTGCATCGTGCTGTTGGTCATGGCTCGATGCTGCCGCCTGCCCGGCGCCCTCTCAAGTTGCCCGGCGGCTCAGGCCACGGTGAAGCACCACTCGACGGAGTCCACGTCGCTCGGATCGGACAGCGGCCAGAACCGGGCGACCACGCAGTTCTCGTCGCCCTTCAGCTCGGGCACCGCCCGCCCCTCGAGGGGTTGGTAGAGGAAGCGGTTGATGGTGATCCCGAACACGCCCGGCTGGTCGGCGCTCTCCTCGGGGTCGGCGGGGTCGCGCAGCACGTTGACCTGGTCGGGTGGGATCGGCACCCCGTTGACGGTCAGCTCGGCCTCGTAGCCCGCGATCAGATCGACTCCCACCTGGGACTGGCGCAGCACCTCGGACCCGGGCGGAGGGATCAGCTCCTCGACGGCCGGGCTGGCGATCCGCACCCCGTCGTCGTCGTCGGTGTCGGCCACCACGAAGGCGATAACGAAGAGCGCCACCCCGGCGGTCACGGCCAGGGGAGCCGCCCACCGGCGCAGGAAGCGGCGATGCAGCGGCGACGCGTCGGTCTGGCTCACAGAACCATTGTGCCGGTCGGCCAGGGCGAATGGGTCATCGAAGGGCGGACGCGGGTGGCACCGGACCGGAGAACGGACGAAGTATTCTCGACGGGTGTCCGAGTCTGCCTCTCGGCAGCTGTCCGAAGCCCGCGGCGACCAGGTCGGTCGGGTCCTCAGCGGCCGGTACCGGCTGATCACCCTGATCGGCGTGGGTGCCAGCGGCGAGGTGTACCTGGCCGACGACACCCAGCTGCGCCGTCAGGTCGCCGTCAAGGTGCTCCACCGGGCCCTGGCCGACGACGAGGTCTTCCTGCGCCGCTTCCGGGCCGAGGCCCAGATGGCGGCCTCGCTCAGCCACCCCAACATCGTCGCGGTCCACGACTGGGGCCAGGACGAGGTGCCCTACCTGGTGACCGAGTACCTGGGCGGCGGCAGCCTGCGGTCGATGCTCGACCAGCACGGCTGCCTGTCGCTGTCCCAGACCCTGCTGGTGGCCCTCGAGGTGGCGCGGGGCCTGGAGTACGCGCACCGCCGGGGCGTGGTCCAGCGAGACATCAAGCCCGGGAACATCCTCTTCGACAGCGACGGGCACGTGCGCATCGCCGACTTCGGCCTGGCCAAGGCCCTCGCCGAGGCGTCGGCCACCGAGCCCAGCGGCGCGGTGCTGGGCACGGTTCGCTATGCGTCCCCCGAGCAGGCCCAGGGCCAGCGGGTCGACGCCCGCAGCGACGTGTACTCGCTGGGCCTGGTGATGTTCGAGGCCATCACCGGTGAGCTCCCCTACGACAGCGACACCACCATCGGCACCCTGATGGCCCGGGTGGACCGGCCCGTCGAGCTGGACGAGCGCTTCGGGCCGCTGCGGGGCCCGGTGGAGCGGGCCACCCGGATCGAGCCCGATCAGCGGCCCGACGCCGGCGAGCTGGTCACCAGCCTCATGGCTGCCGCCGAGGACCTGCCCCGGCCCGAGCCCCTGCCGCTGGTTGGCGCCATCTCGTTCGACCCCAGCTCGGTGATGACCGGCGACACCACGCTGGTCGGGGTGGCAACCGCCGCCGAGGCGCCCGCCGAGCCCACCCGCCGGCGGGGGCTGCGCCGCCGGGGCACCGATGGCCCCGCGGCCAGGGCCGCGCCCGCCCCGGAGCGGACCCGCCGGCGCCGCTGGCCGTGGTTGGTGCTGATGGTGCTGCTGGTGGCCGGGGCCGGCATCGGCACCTATCTGGCCCAGAACGCATCCGGCGTGCCCACCCAGCTCGTGCCCGAGGCCCGGGGGATGACGCCCGAGCAGCTCCGCGAGCAGGTCGGCGACTTCTGGCAGCTCGAGGAGGCCTTCGACCGCGAGGACGGCAGCACCCCCGGCCTCATCCTCCGTACCGACCCCCCGGTGTCGACCGAGCTCGAGCGGGGCCAGGTGCTCACCTACTTCGTGTCCCAGGGCAACGCCCTCAAGACCGTTCCCACCAACCTGGTCGGGCTCACCCTGGCCGACGCCGAGCTGTTCCTCCAGGGCGCCGGCCTCACCCTCGGCGAGGTCGAGCGCCGGCACGACGAGCAGGCCCCGGAGGGGACGGTCATCGAGGTCGCCGAGACCAGGGTCCAGATTCCCGGCGGCGACCCGGTGGACCTGGTGGTCTCGTCCGGCCCGGCGCCGAGGACGGTGCCCGCCGGGCTGGAGGGGCTGAGCTACGAGGAGGCCGACTCGCAGCTGGCGCTCGATCGGCTGCGCTCGGCCCGCGATGACGCCTACTCGGACACCGTCGCGGAGGGTGTGGTGATCTCGGTCGATCCTCCGGCCGGGACCGAGCTGGAGCGCGACTCGGTGGTGACCCTCACGGTGTCGCTGGGCCCCGAGCCGGTGGCGGTCCCGAACGTGGCCGGCGACGACGTGCTCACCGCCTCGGCACGGATCGAACAGGCCGGGCTGTGCGTCGGCGAGACCGACGGCCCGGCGAACACCCCGGTCATCGCCACGGACCCGCCGGCGGGCACGGTCGTGTTCGTGGGCACCTGTGTCCGCATCATCACCAGCGAGGTCCTCTCCGGCGGTTGACCGCAGGGTCGCCGGTACGATCCGGGCGGTGGCGAGCTACGAGTTCCTGAGCCCGCAGTGGATCGAGGCCGCGCTGGCCCTGCGTGACGAGTACGCCGACCGGCTGCCGGAGCCGCCGGCGCCGGTGCGCATGAACCTGGTGGTGACCGACGTGCCCCACGGCGACGAGCGGCAGGTGGCGGCCTTCATCGACACCGCGATGTCCGGCCTGCTGCCCCGGCTCGGGCACCTCGAGGGCCCCGAGCTCACCGTGACCCTCGAGTACGACGTGGCCAAGTCGCTCCTCGTGGAGGGCGACGCCGAGGCTGTCGGCCAGGCGTTCTTCGCCGGGCGCATCCGGGTCGACGGGGACATGTCGAGGATCTTCCTGCTGCAGACCCTCGAGCCCAGCGAGGAGCAGCGGGTGCTGGCCGAGGAGGTCGCGGTCCGGCTGCTCGAGATGACCGTGTAGAGCTCAGCGCGACAGCACCGGTCAGTCGCGAGGCGGCCGACCGGGCTGACCGAGGAAGGCCGGTGGGCTCGACCCGCACGTCGCCCCTGGCACGTTCTCGGGCGTGGCGATCAGCACCCCCTCGTAGGCGTGGTCGGCGATCGGGCCATCGGTCACGAACGACTCGCCGATGCGGACACCGGTCTTCCCGAAGAGCTCCTGGTGGCACGGGAACGCGAAGCCGCTGGTCACTGCCGGGTCGAGCACCTCGAGACCCCAGGTGTCGCCGGCGACCATCGCCACCCGCCGGTCGGCGAAGTAGCGCGCTTCGGCCAGGTAGATGCCCGGTTCCTGTGCGAGGTAGCGGTCCGGCGCGTCGCGCACGAGGTGCGTCCAGCCGGTGTGGAGGATCGGGACGTCGCCGGCGCCGATCGGTCGGCGGACCCGCTGTCGTGCGAGGGCGTGCTCGATGTCGTCGATGGTGATCCGGTAGTTGTCCCGCAGGACCGGTTGGCCGTTCCCGGCGACGAAGAAGTCGTCGGTCGCCCCAGCGGCGACCTTCATCCCGACGATGTCGATGATCACGCCGCGGGTCACGAGCGGACCCATCGTCTCGTTGCCGAGCTTGGACGTGCCGGTCGGGGTGATGATGTCACTGGCGTAGTTGTCGTTGTAGAACCAGCCACCGCGGTCGTCGCCGGTCCCGATGCCGACGTGGCCGAGCCCGTCGATCTGCGAGGCGATCTGGAAGGTGAAGTTCTGGGCGAAGCGCTCCTCGTGACCGACCACCAGGTTCGGACCGAAGGGGACGGGGAACGACTGGATGCCGCCGCCAGCGGCGAACGCCGGGCCGGCGTCGTAGCCGAACACGAGGAGGTACATCTCGTGCAGCCGCGGCGGGTCGGCCGGGAACGCCGGGAACCCGTTGAACATCTCCTCGCCGAGCTGGTACGTGTTCACCGGCCTACCGCGGTCGAGCGACTTGAGCGCTCGGGCGGTGCGTTCGGGCGTCACCTCGTTGAAGGTGCCGCGCTCGTCGTCGGGTCCGTACGGACTGACCCAGAACCCGCCGGCGATGACGGCGTCGACGTCGAACATGTCGTCGTCGTACGGGCCGCCGTCGGGGGTCGGGCCGCGACCCCGCCCGCGGTTCTCGTCGGCCGCAGCCACCGGCGATGTAGCCAGGGCACCCCCGGCGGCTGCGGCGGCTGCGCCGGCAGCTCCGAGCCTTAGTACGTCACGGCGGGACAGATGGTGATGTGCGAAGTCGAGTCGCATCCTCGAACCCCCAATGTGAGATGACAACCGACGATCTCGACAGTACCGAATCGGCGCCACCGGCATTCCGGAGGCGCACAAGCGTGTGCCTGCGGGAGGACTACGTGCAGGTGACGGTGAAGGTGGCGGTCACCGCGGTGGTGACGTCGGGCGGTGAGTTGTCGCAGTGGACGTTGCCCAGACCGCCGCCCGGCACTCCGGTGACGTCGGGGGTGCCGGTGGGGCAGGTCATGGAGATGGCGGTCACCTCGCAGCTGGTGCAGCCGGTGGGCACGGTGTTCACGACCAGCAGCCAGTCGCCGTTCGGGGACTGGCCAGGGGTCCGCTCCGTGGCCCGGTTCCGCACTCGGACCTGGACGTCACCGGTGGGGAAGGGCACCGTGTAGAAGGTGGGCGAGCCGCTCGTGTTCCAGCTCTGGTAGGTCTTGCCGCCCTGGGTCACCGTGTTCGAGGTGGCGGTGACCATCGCGCTGAGCGGCCCCGACGCCGACGCCAGCGCCCGGGCCCCGCGCAGGTCGTGGACCCGGACACCGGGTGCGTGCCAGGCCGCGAGCCCGGCGGCCCCGGCCACGGCGCCACGCAGGAGCCGGCGGCGATCGAGCGAGGGCGCGGTCGAGTCGAGCTGGGTGGGCGAACCCATGTCGCCCAAACTACTGCCAGGGCCGATGGCGAGAGCAGTACCCTCCACTGCAATGTCAGACCGCATCACCGCCGCCGACGTGGCCCACGTGGCCCGGCTGGCCCGCCTCGACCTCACCCCCGACGAGCTCGAGCGGTTCACCGGCCAGCTGGGCGACATCCTCGACCACGCCGCCGACGTGGAGGCCCTCGACCTCGACGACGTGGAACCCATGGCCCACACCCTCCCGCTGCGCAATGTCGCGCGCCCCGACGTCCCCACCTCCTGCCTCGACCGCGACGAGGTGCTGGCCCAGGCCCCCGACGCCGAGGCCGGCCTGTTCCGGGTCCCCCGGATCCTCGGAGAGGAGCCGTGAGCCGAGCGGTGGACGCCCCGGCGACGGCGGTCGAGATCGCGGCGTCGGTCGGGGCCGGGGAGCGCCGGGCCCGGGAGGTGCTCGACGAGCATTTGGCCCGCGTCGACGCCGCCGAGGAGGAGATCCGCGCCTTCAACCTGGTGCTGCGCGACCAGGCCGCCGAGCAGGCCGACGCCATCGACCGGCGGGTGGCCGCGGGGGAGACGGTCGGGCCCCTCGCCGGGGTGCCGGTGGCGCTCAAGGACAACATGTGCACCCGGGGCGTCCCCACCACCTGCGGCTCGCGCATCCTCGAGGGGTGGTGCCCGCCCTACGACGCCACCGTCGTCCGGCGGCTCGCCGCCGCGGGTGCGGTGATCGTGGGCAAGACCAACCTCGACGAGTTCGCCATGGGCAGCTCCACCGAGAACTCGGCTTTCGGCCCCACCCGGAACCCCCACGACCCCAGCCGGGTGCCCGGCGGCTCCAGCGGCGGAAGCGCGGCCGCGGTGGCCGCCGGCTTCGCGGCGGTCGCCCTGGGGTCGGACACCGGCGGTTCGACCCGCCAGCCCGCCGCCCTGTGCGGGGTGGTCGGGGTCAAGCCCACCTACGGCGGGGTCTCCCGCTACGGCCTCATCGCCTTCGCCAGCTCGCTCGACCAGATCGGCCCGCTCACCCACACCGTCGCCGACGCCGCCCTGATCCACGAGGTCATCGGGGGGCACGACCCCCTCGACTCCACGTCCATCCCCCAGCCGGCCCCGGCGGTGTCCTCCGAGCTCGACCGTGGCGTCGAGGGCCTGCGGGTCGGCCTGATCACCGAGATGATGGGTCACGGCATCGAGGGCATCGCCCCCGACGTGCTGGCCCGCACCAGAGAGGCCGCCGACGCCCTGGCGGGGGCGGGCGCGAAGGTCGACGACGTGTCGGTCCCCGCAGCCGTCTACGGCCTGTCGGCCTACTACCTGGTCGCGCCGGCCGAGGCGTCGAGCAACCTCAGCCGCTACGACGGCGTCCGCTACGGCCTTCGCGAGGACGGCCCGGACGTGAGCGCCATGAACACCGCCACCCGGACCGCCGGGTTCGGGCCCGAGGTGAAGCGGCGCATCATGCTCGGCACCTACGCGCTCTCGGCGGGCTACTACGACGCCTACTACGGGAAGGCCCAGCGGGTCCGCACCCTCATCGACCGGGACTTCGCCAGGGCCTACGAGGACTTCGACGTGCTGCTGGCGCCCAGCTCCCCGTGGACCGCGTTCTCGCTCGGCGAC
>JBFKRY010000090.1:0-14909 GCA_041636995.1 Acidimicrobiales bacterium | reverse complement strand
TCATTCCCGCCCTCGTGGTCCTGGCCGCGATACTGGTCTTCGCCGCATCCCGCCGATCCGACACCGATCGGGCCCAGGGCCAGCTCAGCCGGGAGACCCGCCGGCGCGACCGCTCCGCAGAAGCGGTCACCGAGGCTGAGCCCGAGGCCGCGCCCGCGGTCGTCACCGGTCGCGAGGTCGAGCGGGCCGCGGCCCTGGCTCGCCGGGACTCCACGGAGCTGGCCGAGCGCACCGCGGCGCCGCCGGTGCCCTGGACCCCGCCCGACGAGGAGCAGATCGGTGTGGCCCGGCGCCAGTTCCTCAACCGGAGCATCGTGGGTCTGATGAGCTTCAGCCTCGCCGGCTTCGGCGCCGCGGTGGTGGCCTTCCTGTGGGGCGGCGGCGGGGGCGGCGGCTTCGGGTCCCGGATCACCGTCGGCAACGTGCCCGACGTCATCGCCCGCATCGAGGGCGCCGACGGCTTCCTCTACGTCCCCGAGGGACGCATGTGGGTCACCCAGTACCCGCTCGGCTCCATCAAGAAGGCCGAAGCCGTCTACACGCCACCCGAGCTCAACGGGATGCGCCACGGGCTGGTGGCGCTGTACCAGAAGTGCCCGCACCTGGGTTGCCGGGTCCCCTCTTGCCTGACCAGCCAGTGGTTCGAGTGCCCCTGTCACGGGTCGCAGTACAACCGGGTCGGCGAGAAGCGCGGCGGTCCGGCGCCCCGGGGCATGGATCGCTTCGCCATGCAGGTCAACGAGAACGATGTCTTCATCGTCGACACCGGCGCGATCATCCAGGGCCCACCCATCGGGACCAACACGACCGGCCAGGAGGCCGAGGGTCCGAACTGCATCGGCCAGGCCGAGGGCCACTGACGCCGCACCATCACCGATGACGAACCCGCCCGCCGCACCTTCCACCAGCTTGTCGAGGAGCCGATGCTGATCCTCGCCGCTTCCACCCAGCGGACCATCGGGCTGGTCATCGCCCTCGTCGTTGCCGGGGCCTTCGCGGTCTACGTGCTGGTCAACGTGTTCTCCACTGGCCGGAAGGAGATCGGCTCGGAGATCGAGCTGGCCCCCAACCGCAAGCCCTACTACGGCGACGAGGAGCTCGAGACCAAGAAGCTGGACCTGTCGCTGGCCGCCGGCGTGGGCACCCTCGCCATCATCGCCGTGGCGCTGCCCCTGTACTGGCTGGGCGAGCCCGGCCGCCAGGAAGGCTACGTCAACCTCACCGACCGCCAGTTCGCGGACCGCGGCGGCGAGGCCTTCGAGGAGCTGTGCATCCAGTGCCACGGCGCAGAGGGCGTGGGCGGCGAGGCCAGCTACACCATCCTCGACGAGGAGGGCCGGTTCGTGGCCACCGTCAACTGGACCGCGCCGGCATTGAACACCATCCTCTACCGCTTCACCGAGGAGGAGATCCTCCACGTGCTGAACTTCGGCCGGCCCCAGTCGCCGATGCCGGCGTGGGGCACCCCCGGCGGGGGTCCTCTCACCACCCAGCAGGTCGAGGAGCTCATCGACTGGATGGCGCGCATCCAGCTCACGCCCGAGGAGATCCGGGGCGAGGTGCAGCAGGGCCTGCGGGCTGCGGTCTTCGAGGACGCCGAGGCCGAGAACCCCGAGCCCTTCGATGCCCTGGCCGCGCTCAGCACCGACCCCGAGGCCACCGTCGAGGCCATCGAAGAGGCCCAGCGAGAGGTGGACGCCACCCTCGACGCCTACATCGCCGACCTGGCCGCCACCGACCAGGTCGCCTACGGCGAGCTCCTGTACAACAACGAGGCCGGGGCCAAGACCTACGGCTGCGCTCGCTGCCACACGGCCGGCGCCTCCTGGAACGCCGACGGGGTCCTGGCGGCGAACCCCTCGCTGGAGGGCCTCATCGACCCCGAGGTCCCGGGAGGTGGCGGCTTCGGACCGTCCTTGCTCACCGTCGAGAGCCAGTTCGAGTCTGCGGCCAGCCATTCCGACTTCATCTGGACCGGCTGCATGCCCAACCTCCAGTACGGCCAGAACGGGGTGTGCGAGCCCTCCGGGCAGATGCCCGGCTTCGGCGCCGCGTCAACCCCGCTGTCGGAGTCGGTGGGTGAGGGCGTGCTCACCCGCGAGCAGATCGACGCCATCGTCGCGTACGAACGGAGCCTGGGGTGATGCTCGCCATGCTGCAGGTGCTGGCCGGGATCGGCTGGGAGCCCGAGATCAGGGGCGCGCTGACCGTGCTGGTGGGCTCGGCGGTGCTGATGGGCTCGGTGTGGTTGATCCTCACCACCAACCTGGGCAGCCGGCTGGGCACGCTCAACGCGTTGGCCGGCTTCTTCGCCTGGATGGCGATCATGGGCCTGGTGTGGTGGATCTACGGCGGGAACGTGCTGCGGGGCGACGATCCTGCCTGGGAGCCCCGCGAGATCGTGTTCGGCGACCTCAGCGGGTCCGTGGTCGGGGACGTCGATGAGCTGGCCGTGGCCACCCTGCCCAGCGCCGCGGGGCTGGTGGAGGAGATCTGCCCGGGGCTGGTGGACGCCACCGTCGACCTGCAGCGAGCCCGCGTCGTGGAGGACAACGTGGACCTGGTGCTCGACTACGACCCTCCCGACGGCCGGGAGTTCTGCGACTCCGAGCAGATCGGTGAGCTCGTCGCTGTCGACGTCGAGACCATCACCGCGTTGCTCACCGAGCGCAACGCCCAGCTGGAGACCGACGATCCCAGGTTCCTCGACGAGCAGGACCTGGAACAGAAGATCGAGGACACCATCGCCGACGAGTTCACCAAGGCCAACCAGCTCACGCTCAGCGCGCTCGTCGCGGTGAGCCCCGACCTCGTCGCCACCGCCGCGGACCTCGGGCTGATCGAGACCCAGGGCTGGAACATCCTGTCGAGCGCCGAGGCCGGTGAGGCCCAGGCGACGGCCAGCGCGTTCCTGACCGAGGCCGAGGCCTCGCCCTACGACGACGCCGGCGACTTCATCGTGCTCGACACCTTCCAGAAGGGAGGCAAGCCCGAGCGCGCCAGCGACGGCGTCTGGGACCGGCTGGCCAACGAGATCCGCAACACCGTCGTCTTCTGGCACCCGACCAACACCGCGGTGGTGCGGGTGGTCGGCACCCTGGACAAGGAGCTGGTCCCCGGCGAGGCCCCGCCGTTCCCCGAGATCGACCCGGACGCCCAGATCGTGTCGGTGGTGATGGTGCGAGACCTGGGGAGCCGCCGCCTCCCGGCCGCGCTGATCACCATCGGGTCGACCGTCATCCTGTTGGGGCTGTGCTGGATGATGCACACCCGCGACCTGGCGCTGCGCCGACGCATGGCGGAGTGGGACCCGGCCGCGGCGACCTGACCCGAACCCGAAGGAGGTGAGCAGCTGATGTTGGGCCAATACCTCCCGATCCTGGCCCTGCTGGTGCTGGCCGTCCTGTTCGCGGCCCTCAGCTTCGTCGCATCCAGGCTGCTCGCGCCCCGCCGCACCACCTCGGCCAAGACCGCGCCCTACGAGTGCGGCATCGTGCCCACCCACGACACCCCGGAGCGGTTCCCGGTGCGGTTCTTCCTGGTGGCGATGATCTTCATCGTGTTCGACATCGAGATCATCTTCCTCTACCCGTGGTCGGTCGTCTTCCGGGAGCTCGGGCTGTTCGGGCTGGTGGCGATGTTCGTCTTCGCCTTCGCGGTCTTCGAGTCGTTCGTGTACCTGATCGGCAACGGTGCTCTCGACTGGGGGCCGATCAAGGCCGCGGTCCGCCGGGAGATGGTCGATCCGGCGCGAACCTCCCGCAGCACCATCCGCCGGGTCGGCTCCGAGGGCCGCCTCGACGCCGAGCCGGGGGAGGCGGCGTAGTGGAGCTCCCCGGCATCGGCAGGATCGACGACGTCGCCGATCGCGGCCTCGAGGGCCTCGATCACAACTTCATCACCGGCAAGCTCGAGGATCTGGTCAAGTGGTCGCGCAGCCGGAGCATGTGGCCTGCGACCTTCGGGCTGGCGTGCTGCGCGCTGGAGATGATGGCCACCGGCGCGGCGCACTTCGACCTCTCGCGCTGGGGTATGGAGGTCTTCCGGGCCTCGCCCCGCCAGGCCGATCTGATGATCGTCGCCGGCCGGGTGTCGCAGAAGATGGCGCCGGTGCTCCGGCAGATCTACGACCAGATGATGGAGCCCAAGTGGGTGATCTCCATGGGTGTCTGCGCCAGCACCGGCGGCATGTTCAACAACTACGCCCTGGTCCAGGGGGTCGACCAGGTCGTCCCCGTCGACGTGTACGCCCCGGGCTGCCCACCCGGTCCCGAGACCCTGATGCACGCCATCATGCAGCTGCACGAGAAGGTCGAGTCCGGTGAGCTCACCCGGCGCCGGGAGACCTCCCAGGCGGGTGCCGGGATCACCGTCGAGCAGCGCGACGGCCAGACCGCGACCCACGTCGTCATCGCCCGGTGAGCCCGTGTCGGAGGTTCGAGCCTGGTGAGCGATGACGTGCGAGAGGCCGCGGAGCCCGTCGAGGAGGCAGCCGCGGTCGACACCCGCCACGGCGTGCCCGTCACCACAGCACGGGGCCAGGTGGTGCTGCACCCTTACCGGGAGCAGCTGATCGAGACCGTTGCCGCGCTGCGCGAGGAGGGCTACACCATGTGCGTCGACCTCACCGCGGTCGACTACCTCGATCATCCCCACCGGGAGGTGGCTCCAGGGATTCAGCCCGAGCGCTTCGAGGTGGTGGTGGCGCTCATCTCCCACGCCGGGCGAGACCGGGTGCGGCTACGGGTGCAGGTCCCCGAGGACGACCCGGTGGTGCCGTCGCTGTTCGACCAGCATCCCGGCACCGAGGCCCTCGAGCGCGAGGTGTACGACATGTTCGGTGTGACCTTTGCCGGCCACCCCGACATGACCCGGATCCTCATGCCCGAGGACTGGCAGGGCCATCCCCTGCGCAAGGACTTCGCGGTTGGCCGCATCCCGGTGCAGTTCAAGGACGCCCCCGGACCGAGGTGAACCGATGAGCACCACCGACGAGACCACCGGCGGGGCCGGTTCGGCCACCGAGGCAACGGCCTCGGCGGATGCCCGCGACGAGCTCGACCTGGGCTCCGACGCCCGCGTCCGGAACCGCGACGAGACCAGCGCAGTGCTGCGGGTGTCGGAGGCCGGCGCCGCTGAGATCACCTACGAGGGCGACGACGACCGGCGCATGATCATCAACATGGGCCCCCAGCACCCGTCGACCCACGGGGTGCTGCGGCTGATGCTCGAGCTCGAGGGCGAGACCGTGCGGCGCTCCAAGCCCGTCATCGGCTACCTCCACACCGGCATGGAGAAGACCGGCGAGACCCTCACCTACATGCAGGGGCCCACCAACGTCACCCGGATGGACTACGCGTCGCCGCTGTTCAACGAGCTGGTGTTCTCGCTGGCGACCGAGGCGCTGCTGGGAATCGAGGTGCCCGAGCGGGCCACGTGGATCCGCATGCTGATGTGCGAGCTGAACCGCATCAGCTCGCACCTGCTGTTCCAGGCCACGAACGGCATGGACATCGGCGCGGTCGGGATGATGATCTACGGCTGGCGCGAGCGCGAGGAGTTCCTCCGCCTCTTCGAGACGATCACCGGGCTGCGGATGAACCACAACTACATCCGGCCCGGCGGGGTCGCCGCAGACCTCCACGACGGCTGGCGCGACGACGTCATGGCCCTGCTCGACGTGCTGCCGTCGCGCCTCGACGAATTCGACGACCTGCTCACCGGCCAGCCGATCTGGCGCGAGCGCCTCCAGGGCGTGGGGGTGGTCAGCGCGGCCGAGTGCCTGGCACTTGGCGTCACCGGTCCGCTGCTGCGCTCCACCGGCTATGCCTGGGACCTGCGGCGGGACATGCCGTACCTGGCGTACGACGAGGTGGAGTTCGATGTGCTCGTGGGCGGCTACGGCGACTGCTTCGACCGCTACGCCATCCGCCTCAACGAGATCCGCGAGTCGATGCGCATCGTCGCCCAGATCGTCGACAAGATGCCGCCCGGCGACTACCGGACCCAGGACAAGAAGGTCACCCCGCCACCGCGGGCCCGCATCGACGAGTCGATGGAGGCCCTCATCCACCACTTCAAGATCTTCACCGAGGGCTTCAAGGTCCCGGAGGGGGAGGTCTACGTGGCCGTCGAGTCCCCCCGGGGCGAGCTGGGCTGCTACCTGGTGTCCGACGGCAGCGCCAACCCCTACCGCATGCACATTCGCGGGCCCAGCTTCGTGAACCTCCAGGTGCTGCCCCACATGATGCAGGACGGCCTGGTCGCCGACGCGGTCGCGGTGATCTCGTCCGTGGACCCCATCATGGGCGAGGTCGACCGGTGAGGCGGCTCGAAGCGCTCTGCTGGGGAGGCAGCTGATGGCGCGCCTGTCGGCCGACAACGAGCGCATCGCGCACGAGATCATCGCCCGGTACCCGCGACCGAAGTCCGCGACCATTCCGCTGCTCCACCTGGCCCAGGAGCAGGACGGCTGGGTCAGCGAGGAGGCCATGGCGCACGTCGCCGAGCTGGTGGGGGCCACCCCGGCGGAGGTGCTCGGGACGTGCAGCTTCTACGAGATGTTCAAGCGGCAGCCCGTGGGCCGCTACCAGGTGAACATCTGCCACGGGATCTCGTGCCACCTGCTCGGCGCCGACGAGCTGTTGCACCATGCGGAGGAGACCCTCGGCATCAAGGGTGGCGGGGTCACCGACGACGGCCTCTTCAGCCTCGAGGGGGTCGAGTGCATCGCCGCCTGCACCGACGCGCCCTGCCTCCAGGTCAACTACCGCTACGTCGACAACGTCTCGCCGGGGTACTTCGACGAGCTCATCGAGGACATCCGCAGCGACGCCCGCCCCGACATCCCGCCCCACGGGACCCTGGCCCGGATCCGCCAGCGGGTCCCGGCCGACCGGGCCGCGGGCCCCGCCATGCTCGAGGGGGCCCAGGCACCGCCGTGGCTGGCCCGCAACGACGGGGGCGACCGGTGAGCCCGGCGGAGCGTGTGCTGATCACCACCAGCCGCTGGGACCAGGCCGACGGGCACACCCTGGCCGGCTACGAGCGCACCGGCGGCTACACCGCGCTCAAGCGGGCCCTGGAGATGACTCCGGCGGCTGTCCACGAGGAGGTCCGCACCGCCAGCCTGCTGGGCCGGGGCGGCGCCGGGTTCCCGGCCGGGGTCAAGTGGGGCTTCCTGCCGGCCGAGGTCTGGCCCCGCTACCTGGTGGTCAACGGCGACGAGTCCGAGCCCGGCACCTACAAGGACCGCATCCTCATGGAGCGGGACCCCCACCAGCTCATCGAGGGGTCGGTCATCACCTGTTACGCCATGGGGCTCACGCAGTGCTTCCTCTACGTGCGCGGTGAGATGGCCTTCGCCCAGGAGCGCATCGCGGCCGCCCTCGACGAGGCCTACGACGCCGGCTACGTGGGCCGGAACATCCTGGGCACCGAGCTGTCCGTCGACGTCATCCTCCACTGGGGCGCCGGCGCCTACATCGTCGGCGAGGAGACCGCGCTGATCGAGAGCCTCGAGGGCAACCGGGGCATGCCCCGCCTCAAGCCGCCCTTCTTCCCGGCGGCCATCGGCCTCTACGGCCAGCCCACCATCGTCAACAACGTCGAGACCCTGGCGAACATCCCGTGGATCGTCAACAACGGCGGCGAGGCCTTCGCGGCCATGGGCGCCGACGCGTCCACGGGCACCCGCATCTTCGCGGTGTCGGGCCACGTGCAGAAACCCGGGGTGTACGAGGTGGAGTTCGGCACCACCACGTTCCGCGACATCATCATGGGTGAGGACCTGGCCGGCGGCATCCGTGGCGGCAACGACCTCAAGGCCTTCATCCCCGGCGGGGCCTCGGCACCGTGGTTCTACGAGGAGCACCTCGATCTTCCGCTCGAGAAGGCCGTCGTCGACAAGGCGGGCTCGATGCTGGGGTCGGGCGCGATCGTGGTCATGGACCACACCACCGACGCGGTGAAGGCGTGCCACAACGTGGTCCGGTTCTTCGCCCGGGAGTCCTGCGGCAAGTGCTCGCCGTGCCGCGAGGGCACCAGCTGGCTCGAGAAGATCCTGCTGCGGATCCTCGCCGGCCACGGCCGGCGGTCGGACCTCGACCTGTTGCTCGACGTCTGCGACAACATCAGCCCCGGGCTCGACTGGCCGCCCAAGCAGACCACGATCTGCCCCCTCGGGCCCTCGGCGGTGGCGCCGATCGCTTCGGCCATCGAGCGCTTCGCCGACGAGTTCCACGCCTACATCGAGGGCAACCGGCTCGCGGTCACCGCGGCCGGAGCGGAGGGCCAGGCGTGAGCGAGCCGGTGACCTTCACCGTCGACGGGGCCCAGGTCCGGACCGAGCCGGGCACCCTGCTCATCACCGCCTGTGAGGACGCGGGCGTGTACATCCCCCGGTTCTGCCACCACGAGCGCATGAACCCGGTGGGCATGTGCCGGATGTGCATCGTCGAGGTCGACATCGGTCGGGGCCCGGCGCTCCAGCCCAGCTGCATGCTGACCGTGAGCGAGGGCATGGTGGTGCACACCGAGTCCGAGGTCACCAAGAAGGCCCAGGACGGGGTCCTCGAGTTCCTGCTCATCAACCATCCGCTCGACTGCCCGGTCTGCGACAAGGGCGGCGAGTGCCCGCTGCAGGACCAGACCATGGCCTACGGGCCCGGGGAGTCCCGCTTCGTCGAGGAGAAGCGGCACTTCGCCAAGCCCATCCCGGTCAACGCCAACGTGCTCCTCGACCGCGAGCGGTGCATCCTGTGCGACCGCTGCACCCGCTTCGCCGACGAGGTGGTGGGCGACCCCCTAATCCACTTCCTCGACCGGGGGAACGAGACCCAGGTCAACACCTTCCCCGACCAGCCGTTCGCCTCCTACTTCAGCGGCAACACGGTCCAGATCTGCCCGGTGGGCGCGCTGACCGCCAAGCCCTTCCGGTTCAAGGCCCGGCCCTGGGACCTCGAGGAGGTGGTGTCCACCTATCCCAACCCCATGGGCGACCGCATCGCCGTCCAGTCGTCGCGGGACCAGGTGCTGCGGTTCCAGGGCATCGACTCCGACCCGGTGAACTGGGGCTGGCTCACCGACAAGGAGCGGTTCTCGTTCGAGGCCTTCCAGAGCGACCACCGCCTGACCGACCCACTGGTCCGCGGGCACGGCCTGAACCAGGCCGACCCCGACGGCGACGAGCTGGTGGCGTCCAACTGGAGCCGGGCCCTGCAGACCGTGGCCGACGCCATCGCCGCCAGCGAGCCCGAGCGCATCGCCTTCCTCGGCGGGGCCAGGCTCACCAACGAGGCCCAGTACGCCTGGACCAAGCTGGCGAAGGGGGTCATCGGCACCGACAACGTCGACGCCCTGCTCGGCGACGAGCTCCCGGCCCACGCGCTCCTGGGGCTGCCCCGGGCCACCATCGACGAGGCCTGCCGCCCCGGCGGCACCATCGTGCTCATCGGCCCCGACCCCAAGGAGCAGCTGGGCACCCTCTACATCCGGCTCCGCCACGCCGTCCTCGAGGACGGGGCCGAGCTGATCGAGCTCACTCCGACCGCGACGGGCCTCTCCTCCATCGCCGCCGCCCGCCTGCACGCCCGGCCCGGCGAGGTGGGCGCGGTGGCCCGGGCCCTGGTCTCGGGTCAGGCGGCCGCCGACGTCGGTGGGGTCCCGGGCGCCGACATCGAGGCGGCCCGGGCGCTCCTCGGCGGCCCGGTGACGGTGGTGCTCGGCCGGGCCTCGGTGGCGGAGTCCGTGGAGCCCACCCTGGAGGCGGCCGAGGCGTTCCGGGGGCTCGAGGACACCCGGTTCCTCCTCGCGATCCGTCGGGGCAACACCATGGGCGCGCTCGACATGGGGATGCACCCCGGCCTGTTGCCCGGGCGGACCACGCTCGGGACCGGGCGTGGCGCCTTCGGCGGGGTCTGGCCCACCGTTCCCGAGACCGTGGGGTCCGACACCGCGGCCATCCTGGCTGCCGGCGCGGCGGGGGAGCTGGACGTCCTGGTCCTGTTGGGCGTGGATCCGCTCGGTGATGCCCTCGATCCCGAGCTGGCCCAGGCCGCCCTCGACACCACCCCCACCGTCGTCGCCGTCGACCTGTTCCCGAACCCGTCGGTGCGGGCCGCGCACGTGGTGCTCCCGGCGGCCGCGTTCACCGAGAGCAGCGGTAGCCACACCAACCTCGAGGGCCGGATCACCGCCATCCGCCAGAAGGTCACGCCCCCGGGCACCGCCCGGGCCGACTGGGCCATCGCCGCCGAGCTCGCCGGCTACCTCGGGGCCGACCTCGGCATCGAGTCTCACGCCGACGTCTGGGCCGAGCTGGCGCCGCTGTCCGCGGTGCACCGCGACGTGGACGCGGCTGCGATCGAGGCCGACGAGGACGGCGTGCTGGTCACCGCGACCGGCCGGGTCTCGTTCGAGGCCCCCGATCGCCACGTGGAGCTGTCACCGCTCGACGCGTACGCCCTGCGCCTCGTAGCCTCCCGGCGGATGTACGACCAGGGGACCCTCGTCCAGCAGAGCCCGCACCTCGCCGGTCTCGCGGCCCCGTCGTCCCTGCGCGTCAACAGCTACGACTTCAACCGGCTCGGCGTCGATCCCGGCCAGGAGGTCAGGGTGGTCTCCGCGACCGGTGCCCTGGACATCGGGGTGCTGGCCGACGACTCCGTGCCCCGGGGGGTCGCGGTCATCGACTACAACCGCAGCGGCCCCGACTGCCGGGTGCTCCTCGACCCCGATGCCACCAGCATCGACGTCCGGATCGAGACCGGGACGTGATCCGGGCCGGCCTCGATCCGCTGTTCCTGGGCGACGCCTCGCTCCTGGAGGTGATCTTCCTCGTCATCCTGAAGGCGGTCGTGGCCTTCGTGGCCCTGCTGGTCGGGGTCATGCTGATGATCTGGTGGGAGCGCAAGTTCATCAGCGACATGCAGAACCGCATCGGCCCCAACCGGGCCGGGCCGTTCGGCATCCTGCAGACCCTCGCCGACGGGATCAAGCTGTTCTTCAAGGAGGACCTGGTCCCCGACCAGGCCGACCGGCTGGTCTTCAAGCTGGCGCCGTACCTGTCGCTGGTGCCTGCGTTCCTGGTGTTCTCGGTCATCCCGGTGGCCGGCGACTTCAGCGAGGACGGCGACGGCGCGGTCACCTGGTTCGGCATCGAGACCTTCGCCCAGGTCGCCGACCCCCACATCGGGGTCCTGTTCGTGCTGGCCATGTCGTCGGTGGCCGTCTACGGCATCATGCTCGCCGGCTGGTCGTCGGGCTCGAAGTACCCGCTGCTCGGGTCGGTGCGGGCGTCGGCCCAGATGGTGAGCTACGAGGCCGCGCTGGGGCTGGCCCTGGTGGCGGTCCTGCTCAAGACGGGCAGCCTCTCCACCCACGACATCGCGCTGGCGCAGGCGGGCAACTTCTCCGCCGATGCCCTCGCCGACTGGGGGCTCCTCGCCACCGGTGTCGTCCCCTTCGTCGTGTTCTTCATCGCCACCACCGCCGAGCTCAACCGACCGCCGTTCGACCTGGTCGAGGCCGAGCAGGAGCTGGTCGGCGGCTTCCACACCGAGTACAGCTCGATCCGGTTCGCGCTGTTCTTCCTCGCCGAGTTCATGAACGTGATCACCATGTCGGCGGTCATGGTGACCCTGTTCTTCGGCGGGCCCGCCGGCCCGAACCTGGCGGTGCTGCCCGGCTGGCTGTGGGGCTTCGTCTGGTTCTTCCTCAAGCTCTTCGTCTTCCTCTGCGTCTTCGTGTGGCTGCGGGGCACCCTGCCCCGGCTCCGGTACGACCAGCTCATGGACCTGGGGTGGAAGGTGCTGATCCCGCTGTCGCTGGGGTGGGTGATGCTGCTCGCCACTCTCGACGTGTTCGTCGACCGGGGCCGCGACACCTTCGGTGAGCGCCTGGCGGTGGTCGGGATCTTCCTGGCCGCCATGGTGCTGCTCTCGACGTTGCTGATGCTGGCGATCCGGTCGGGGCGCCAGCGCCGCGAGCAGGCCGGCGGGGAGGTCTTCGGATGAGGGCCCCGGACCGGGGAGGACCGCGCTGATGGGCCTGTTCGACGCGTTGCGGGGGTTCGCGGTCACGGGCCGCAAGCTGTTCGGCCACGGCTCGGGCACCGGCGAGACCGTCACCACCGACTACCCGCACGAGAAGCGCCCCAAGCCGCCCCGGCTGCACGGGCGCCACGTCCTCAACCGCTACGAGGACGGGATGGAGAAGTGCATCGGCTGCGAGCTGTGCGCCGGGGTCTGCCCGGCCCGGTGCATCTACGTTCGCGGCGCCGACAACGACCCCGTCGACCCGGTCTCGCCCGGCGAGCGCTACGGCTTCGTCTACGAGATCAACTACCTGCGCTGCATCCACTGCGACCTGTGCGTCGAGGCCTGCCCCACCCAGGCCATCACCGAGACCAAGCTCTTCGAGTTCAGCTTCACCGATCGGGAGCAGGCCATCTACACCAGGGCCGAGCTGGTCGTCGGCGACGACGGCCGGCCC
Organism: Acidimicrobiales bacterium; assembly: GCA_041636995.1. Classification (GTDB taxonomy): domain Bacteria; phylum Actinomycetota; class Acidimicrobiia; order Acidimicrobiales; family UBA8592; genus JBFINV01. The sequence continues at coordinate 2,417 of JBFKRY010000090.1, read as the reverse complement.
CGGCAGCTCCCATGGGAGGACTGGCGGCCCGGCGAGGACGAGCACACGTCGGCGTGGATGCGGGCCACCTCTCCCTCCGGAAGCGCGGTCTACGAGGGCCGGGTGGCCTGGGCCGGCGAGCTGGGCTACGGCGTCCGCAGCCCCGAGATGGGCCAGACCGCCGACGACCTGGCCGCGGGGCCCGCTGACGTGCCCGCCGACGATCTGGCCGCGGGGCCCGCTGACGTGCCCGCCGACGAGGGGGCGGGGCCCTGATGGAGGCGTTCGTCTTCTTCGTGTCCGCCGCGATCATCCTGGCCGGCGCGCTGGGCGTGATCGTGATGCGCAACCCGGTCCATGCCGCGCTCTCGCTGGTCATGACCCTCTTCGGCGTAGCCGTCCTGTTCATCAACCTCGAGGCCTACTTCCTGGCCGCGGTCCAGGTCATCGTCTACGCGGGCGCCATCGTGGTCCTGTTCCTGTTCGTGATCATGCTGGTGGGCGTCGACCGGGCCGAGGACCTGCGCACCGAGCCCATCATCCGCCAGCGGGAGCTGGCGCTGCTCGCCGGTGCCGGGCTGCTGGCGATCGCGGTCATCGTGGGGGTGGCGTCGGGTGGCGACGTCACCGGGGTGCCGGCCCAGGGCGATCCCGAGGCCGCCGACCTGGCCATCGACCGGGCCGTCGAGGTGAGCGGCGACTTCGACGGCGACGGCGACGAGGAGACCATCACCGAGGCGCCCGAGCCGAACGTCCGCCGCCTGGGCAGGGCCCTGTTCACCGACTACGTCTTCGCCTTCGAGATCACCGCCATCCTGCTCACGATCGCGGTCGTGGGCGCAGTGGTGATGGCCCGCCGGCCCGAAGGCGAGCTGCAGCCCCTCCCGGAGGTCGAACCACCCTGGGTGCTGCGACCCGATCTCGATCCCGATCCCCACGCCGAGGTGGCGCCCGACCCCGGCGCCGTGGAGCCCGAGCCCGAGCCCGACCCCGAGCCGGACGAGGCGCCCGCGGCGGCCGACGGCGAGCCCACGACATGATCCTGGCGATCACCATCACCCCGGGCTACTACCTGGCCCTGTCGGCGCTGCTGTTCACCGCCGGCGCCGTGGGCCTGCTGGTCCGGCGAAATCCGCTCGTCATGTTCATGTGCGTCGAGCTGATGCTCAACGCCGTGAACATCTCGTTCGTGAGCTTCGGCGACGCCATGACCGACCTGGGTGGTCAGGTGTCGGTCTTCTTCGTGCTCGTGGTCGCGGCCGCCGAGGTCGTGATCGGCCTGGCCCTGGTGGTCGCCATCATGCGCCGCCAGCCCCGGGCCACCGCCGACGACATCGCGGTGATGCGCGGATGAGCGGAGTCCGCTCCCCGGGAGCCGGCCGTGGATGACATCCTCTTCCTGATCCCGGCCCTGCCCTTGGCCGGGTTCGTCCTGCTCCTGGTCGGAGGCCGACGCCTGGGCGAGCCCGGCGCAGGTTGGCTGGCGACCGCCCTCGTGGGCGGCTCCTTCGCCGCGACCGTGGTCGTGTTCTTCGGGCTGTTGGACCGGCCCGAAGAGGCCCGGGTCTACGAGCAGACCCTGTTCGAGTGGGTTCCGTCTGGTGAGCTCAGCGTGAGCGTCGGGTTCCTGGCCGATCCGCTGTCGATCACCATGGCGCTGTTCATCACCGGTGTCAGCGCCCTCATCCACCTCTACTCCATCGGGTACATGCACGGGGACCCGGGCTTCTCGAAGTTCTTCCTGTACCTGAACCTGTTCGTCTTCTCCATGCTCATGCTGGTCATGGGCGACAACCTGCTCGTCACCTTCCTCGGCTGGGAAGGGGTGGGCGCCTGTTCCTATCTCCTCATCTCGTTCTGGTTCGGTGAGGAGGCCAACGCCACCGCCGGCAAGAAGGCGTTCGTGGCCAACCGGGTGGGCGACTGGGGATTCATGGTCGCCATGTTCCTGCTGTTCTTCACGGTCGGCTCGCTCGACTACAGCGACATCTTCCTGTCGGTCATCGCGGAGGACGGCATCGCCGAGAGCACCGCCACCGCGGTCGTGGTGCTGTTGCTGGTCGGCGCGGCCGGGAAGTCGGCACAGTTCCCCCTGTATCTCTGGCTGCCCGACGCGATGGCCGGCCCCACCCCGGTCTCCGCGCTCATCCACGCCGCCACCATGGTCACCGCTGGTGTCTACCTGCTCACCCGCATGAACCCCCTGATCGCCGAGGCCGCGGGCTGGGCCCCCGACCTGATCTGGGTCGTCGGCCTCCTCACGGCCCTGATCGCGGCGTCGATCGCGGTGGCCCAGAACGACATCAAGAAGGTCCTGGCGTACTCGACCATCAGCCAGCTCGGCTTCATGTTCGTGGCCGTCGGCGCAGGGTTGTACGTCGCCGCCGTCTTCCACATGGTCACACACGCCTTCTTCAAGGCCCTGCTGTTCCTCGGCG
>JBFKRY010000089.1:0-15228 GCA_041636995.1 Acidimicrobiales bacterium | reverse complement strand
GCCACCCAGCTCGATGGCCATGTCGAGGTCCAGCTGGCCCGACAGCGCCAGCATCTCGAGAGCCCGCCGGTGCTGGCCGTCGAGCCCCTCCAGACGCTCGTCCACCAGCGTCGCCATGTCCGCCGAGGTGGCCACGGGACCGACCAGGGTCCAGACCGCCCCGTCGCGGCGCAGCGAGCCGGCGCTCAGCGATGCCTCCACCAGCTGGCGCAGCATCCCGGGGTTGCCGCCCGCCGCCGCCACCAGCGCGGCGGCCGCATGCGGGGCGATCGGACCGTCGAGGGCCCGCATCACGGTCTGCTCCAGCACGTCGGCTGGCAGCGGCTGCAGGTGGATGCGATGGATCGCGCCGGAGCGGACCAGCGGGTCGAAGGCCAGGGTGGTGGTGGAGTCGGCGCGCTGGGTCAGGAGCACGAACACCCGCTCGTCCTCGACCAGGGAGCCCACGATCGTCAGCGACAGGCTGTCGAGCTGGTCGACGTCGTCGACCACCAGCAGCAGCGGCGTCCCGTCGGCCCGTCCGAGCAGGATCTCCCGGACCCGGAGGACCAGGACGCTGCGAGCCATGTCGCCGTCGAGGTCGGCGATGTCGATGACCTCCGCGGGCAGCAGGTGGGCCAGGCAGGCCAGCGGCACCGCCTTGGCCTCGGCGTGGCCGTGGGCACGGATGGTGGTCCAGCCCCGGGCCGCGGCCCGGTCGAGGGCCACCCGGGCCAGCTGGCTCTTGCCGATGCCGGCCTCGCCGGTGAGGAGGGCGCAGCGGGCCGGACCGGACTCGGCGGAGCGCTCGATCTCGGCCAGCTCGGCCTCTCGACCCACGACCTGCCAGTCACGGTCCTCTTCGACCCGCTTCCGGTCGGCCATCGCGGTCGCGGCCCGCGCCATCGGCGACGTCGGGGTCGGCGCCTCGTCGGTGTCGATCGGGGCCACGAACCGGTAGCCGCGCCCGTGGACGGTGCGGATGACCCCCTGGGCCCGGCCGCTGTCGCCCACCGCCTGGCGGGCGGACTTGATCCGGCTGGTGAGCGCGGACTCGCTCACGAACCGGTCGCCCCAGATCTCGTCGAGCAGCTCCTCCTTGGTGACCACCCGGTCCCGGTGCTCGATGAGATGGAGCAGGACGTCGAAGACCTGGGGTTCGATGGGTCGATCGGCCCCGCCGACGCGCAGTTCGCGCCGGTCGGCATCCACTTCCACCTGGCCGAACCGATGGATCACCGGCCAATCATCGCGAACGAACGCAATGCCCTGGGATCTTGCGCATTCATAACAACATGTTTATATTTGCATCATGTCCGAGCAGACGACGGTCGCCTCGCTGGTCCCGGGCCTCAAGGCCGCTGGGGAGCCGACCCGGCTCCGCATCCTCGCCATCCTCGAGCACCACGAGCTCACGGTGACCGAGCTGGTCCAGATCCTCGGCCAGAGCCAGCCCCGCGTCAGCCGCCACCTGCGGGTGCTGTGCGAGGCCGGCCTGCTCCGGCGCCAGGCCGAGGGCACCTCGGCGTTCTACCGCCTCGACCGCACGTCGGACCTGGCCCCGCTGGTGACGTCGCTGCTGGGCCTGCTCGACCCCACCGACGTCGAGGTGGCCCGCGACGCCCAGCGGCTCAGGCGCATCCGCACCGCCCGCGCCAGCCGGGCCGCCGGGTACTTCGAGCAGGTGGCGTCGAGCTGGGACCGGATGCGGGGCCACCACGTCCCCGAGGCCGAGATCGAGGCCGCCCTCGTCGAGCTGCTCCGGGGGCGTGAGATCGCCAGCCTCGTCGACCTGGGCACCGGCACCGGTCGGATCCTCGAGATCGCGGCACCCCACATCGGATCCGGCGTCGGCGTCGACACCAGCCGCGACATGCTCGCCGTGGCTCGTGACAAGCTCGAGCGGGGCCGGCTGCACCACTGCCAGGTGCGTCACGGCGACATCTACCACCTCGACCTCCCCGACGGATCCGTGGACGCAGCCGTCGTGCACCACGTGCTGCACTTCCTGGACGAGCCCGCCGACGCCATCGCCGAAGCGGCTCGGATCCTGGGACCCGGGGGCCTGCTGGTGATCGTCGACTTCGCGCCCCACGGGTTGGAGCTGCTGCGCGAGGAGTACGAGCACGTGCGCCTGGGGTTCGCCACCGACGAGATCGACGAATGGTGTACCCGGGCGGGCCTGGGCGAGGTCCGGGCTCGCACCTTCCTGCCCGACGCCGTCGACGACCAGACCCTGCCCGTCACCCTGTGGACCGCGCTCCAGCCGGTCGACGCGACCAGCGGCCGGGTGACCCATCCCCTGGAGGTGGCGTGATGACCGTCCGGCTCTCGTTCGAGATCTTCCCGCCTGCGGGCCCCACGGGAACCGAGAACCTGTGGCGAACGCTCGACCGGCTGGTGCCGTTCGGACCGGAGTTCGTCTCGGTCACCTACGGCGCCGGCGGGACCACCCAGGATCGCACCGTCGCCACCGTCGGGCGGGTGGTCGACGCCGGGATGCAGACCGCGGCTCACCTCACCTGCGTGGGCAAGGCCCGCCGCGAGGTGGACGCGGTGGTCGACCGGTACGTGGCCCTGGGGGCGCGCCGGATCGTGGCCCTGCGCGGTGACCCGCCCGAGGGATCGGACGACGGCCGCCATCCCGATGGCTACCCCGACGCCGTCGAGCTGGTGGCCGCCATCCGCAGTCGCGCCGACGTGCAGATCTCCGTGGCCGCCTACCCCGAGGTTCACCCGCGTGCCGCGTCGGCCGACGCCGACCTCGACAACCTCAAGCGCAAGCTCGATGCCGGAGCGGATCAGGCCATCACCCAGTTCTTCTTCGAGGCCGAGAGCTTCCTGCGGTTCCGGGATCGGGCCCGAGCCGCCGGGATCACACAGCCGATCGTGCCGGGCATCATGCCCATCGGCGACTACGGGAGGATTCGTGGGTTCGCCGTTCGCTGCGGCACCTCGATCCCTGCGTGGCTGGACGCCACGTTCGCCGGCCTCGACGAGACCCCCGAGATCCGCGAGATGGTGGCCGCCGACGTGGCCGCCGAGCTCTGCCGGCGCCTGGTCGGCGAGGGCGTCGACTGCTTCCACGTCTACACCCTCAACAAGGCCGAGCCCACCGCGACCCTCTGCCGCCTCCTCGGCCTGGAGCCGGCCACCCCCGCCGACCACGAACGGGTCGCGTGACCGCGTCGTGACACTGGGGTCTGACCCCGGTGATCACTGAGTTGTCTACAACTTGTATAGGACGACCTGAGCCAGAGGCCAGCTCAGAAGTTGGCGTCGTAGAGCGACGACGAGAACTGGTCGCCGGTCTCGGGGCGGCCGTTGATCCGCCCCCGCTGTGACAACGAGTAGTCGCCCCGGCTGGTGAGCCCCGCCCGGCTCCCCTCCAGGATGGTGATCTGTCCCGCGTCGGTGGCCTGGCCGATGTCCTCGCGGGGCACCCCGACGACCAGGTCGTCCCGACCGTCGCCGTCGATGTCCAGCGCCGCCAGGGTGCGGCCGAAGAAGTCCTGCTCCTCGGCGATGCCGCCGATCGGCCCCCGCTGGGTGAAGTTGGCGGTGCCGCCGATCTGGGGCCAGGCGCGGGCCCCGTAGACCACCACCACCGCGCCCGCCTCGCGGGCGCAATCCGGATCCTCGATGCACAGCCGCTGGCCGTCGCCGCCGACGTCGGTGGTGTGGGCGCCGATGGCGATGTCGCCGCAGCGACCCGACCCGAAGTTGCCTGCCGCCAACGAGGCCCCGAACTGGTTGAAGTCGCGCTCGCCGGCCACCCCACCCCGCCCCTGGGCCAGGCGGACGTCGCCCCGCTTGACCACCCCGACGGATGACCCGCGCAGCACGTGCACCAGCCCGGCCACGATCCCGTCGCCCAGCACCTCGTTGGGCACTCCGACCACCAGATCGTCGTAGCCGTCACAGCTGAGGTCCGAGGCCGCGACCGCGAAGCCGAAGAGGTCGTTGGACTCGGGACGGTTGGCCACCCCCTTGCCCTGGTCGAACGACCGGCTGCCCTCGGGGGTGATTCCCCGGCTGGAGCCGTAGAGCACGGTGACCGCGCCTGCGTCCTCCCGGGTGCCGTGGTCCTCGCCGGGCACGCCCACGGCCAGATCGTCGTAGCCGTCGTCGTCGAAGTCGCCGCTGGCCAGCGACCACCCGAAGAAGTCCCCCGCCTCCAGCCGGCCCGCCACCGGGCCCTGCTGGCTGAAGACCGCGGCCCGGGAGGTGTCGAGGCCCTGTGCCGATCCGGGGATGACCGTCACCGCACCCGCGTCGACCGCCCCTGCGACGTCCTCGAACGGCGCGCTCACCGCGATGTCCCCGTAGCCGTCGTCGTCGAAGTCGCCGCTGGCGATCCCGAAGCCGAAGAAGTCGTCGACCTCGGGCTGGTCGGGCAGGTTGCCGCCCTGGTTGAAGGACACCGCGCTCGAGACGACGAGCCCGTCGCGCGAGCCGTTGATCACGTGGAAGCTGCCGGCATTGACGGCCAGCCCCAGCTGCTCGCCGGTGGACGCGATCACCGCGTCGGCGTAGCCGTCGTCGTCGATGTCGACCAGCTCGACCGCAGCGCCGAAGAGATCGCCGGCCTCGACCTTGCCGGGCATGGCGCCGGCCTGGCTCAGGGTGCGGTCGCCCGCCGCCGAGAGCCGGTTGCCGTTGCTGAAGATCACGTTCACGACTCCAGCTCGGGCCTCGCCGGAGACGCCCTCGTTGGGGACGCCCACCAGGAGGTCGTCGAAACCGTCGCCGTCGATGTCACGCGAGGCATCCACCTGGGCGCGCGCCACCGTTCCGGGCACCAGGACCAGTGCCAGGACGAGCGGAAGGAGAAGGGCGCGAATCCTGTGCATCATCCGTCGACTCCTCGGGAGGGTTCGCAGCCCGCGACCCTATCGGCGCCCGACCGCCGAGCGTCGCGACCGCGGCGGCGCTAGCGGGTCCGGGTCACGCAGAAGAGCCCGCCGACCCCCTGGCGGTAGACCGCCTCCAGTCCCGACTCGCAGGGCTCGCCCGCCTCGACCACCGACCAGACCACCGCATCGTGGCTCCCGCAGGGAACTTCCTCGACGATGGGGACCAGCGAGATGCAGCCGATGGGGATCCCGGTGGGTTCGGCCGTCGGGGCCCGGCGGGAGCTGGTGCCGTCGCCGTCGCCGGTCAGGAGGGAGGCGGCGAGGATCAACCCCGCCACCACTGCGAAGATGGTGAGCAGCGGCAACGGGCGCAGCAACCGGGCCGCCCCCCGGATCTCCATGGCCCGCTCGTCGGCCACCACGGGGCCGGGCTCGGGAGTGGGGGTGTGGCGCCGGTCGGGCTCGAAGGGCTGCCAGCGCTCACCGCGACCGGACACGATCGGCCCGGTGGCCCTGGACGGCGCCCGGCGTGCGAGCTCGGCATCGTAGGCCCGGCGGGACTCGGGGTCCGACAGGACGGACCACGCGGCGTTGAGCTCCTGCATGCGGCGCTCGGCGCTGGCTCGTTCGCGGGCAGGCCGGCCCGCGAACTGGTCGGGGTGGAGCCGGCGAGCGCGCTGCAAGTACGCCCGGCGGAGCTGGGCGGCGCTGGCGTCGGGATTCGCGCCGATGGTGTCGTAGTGGCTCTTCGGCACAGGCTGCGGTGGTCGGTGCGGTCGACGATACCGGCGGGTACGGTCGAGGCCATGTCGACCAGGCTGGTCAGCTGCCCCCGGTGCGGCGAGGACGAGAACCTGGACGGCCGGCCCGTCGGCGAGACCATCGTCATCAACTGCGGCAGCTGCGGTCTCGAATGGGCGCGAGACCCGCGGCCCAGCTGCGACCGCTGCGGGGGCACCGATCTGCGACCGGCCTTCGAGGCGGTGGTGGAGAAGTCCCGGGGCACCCAGCTGTCGATGCAGAGCGCCCGGCTGGTGCATCTGTGCCCGGTGTGCGACGCCGCCCGGCTCCACGACTACCAGCGCACGAACTCGCCGCTGATGCCCGACGAGCTCCCCACCGACGACGGCGGCTAACGCAGCAGCTCGGCCAGGCGCTCGAGGCCGGCCACCCGGCTGCCCTTCAGCAGGACCGCGGTGTCGGCGTCGATCCCCTCGAGCAGGGCCACGGCGTCCTCGGGGCGGCTCACGCAGGTGCCGCCGTACTCGGGGACGTCGACTGCGATGACCTCGATGCCCTCCTCGGCGAGGCGGCGCCCCACCGCCAGGTGCTCGGGCCCGTGGTGGGTCCCGAGCTCGGCCATCACCCCGAGCACCGCGATACGACGGCGCCGGGGCGCAGCGAGCAGGGCGTCGATCGCCGCGTGCATCGACAGCGGGTTGGCGTTGTAGGCGTCGTTGATGATCAGCGCCCCGTACTCGGCTTCGTGCACCTCCATCCGCCAGGGGGAGATGGTGGCGCTGGCCAGCCCTTCCGCGATCGACTCGGGAGACGCGCCGGCAGCGAGCGCCGCGGCCGCAGCGGCCAGGGCGTTGGCCACCGTGTGGGTGCCCGCCGAGGGCAACGACACGTCGGCAGGGCCCCAGGGTGATCTGAGCACGAACCGGGGCCGCAGATCCTCGTCGACCCGGATGCCCTCGGCCCGGACGTCACCGGCGGCGCCGAAGGTGAGCACGTTGGCCCGGGTGCGGCTCCGGGTCGCCAGCACGATCTGGTCGTCGGCGTTGAGGACCGCGGTGCCCGACGGCGCCAGGGCCTCGACCAGCTCCCCCTTGGACATCGCCACCGCTTCGAGGTCGCCGAAGAGCTCGGTGTGGGCCAGCCCGACCGCGAGCACCACCCCGATCGTGGGCCGGGCCACTGCGCAGAGCTCGGCGATGTGGCCCCGTCCCCGAGCCCCCATCTCCACCACCACTGCGGCGGCCGCGGCGGGCGCGTTCACGAGGGTGAGGGGAACGCCCAGCTCGTTGTTGAACGATCGGTGGCTGGCGTGGGTCATCCGTGACGCACCGAGAGCCGCAGCCAGGAGGTCCTTCGTGGTGGTCTTGCCGACCGAGCCGGTGACCCCGATGACCTCGCCTGTCAACCGTTCCCGAGCGGCCACGCCCAGCGACCGGAGCGCAACTCCGGTGTCGTCGACCCGCACCGCCGGCTGGTTATCCGTGGGCCCGCTGGTGAGGTGCGCGGCCGCGCCCCGGTCCGTGGCGTCGGCGATGAAGTCGTGGCCGTCGCGGTCGGCGACGATGGGCACGAACAGCTGGCCGGCCTCGATCGATCGGGAGTCGATCGAGGCGCCCGACACCTCGATGTCGTCGCCGATGAGCGTGCCCTCGACGATCCGGGCCACCTCGGCCAGCCTGAACCTCACCCCTGCAGTCTCCCATGCCCCAGCCGTCACGGTGTGGCGCTCGGGCCTGGCCCCGCTGCGGTTTGGCCTACGCTCGGGCGAATGGAGCGAGGCCGGTACCGTACTGGTGACGTGACCGCGGCGATGGAGCTGCTCGGGGTCAGCGCCGACATGAGCTGGGACGAGATCCGCCTGGCGCACCGGCGCCGCATCCGTGCCGTGCACCCCGATGTGGTGGCCTCGAGGGCGGCCAACCAGCAGACCGCGGCCCTCAACGTGGCCCTCGACGTCCTTCGGGACGCCACCGACCGGGGACGACGCCCGCTCCCCGCCCCGCCCGACACAGCCGCGAGCCACCGCCCCGCGGAGGTCGCCCGACGCCCGGAGGTGGTCACCTTGCGTGCCGGTCCCGGCGATCCGTTCGTCCAGCTCCTCGATGCGGCCCACGAGATCGGCGACGTCAGCTACGTCGATCCCGAGGCCGGGCTGATCCAGGTGCTCCTCGAGAGCAGCGGCCCGGCGTCCTCCCAGCTACTCATCGCGTTCGACGGCGAGGCCGACCCCCCGACGGCGGCGTTCACCCTCGACACCATGGACGCACCCCACGCCCCCGCCATCCGCGACGTGGTGGATCGTCTGGCCGCGGCCATGCAACCCTGCTGAGCCTGCCGCTAGCTTGGCGGTCGGGTGGGGCATCGGGAGTCCTGGTGATGGGCAGCGACGAGACCAGCAACGACGGCGGCGCGGCGCCATCGTGGCAGGCTGATCCCTTCGGGCGCCACGAGCAGCGGTGGTGGGACGGCCGGGCCTGGACCGAGAAGGTGCGCTCCAGCGGCACCACCGGGATCGATCCCCCCGGGGTGGTGGCCCGGCCCGAGCACGCCCGGGCCGACGTTCCCGCTCAGCCCATCACCGACGCGACGCTGCCCGTGCGCTACGAGGCCCGCAGTCTGCCCCGGGTGCTGTTGCTGGCGGTGCTGCTGTTGCTCGCGATCGTGGTGCTGGTGGTGATCGGCATCGTCACCGCCTGAGCCCGGGCGGCCTCGGGGGCCGCTGACCTAGGGCAGGTAGGGGCGGGGATCGACCGGAGAGCCGTTGATGCGCACCTCGAAGTGCAGGTGGGGGCCCGTCGACAGGCCGGTCGAGCCCACATAGCCGATCAGCTGGCCGGCCCCGACGTACTCGCCGGTGCCGACCGCGAACCCGGACATGTGGGCATAGAGCGTGGTCACGCCGTCGCCGTGGCCGATCACCACGGTGTTGCCGTAGCCGCCGTTCCAGCCGACCCGGGACACGATGCCCTCACGTGCCGCCCAGATGGCCTGGCCGTGCGCGCCGCCGATGTCGAGGCCGGTGTGCATCCGGTAGTACCCCAGGATCGGGTGCAGGCGCTGACCGAACCCCGACGCCACCCCGCCCGAGGTGGGCCAGGTCCAGCCCTGGTCCGAGATGATCCCGTTGCGGGCCTGGGGCACTGCCCGCTCGGCCTCGCGGGCACGGCGCAGCTCCTCCTCGATCCGTGCCTGCTCGGCCTTGATCCACGCGGTGAGCTCCTCTTCCTCGCGCTCGGCGTCGGCGAGCGCCGTCTCCCACTCGGCTCGCCGGGCGTCCACCTCGGCCTTGAGCTCGAGCTGCACCGCCTGCCGCTCCTCCAGGACGACCAGGGCCTCGGCGAGATCGGCCTCGATGGCATCGGCCTCGACCTGGGCCTCCTCGGACTGGGTGAGCAGGTCCCGTCGCCGCTCCTCGATGGCGCGAAGCTGATCCAGGATGTCGAAGGTGTCGGTCCCCAGCGCATCGAGCAGCGCCACCTTGTGCGCGGCGACGGTGGCGTCGTCGGCGTTGAGCCAAGCCGCGGCCCGGCGGTCGCTGAGGCCCACGTAGGACTCCACCGCGTAAACGACCGCTCGATCGCGGAGCACGTCGATGTCGTCCTGGGCCCAGGCCAGCTCGATGATCGCCTGCTCGTGGGCATCGCGGGCGGCGGTCAGGCGCTGCCGGGCCGCGTCGACCTTGGCCTGTTGCAGCTCGACCAGCTCGGTGGCGGCCTCGAGCGCGGCCACCACCTCGATGTCCTCGGCCTTGATCAGCTCGAGCTCGATCCGAGCCTCGAGCTGGGCCCGGCGAGCCTCGTCGCGGTCTTCCTTCGCCTGCTTGATCTCCTCGTTCTCGGGGTCGGCACTGCCGGGCGCGACCGTGCCCAGCACCAGCACGCAAGCGAGCGCGGCGATGAGTCGGATGGGACGGCGGTCTGGCATCGGGGCTGCTGTCAACGGCTGGGGCTGTTGAGGCTGCTGAGCCTATCTGGGACGCCCGGGGCCGAGCCAGACGGCGCCGACCCGCCACCCGGGCGGGCTGTGTTCGTGCTGCAATGTGCGGGTGCACGACGCCGACGACCCCCCGGTGAGCGACTCGATGTGGGACCGCCTCGCGGCGCTGCCCGACCTCGACGAGGCTCCCCTCGACGAGGCCTGGCTGCCTCGCCCCGAGGACCCGCCGCCCCGCGTCGAGATCACCCAGCACCGGGCCCAGTCCCCGACTCCACCGCTGGACGCCACCGCCCCGAGCCCCACCACCACCGAGCCACCTCGTGATCAGCGCCGGTTCCACGTGTCGGCCCCACCGGGCTCGGTCGGTGCCCAGGCCCCCGCCGTCGCTCCGGTTCCGCCCGAGATCGACGAGCCCGAGCTGCCCCTCCCCGAGCCGCGGCGGCCGCGGCGGCGCCGCTGGCCCCGGGTGCTCCTGGCGTTCGTCCTGATCCTGCTGGTCGCCGCGGGCGGATTCGTCCTCTACGCGTGGATCCTCTGGAACCAGGTCGACACCGTGGACACCGCTGGCGCCCTGTCGCCGGCGTCGGACGGCTTCACGAACTACCTGATCGTGGGGACCGACAGCCGCGAAGGCGTCTCTGCCGACCTCGACACCGCGGACTCGATCGGCCTCCGGGTCGCGGGCGAGCGCAGCGACACGATGGTGGTCCTCCACATCGGCGACGGCGGCAACCACATGGTCTCGCTCCCCCGCGACCTGTGGGTCCCCATCGACGGCGGCGCCGAGAACAAGCTCAACGCCGCCCGCAGCATCGGCGGGGTCCCGGCGCTTATCCGTACCGTCGCCGGCACCCCCGGCATCCCCGTGCACCACTATCTCGAGGTCGACCTCGCCGGCTTCCTGAGCGTGATCGAGGCCGTCGGCTCGATCACCATCGACTTCGACGCTCCTGCGTGCGACCCCAAGAGCGGGCTCGACGTCCGCACCACCGGACCGGTGGCCCTCGACGCCGAGCAGGCCCTCGCCTACGTGCGCAGCCGGACCTACACGGAGTTCGACGCGGGCGCAGCCACGGGAATGACCTGCAGGCAGCTACGCCGCGCCGGCCTCGGTCGTACCGCCGGCAACTCGGACTTCGGCCGCACCGAGCGCCAACGGGAGTTCCTGCTGGCGGTGTTCGACCGGGTGTCGGGCACCAGGAATCCGGTCACCATGCTCCGCGTGCTCGACGGGCTCGCCGACGGTCTGCGGGTCGACGAGTCGATGGGGATGATGGATGCGTTCGGGCTGCTCCGCGACCTACGCGGCCTCGACGCCACCTCGCACAACCTCCCCGTCAGCGACGCCACCGGACCCGGTGGGGCGTCGATCCTGGTCCTCAACGGCCAGTCGGCGGAGGTGCTCGACCTGGTTCGCTGACCCGGACGCGTTCGTGCCTCACCTGCGGGTGGAACTGCGAGGTGAGGCACGAGCGTGGTCTCTGCGAGCTGGCGGACGAACCGACGTTCGCGTCGACCGCTAAGGGCCCCGAGGACCCGCGGGCTTCAGTGCACCCAGGAGATCGCGCCGAGGATCGGCTGAGCGGTACTCAGGACGGCGATCGCAACGGCAGTGAGGGCGAGTTTTACACGCACAGGGTCTGAACCTCCAGGTCGGTAGCTGTCGGACGCAGCGTTCTGGAGGGCTGTCTCCTGGCGCTCTCATGCGGGGTTGGACAAGCCACCGCACAGTCGGCTCACCCCGCGCCCATACCTTCCTTGCAGCGCAGATGTGCCTCTGGCGCGAACGAGATGCGGGTTCGACAAAGACCTGGCCGGTCGCGTACCGTGCCGTCGGCTCGAAAACCCCGAAAGGCCCCGCCCGACTGTCGCCTGGGACAAGAGACTCGGTCGGGCGGGGCGCCTGGCGTTACGACTGTCGTCGTTCCGCCAGACCGGGGTGGGGTGGAGTCGACGACGTGTCGAGCCGACGCCGCCACCTCGCTCGAACCGGTGCGGGAGACGGGCCGGCGAGTCGAAGGCCTTCCCGTGGTTGCGCCCCGCGCCGATCCGAGCTCAGATGGACGTCAGCTCGATGTCGGTCTCGTAGGCGAGATAGCGCCTACCGTCCACCCACAACTCGAGCCAGGCTTCGACATCGCTGTCGACGCCCCACGACAGCACTACGCAAGTGCGCCCGGAGAGGGTGTCGATCGCATCGATGCCAGAGCTCGCTCGGGTGATCATGAGAAGTTGCACAGGATCGGACGAGCCGACCGATGACGTGCAGAGCTCGGTCTCAGCCACGACATCGCCCGCTCGGCGCGAGGTGGACTCATGACCGGTGGCCACGATGCGTCCCAGTCGATGCGTTGAAGAAGCCGCTCTCGACGTCATCTGGCGGCAGAGTGGTCGGGAACTATCTGCAAACTCATTGTCGTTGGCATTCCGTGGGTCCCCGACGGTCGGCTCAAATCCAGGCCACCGCTCTGAACTGCATGTTTCCTGCCGAGACTTCGGTCGTGAGCCCGAGAAATTCGGGCAGATCCCCCGGCTCGACCGGGCAATCTCACGGCCACGGAGGTTCCATGATCTCGTGGCCACTGGCGTCGGGTCGGTAGGTTGAGCCGAAATCGAGCGAGCGTCGATGCTCCCTCCTCCCTGGGGTCGGAGGTCTCGTGCGTTCGAGTCGAGGCCTGGCGCGGGAGAAGAGGGGTTCCGATTTGAGCATCCAGCTCCGGCTGTTCGGCGGGTTCGAGGCGTCGGTCGATGGTGAGCTGATCGCTTCGCTTCGCGCGCCTGCGCCCGTCAGACTGCTGAGCTATCTGGCCCTCCACCGACCCGGCCGGACCAGGCGTGTCTTCTTGGCCGGCTTGTTCTGGCCCGATGGATCGGATTCCAGAGCACGTCGCCGACTGAGTCACACGCTCTGGGTCCTGCAACAAGCAGTCGCCCCCGCCGCCCCCACGCTGATTCAACCCGATCGGGAAAGCATCGGTTTGGACCCGAACGCAGACCTCTGGATCGATGTCGAGGAGTTCGAGCAACAGCTGCTAACTGCGGATGAGCTGAGTCGGTCCACGCTTCCCCGCAGCGCAATCGATCCTCTCATGCGTGCGGTGGAGCTGTATCGGGGTGACTTGCTGGCCGATCACTACGACGAGTGGCTGGAAGCCCCACGTCAGCAACTGCGGGAGCGCTTCCTTGTCGCGCTCCGGCAGCTAGCGAGCCAACAGAAGCGTCGCGGGCTCTACGATGCCGCACTGGTCAACGCCAGGCGCCTGGTCAGTGAGACGCCCCTCGCCGAGAGTGCTCACGCTGAGCTCATGCGTCTCTACTGGTTGACGAACCGACCCGACGAGGCCCTCGCCCACTTCGCGCAGTTCTGCGACGTCCTGATCGCAGAGCTCGGGATCGAACCCAGCGAGGAGCTCACGAGCCTGCGACTCGAGATCCTGGCTGCTCGGCGCGCTGTCGAACCGACAAAGGTCAGCTCGTCCCAGACCGTCGACGTCCTCGTGGGCCGTACCGCGGAGAGAACGACGGTCTTGGGTTGCCTCGACCCCTCGACGGGGGAGACCTCCTCCTTCTGCCTGGTCGAGGGCGGCCCGGGCATCGGGAAGACTCGTCTGATCGCCGATGTGGCCGACGCGGCGAGGTGGCGCGGTTCGAGCGTGGTCTGGGCGCATCACGGCGAACATGCAGTTCACGAGCCCTATGGGGGTCTGATCCGTGCTCTCAGCAACGACGTCCGCGGCGTGCGACGAGCTCACCTGCTGAATCGGCTCGAACCAGAGCTCATCGAGATCGCGAACCGGATCCTGCCGACAATCACCGATTTCGAGGACGAAGTGTCCAACGAGGGGCTCGGCTCACCAGACGAGCGCCACCAGCTCCACGAGGCGCTGACGCAGTGTCTCATCGCCCTCGGCGACGCAGCCCCATTGGTGCTCGTCTTCGATGATTTCCAGTGGGCTGACCCCGGGACTCTCGAGCTGTTGCGGTTTGCCGCCCCGGCTCTCGCCGCAGCCCAGGTCACGACGATTCTCTGCTATCGGCAACAAGAAGCCCGGCCCCGACCTGCGGTATGGAGGGTGATCACCGATCTCGAGGGTCAGTATCGGGCGACCCGTGTGTCTTTGCAGGGATTGGGGCCCGAGGCCGTCAGGGCCCTCATCGAAGCCCGATGCTCCCTGCAGGTCTCGCCTGCCGTCGTTCGCGCGCTGGAGACGACGACAGGCGGCACTCCGCTCTTCCTGATCGAGACGCTACGAGCGCTCGAACAGGAAGCTCGAGAGCAGGGTGTCGAAACCATCGATGACCGTTGGCTGGCCTGGTTGAACGAAGGATTGGTCGGGGTAGAGGGAGTAGTAGAGGTCCTCCTACGCCACATCCAGCAGTCCACACCAGAGGTCGAGGCAGTGGTTCGAGCCTTGGCAGTCTGGGATGGTCCGGCGACGCTGGAGCAGCTCGCTGCGCTCACTGAATTGGATCGCGGCGACGTCATCGATGCGGTCAGAAGTGCGCTCGACGCACAGTTCGTTGCCGAGACCGAACAAAGCTACGTTCTCCGCTTCGCTCAGCTGGCATCTGTTGCCCGGACCGCGACGCCCAGCACCCAACTGCGACAGCTGCACCAGCGAGCCCTGGCGATTCTCAAGGAGAACCGCTCCGCAGACCCCGGAGTCCTCGCCCGACATTGCCGTCAGGCGGGGATGCTGACTGACGCTGCGCAGTACGAGGGCGCGGCCGGCGTCCGAGCCATGCGGCTGCATGCCTTCGAGACCGCTATAGAACGGCTTCGAGCGGCCCTTCGTGCTTACGAGGAGGCGGAGGTACGCCCGACACCCGGTCTGCTCTTTCGGCTCGAATCCGCGCTCGACATCTTGGGACGCCGGGATGAGCAGGCGGAGGTCCTGGACCGTATCGATGCGCTCGAGCTCGGCCCGAAACTCAGGCTCCGGCTCCTCCAGCGTCGGTCGATGTTGCATGCGAACTCCGGTCAGATGTACGAGGCAATCCGGACGTCGACGTTCGCGATCGGATTCGCGATCGCCAGTGGATCCAGCTGGGTCGACCCTGTCGCCAACCTGGCCAAGATCCTCGTTCTCAGCGGAAGGCCCCAACTCGCACATCAACACCTCGCGAACATCGACCTGACGGCGGCCTCGTCGGAGACCCTGGCGCAGGCGCACCTCTCGTTGGGCCACGCAATGCTCGATCTACAGGACTTCGGCGGTGCCCGTCAGCAACTGGAAGCGGCACTCCAGATCGCTGCGGAGCTCCGGGACCGGCGCTTGCGCGTCGAGATCCTCGCAGCGAAGGCGTCCCTCGAGACACAACTCGGCCACAGTCGCCTGGCGGAGCGCGAGTACGAGGAGGCGATCGGTCTGGCCAGGGAGATCGGCGCGCGCTACGGCGAGGCCGTGGCCCTCAGCAACCTGGCGCTCCTCAAGTACATGCAGAGCGACATCGCTGGCACGATGGAGTCGATGCTGGAGGCCGCCGCAGTATTCAGGGTGATCGGCGACCGCCGCGGAGAGGCGATGGTGCGAGTGAACGGTGCAAGCATCATGCATCTCGTCCTCGGCTCGGACGATCAGGCGGAACGAGAGGCCGCGAAGGCGAGGGTCTACTTCACCGAGATCGGAGACAGCCGTCACGAGGCGCAGTGCCTGGACGTCCTCGCTGGGGTTCGCCGCCGGCGGCGATCGTACGCCGTCGCGCGACGGCTCCT
>JBFKRY010000088.1:0-15505 GCA_041636995.1 Acidimicrobiales bacterium | reverse complement strand
GCGGAGATCGCCCACATGGACACCGAGCCGCGGATCCCCACCAACCACATGAACCGCAACATCAACATCTTCGTGGGGCCGTGGGGGGTGTTCCCGTTCTTCGACAGCGGCAGCATCATCGCCAGCGACGGCCTGAACGGGTTGATCATCATGCGCCTGTCGTAGCGTCAGGCGCCGATCAGCTCCAGCCAGGCCCGCTGGTCGGGCGCGTTGGCGCGTAGGAGAGTCCATCCTCGGCGGGAACCGCCAAGTCCACCACCACCCAACCCGGGAAACGCCGAGCCGGCGCATCCCGCCCGGCTGCCGCGACGCGTCCCCACGCCGGCCCCGACAAACCACTCGACATCCCTACGAGATTCCTGTCGGCGCTGCCATCCATGGCATCGCCTCATGTGTCGGCCTGCGGCGAGGCCGCGACGGCCGACCTGTCCGCCTCGGGCCGGAAAATTGTATGGCGCCGTACTATCGTGGCCGGATGGCCGACACCAACGGGTCCGACTGGCACACCACCGCCTGCGTGCTGTGCAGCATCAACTGCGGCATCGAGGTGAGGCTCGACGGCCGCGAGATCGTGCGGGTCCGGGGCGACAAGAGCCATCCCGCGAGCCGGGGTTACACCTGCGAGAAGGGGCTGCGGGTCAACCACTACCAGAACGGCCGGGACCGGATCTCGTCCCCGCTGCGCCGGCGACCCGACGGCACCTTCGAGGAGATCGACTGGGACACCGCCATCGCCGAGGTCGCCGAGCGCTTCGGTGCCATCCGCGACGAGCACGGCGGGGCCTCGATCTTCTACTACGGCGGCGGCGGGCAGGGGAACCACCTGGGTGGCGGCTACAGCGCGGCCACCCGGGCGATGCTCGGCAGCCAGTACAGCTCGAACGCCCTGGCGCAGGAGAAGACCGGCGAGTTCTGGGTGGACGGTCAGCTCTTCGGGTCCCCCCGGTGCCACACCGCACCGGACTTCCATCACGCCGAGGTGGCCGTGTTCGTGGGCAAGAACGTCTGGCACAGCCACGGCTTCCCCCGGGCTCGGGTCACGCTCAAGGAGATCGCCAACGACCCCGACCGGGCCATGATCGTCATCGATCCCCGGCGCACCGAGACCGCCGATCTGGCCGACTTCTTCCTCCAGGTCCGTCCCGGCGGCGACGCCTGGCTGCTCGCCGCCATGGTCGCCATCCTGATCGACGAGGGGATGCTCGCCGAGGACTGGCTGGACGCGCACAGCGTCGGTGCCGACCGGATCCGGGAGCTGTTCGGTGCCATCCACATCGGCGCCTACTGCCGGCGCGCCGACGTGCCCGAGGACCTGGTCCGCCAGGCCACCAGGCGCATCGGCACTGCGAGCAGCGTGGCGGTGCTGGAGGATCTGGGCGTGCAGATGGCGCCTCACTCCACGCTCAACTCCTGGCTGGAGAAGCTGCTGTACCTGCTCACCGGCAACTTCGCCAGGCAGGGGGGCATGAACCTGCACTCGTCGCTGGCCAGCCTCAGCGGCGGCGGCGCCGGCAAGCCCATCGCCAGCCCGGTGCACGGTCACCGGGTGCTGTCGGGGCTGGTGGCCTGCAACCACGTGCCCGACGAGATCCTCACCGACCACCCCGAGCGGTTCCGGGCGATGCTGGTCGAGTCCGCCAACCCGGCGCACTCCCTCGCCGACAGCGGCCGCTGGCGGGAGGCCCTCGACGCCTTGGAGCTGGTGGTCGTGATCGACGTGGCCATGACCGAGACCGCCCGGCGTGCAGACTACGTCCTGCCGGCGGCGTCGCAGTACGAGAAGGTCGAGTGCACCTTCTTCACGCTCGAGTTCCCCGAGAACGACTTCCAGCTCCGCCACCCGATCCTGGAGCCGCTGGCCGGCACCCTGCCCGAGCCGGAGATCCACAGCCGCCTGGTGAAGGCCCTCGGCGGGTACACCGACGACGACCTGGCCGGGCTCCGGGCCGCCGCGCACCAGGGTCGATCGGCGTTCGCGGCCGCGTTCTTCGCCGAGCTCGCCGAGAAGCCCCACCTGAACCCCCTGATCGCGGTGATCCTCTACGAGACCCTCGGGCGCAGCCTGCCCCACCACCTCGCCCCCGCGGCCGCCCTCTGGGGGCTGGCGCACCGCTGCGCCGCGGCCAACGGGGCCTCGCTCCGCCGCGCCGGCTTCGACGGCGATGCCCTCGAGCAGGGCGAAGCGCTCTTCGACGCCATCCTGGAGAACCCCCAGGGGATCATCTTCACGGTCGACCCCTACGAGGAGACCTGGAACCGGATGGTGCACCCCGACCAGCGGGCGCACCTGGTGGTCGAGGAGCTGGTGCCCGAGCTCGCCGGCCTGGCCGACGACGTGGTCGAGGGCCCGGACCCCGAGTTCCCGCTGGTGCTGTCGGCCGGCGAGCGGCGGTCGTCCACCGCCAACACCGTGATCCGTGACCCGGGGTGGCGGAAGAGGGATCCCGACGGGGCGCTGCGCATCAGCGTCACCGACGCCACGTCGCTGGGTGTGGTCGACGGCGGGCGGGTGCGGATCGTCACCCGCGCGGGTCAGGCCGAGACCGTGGCCGAGGTATCGGAGACCATGCGGGCAGGCCACGTCTCGCTGCCCAACGGGTTCGGGCTCGATTACCCCGACGAGCTGGGCGAGCACCGGATCCACGGCGTGGCCCCGAACGAGCTCACCAGCATCGAGGACCGCGACTGGTTCGCGGGCACCCCGCACCACAAGCACATCCCCGCCCGAGTGGAGGCCCTGCGATGACCGCCACCGTCACCGCCGCCGAGGTCCAGGCCGAAGCCGGCCAGTGGATCGACGCCAGCTGGGACCCGGACCTCACCGTGGGCGAGTGGTGGCGGATGCTCGCCGAGCAGCGCTACGCGCACCCGATGCTCCCCGTCGAGGCCGGGGGCCGGGGCTGGAGCCGCGACCTGGCCCAGGCGGTGCTGCGGGCCCTGGCCGAGCGCGACGCCCTCGGGCCGCCCACCGGTCTGGGCATGATGCTGGCCGCGCCCACCGTCGCCGCGCACGGCACCCCGGAGCAGGTCGAACGGTACGTGCCCCCGATCCTCGACGGCCGCGAGGCCTGGTGCCAGCTGTTCTCCGAGCCCGGCGCCGGCTCCGACCTGGCCGGGCTGCAGTGCCGGGCCCAGCGCGACGGCGACGAGTGGATCGTCAACGGGCAGAAGGTGTGGACCTCGGGCGGCCAGGTGGCCGACCTGGGGATGCTGATCGCCCGGACCGATCCCGACCTGCCCAAGCACCAGGGCATCAGCTACTTCGCGATCGACATGCACCAGCCGGGGGTCGAGGTCCGGCCGCTCACGGAGATGACCGGTCGGGCCCTGTTCAACGAGGTCTTCCTGTCCGACGCCCGGGTGGGCGACGACGCCGTCATCGGCGGGCTGTCGAACGGCTGGCGGGTGGCGAACACCACGCTCGCCTTCGAGCGGTCCCACCTGGGGAGCGGCACGGTGCCGGTGGCCGCCGCCGGCGCCGGGAGCGTCCTCGGGAACCTCGACCGCCGCGCCGGTGATTTCACCGTCCGCAAGGGCGGCGAGTCCGGGGTGCCGCCCGTGGGGCCGGCGCTGTTCGACCGCCTGGTCGAGCTGGCCCGGAAGCTCGGGCGGAGCGACGATCCGGTGGTGCGAGACCAGCTGGTGCAGCTGTACCAGCTGGTGACCGTCAACCGGCTCAACATGGTCCGGGCCAGGTCCGGCCAGGCCCGCACCGGCGGCGAGGGCAACATCGGGAAGCTCCTGGTCTCGGAGCTGTACCGCCGGTTCCGGGAGGTCGGGAATCTGATCATCGGGGCCGAGGGCATGCTCGGGCACAGCCCGGGAGCCAGCGGCTGGATCCAGGAGATCACCCTGTTCTCCCCGGCTCCGTCGATCTACGGGGGCACCGACGAGGTGCAGCGCAACATCATCGGCGAGCGGGTGCTGGGCCTGCCGAAGGAGCCGGGTCCGGCCAAGGACACCCCCTTCCGCGACCTGCCCCGGAACTGACGGTGTTCGCCATCCGGCGCCCCGCAGCGCGCGCCGTGTTGCTGGACGACCGGCGCCGGGTCTTCCTGCTGGCCGGATCCGATCCCCTCCGCCCCCAGAACGGCACCTGGTGGGAGATCCCGGGCGGGGGCATGGACCGGGGCGAGCAGAGCCACGACACTGCCCGGCGGGAGCTGTACGAGGAGTGCGGCTTCACCGACGTCGAGGTGGGCCCGTGCATCTGGACCCAGTACGTCGAGTTCGACTTCGCGATGTACCACTTCAAGTCCGACGAGCGGATCCACGTCGCCTACGCCCGGCGGGCGGGTATCTGGAACCCGCAGGGCCTCGAGGCCCTGGAGGTCGCCGCGTTCGACGACGCCCGGTGGTGGGAGCTCGACGACCTGCTCGCCAGCGACGTGGTGACCCTGCCGACCCGGTTGCGGGAGTTCCTGCCCGACGTCGTGGCCGGCAACCTCCCGGACCAGCCCATCGACATCACGCCCTGACACTTCTCCCGAGGTGGACGGGGGAGTGCCATCCAACCGGCCGTCAGCTGTGTCGGCGGCTCCCACGGAGGCCCGCCCAGGTCAGCTCGCTGAGCACCTCGGCGGTGCGCTCGGCGCTGAGGCCGCTGGTGCCGCTCATCCAGTGCCGACAGGCGGCCTCGGCGAGGCCGACGATGCCGTGGGCCATCATCCGCCGCTCGGCATCGGGTAGGCCATCGATGTCGATCAGCGCGGCGATGCGCTCGGCCACGCCGAGCTCGATGCGGTGCAGCTCGGCGGCGAACTCGGGATCGGAGCGGTTGGCGTCGCTGAACATGGTCCGGAACATGGCCGGGTTGTCGTCGAAGAAGCGCACGAAGGCGGCGAAGCCCTGGGCCACCTGCTCGCGGGGACCGCCGGCGTCGATGGTGGCCTTCTCGATCTGTTCGGTCATCTGCCGCCCGCAGTCGTGCAGCACTTCCAGGAACAGCGCCCGCTTCGATGCGAAGTGCTGGTACACGACGGGCTTGGTGACCCCGGCGGCCCGGGCGATCTCGGCCATCGACGCGGTCGTGTAGCCACCGACACCGAAGGTCTGCAACGCCGCGTCCAGGACCAGCTGGCGGCGCTCGGGACCGGGGAGCCGCGAGCTCACAGCCGGCCCGCCTCGTGATCCTCCCGGTGCGCGGAGCGCACCGCGTACCCGACCACGATCGCCGGCGCCAGCACGATGGACCCCGCCACCAGGCAGGCCCAGATGGCGGCGGCCAGCCCGCCGGAGAACTCGGTGGCGATGCCGACGAAGAACAGCACGATCGCCGCGAGGAACAGCGAGTACCCGACCCGCTTGGCAGCCTTCACGGCCTTGGCGATGCGGATCCGTCGATCGAGCACGGGATCGGCCACGGCGTCCATCATCGCCGATCCCGGCGGCCGATCAGAACTCACTGGCGCCCATCGGACCCGAGAGCTGGGCATCGGGCGCGAACACGTAGCAGATGACCTCGCGGTGGACCCGGGCCGGATCCTCCCAGAACTCGGCGACGGGGCGGATCGAGCCGATCTCGAGCGCGCTCAGCTCGTAGGGGGTGCCCACGAAGTCCTCGAACGACCCGTAGCACTGGGTGTTGCTCCACCGCTCGATCTCGGCCGTGCCCGGATAGGGCGCACCGGCCTCGGCGGGATGGAAGTGGGAGGCGTACACCTCGCCATCGTGGGGGCGGCGGCAGTCGACCACGGTGATCAGCTCCTGGTACTGGTCGAGCTGCTCGACGTAGAGCTCGTAGCGGTTGAAGCACATCTCGACCTCGAGGACGTACTTGTCCTCGGCCCGTCCCTCCATGACCGGCGTGGGCGCCGGACCCTCGGCGGACTCCGGCGTGGGCGGGCGGGCGACGATGGCCGGCGCATCCGAGCCCTCCCCACCGCTGCCGCCGCCGGTGGTGCACGCCCCGGCGGCCAGCCCCAGCGCGGCCAACAGCACGCACGACAGTCGTCTCATGGTCCGGTCGAGGGTATCCAGACCGCTCGTGGGTGCGTCAGTAGCTGGGGATGGCCTGGTCGATGTGGACGAAGCACACGAAGAGCACGATCGCGAACGGGGTCAGGCCCACGGCGTAGGACGGCCACTTGCGCCAGCGCCGGCCGATGAACGAGCTGGTGGCGGCGATCGCGGCTGCAGCCAGACCCCACGTCACCGCGGGCAGGATGGCGCTGCGGTCGCCGTTCAGGCCCTCGCCGAAGCTGTCGTCGGTGGCCTGGGCTGCCGGCTGGGCCTGGGGTCGGGGCCGGTCGTCGCCGGGGGTGGTGGCCCCGCCCGGCTCCGACTCGTCGGCCGCCTCCCCGTCGTCCAGGTCGGGGTCGGCGGGCAGCGTCGTGTCGGCAGTGGGCTCGGGGGCGGCCTGGCCGTCGACGTCCTCGCTGGCCAGCGCCACCTCGGCGCCGTCGAGATGATCGGGACGGGGAACGGTGGGGGCGGGCTCGCCGATGAGCTGGGCCACCACGATGATGCGCTGGCGGGCGCTGAACTTCGGATGGCACGCGGTGAGGGTGAGCCGGTTGGGGTGGTCCGTGAAGTCCTGGTCGAGCACGTCGACCCGGTCGGGGGAGACGATGAAGTGGCCCTTGCCGCTCTCCTGGGTGATCACCCGGTACTCGAAGGTGCCCTGGATGGTGCGCATGGTGATGCGGGCGCCGGGCTCGAGCTCGTCGATGCGGTTGAACGGCGCCCCCCAGGTGGTCCGGTGCCCGGCGATGGCGGCGTTGCCGCTCGTGCCCGGCAACGGGGTGCCCGGATAGTGACCGGGCCCCTTGCGCAGCTCGTCGGTCCCCACCCCCTCCACCACCGTCCACTCCACCCCGATGTCGGGGATGCTCATCTGGGCCACGGCCCCGCCGGGGGGCTGCCACAGCAGGTTCGAGAGCAGCTCGAGCTCCCGGGCGGCCTGGGCCGCGGTCGCGGCGTCGAGCTCGCTGGTGTCCTCGGTTGGCTCCCCGTCGCTGCCGTCGGTGCCGCCCGTGCTCACCAGCCCGGCCTCGGCGGGGTCGAGCTCGTCCGCCTCGTCGAGCAGGGTCTCGAAGTCGTTCTCGAGGCCGTCCTGGGCCTGGGCGGTGAGGATGCCGGTGCCCCAGAGCTGATAGGCGACGAACAGCAGCGTCAACACCCCGAGCGAGATGCAGAAGCGGCCGACGGCGCCGAGCACGCGGGACAGCAACATGGTCACCGAGAGTATCGGCGACACGGCTCCTAGTTGGAGGCAGCGTTCGCGATTGGGGCCCGGACGGTGACCCCCGGGTACCGTTCTCGCCATGGTTCCCGCGGTCGATCTGGACGGGGTGGTGACCCTCCTCGGCCGCTATCCCGCGCTCGCCGGGATCAGCCTGCAGGTGGGGCGAGGCGAGGTGGTGCTGCTGCAGGGCCCCAACGGCGCGGGGAAGACCACGCTGCTTCGGCTGTGCGCCGGCCTGCTGCGGGTGGAGTCGGGGCGGGGCTCGGTGCTGGGCCACGACCTGACCGCCGACCGCCGGCCCCTGCGCCGCCGGGTGGGGCTGCTGGGCCACGCCACCGGCCTCTACGACGACCTGACCGTGGCCGAGAACGTGCGGTTCTGGGGTCGGACGTCGAGGGCCGACGACGCGGCCATGCGCCGGGCCCTCGACCACCTCGGCCTCACCAGCAAGCTGCACGACGCCCCGGTGCGCCGGCTGTCGGCCGGCCAGCGGCGCCGCACCGCGCTGGCCACCCTGCTGGTGCGCCGGCCCGAGCTCTGGCTGCTCGACGAACCCCACGCGGCCCTCGATCAGCACGGACGCGACCTGGTGGACCGGCTGATCGGCGAGGCCGCGGCCGCGGGGGCCACGGTGATGCTGGCGTCACACGAGCTGGAGCGGGTGGCCGGCCTGAGCCGCCGCACCGTCACCATCGCCGGGGGCCTGGTCGTCGGCGACACCGGCGCTCCCGGCGCGCCGGTTGCAGACCGGGAGCCGGCGGAGGTGGCCGATGGTGCGTGACAGCCTGGTCGTCGCGGGAAAGGACCTCCGGGTCGAGTGGCGCAGCCGCATCCTCACCAACCAGGTGGCGCCGTTCACCCTGCTGGTGGTGGTGCTGTTCGGCTTCGCCCTCGACGCCGACACCGCCACCCTGCGCGACACCGCCGCCGGGCTGTACTGGGTGGCGGTGCTGCTGGTGGCCGTGCTCGCGGTCCAGCGCAGCGCCGCGGTCGAGACCGCCGACGATGCCCACCAGCGGATGCTGCTCTCGGGGCTCGAGCCTGCGGCGATCTTCCTCGGCAAGGCTGCGGCGCTGTTCGTCCAGCTGCTGGCCCTCGAGGTGCTGCTCGGGGCCGCGGTGATCGTCCTCTTCGACGTCAGCGTGGGCAACGTGGCATTGCTCCTCTGCACCGCGGTGGTCGCGACCGCTGCCATCGCGGCTGCCGGTACGATCTACGGGGTCCTGGCTGTGGGACTCGGGGTACGGGAGACGCTGCTGCCCATCCTGTTGCTGCCGGTTCTCGCACCGGTGCTCATCAGCGCCACCCGCGCCTTCGGCGATGCCTTCGGTCGGGTGGACGCCGATGGCTGGGCCTGGCTCGGCCTGCTCGGCAGCTTCGCCATCGTCTACATCGTGTTCGGCCTGCTCGCCTACGGCGTGCTCCTGGAGGAATCTTGACCGCCACCGCCGCCACCGCTCCGACCGTCGGGAACGACCCGGCGGGTACCGGCAGCCGCGGCACCCGAGTGCTCGGGGCGTTCATCGCCGCTGGCATCCCCACGCTGTTGCTGTTCGCGTTCGCCCTCAGCCCCGAGGACGACTCCATGCGCGACGCGGTCCGGCTGTTGTACATCCACGTGCCGGTCGCCATCCTGACCTACGTGGCATTCGGGCTGACCGCCGTGGCCAGCGCCGGCTACCTGTGGAAGCGGACCCGCTGGTGGGACACCCTGGCCCACGCCTCGGCCGAGATCGGCGTGGTGTTCTGCGGGCTCACCCTGGTCACGGGCTCCATCTGGGGCCGGCCCACGTGGAACACCTGGTGGGAGTGGGGCGACGTGCGCCTGGTCACCACCCTGGTGCTGTTCCTGGTGTTCGTCGGCTACCTGGCGTTCCGGCGGGTCCCCGCCGACCCCGAGGTCCGGGCCCGGCGGGCTGCGGTGCTCGGCATCATCGGCGCCATCAACATCCCCATCGTGAACCGCTCGGTGGAGTGGTGGGAGAACAGCACCCTGCATCAGCGGTCCTCGCTCACCGACGGCAACCTCGAGGACCTCACCCTGTTCACGTGGTTCCTCGGCACCGTGGTCCTCGGTGCGGCGTTCCTGTGGCTGCTCGTCCACCGGTTCCGGCTGGCCTGGCTCGAGGACGAAGTCGAGCGGCAGGGGCTGGCGAGCGCCCTCGACGAGCGCCGGGCCGAGGCCCGCAGCGGGGTGGAGCAGGCCGTCGGCGGCCCGGTCGAGGGTGCGCTCGACCCGAGGGGCGACCCTCGGTGACGCACGTGGGCTATCTCGTGGCCGGCTGGTCGATCGGTCTGGGGACCCTGGCCCTGTACGGCTGGTCCGTGCTGGCGCGGGCCCGACGGCTGGCCCGCCAGGTCCCCCGGTCCCGCCGCCGGTGGATGACGGCCGATGACTGACGCCACGCCACCGGTGGACCTCACGCCCCGCTCGCCCGGCAGCCGCTCCCGGTCGCGGTGGGTGCCCCTGGCCCTGCTGGTGGCGGTGGCGGGGGTGGTGGTGGGCCTGATCTGGTTCCTGGTCACCAACAGCCAGTCGTTCCTCGAGGCCGACGTGGCGGTGACCGAGCGCCAGGAGCAGGGCGAGCGTCGCTTCCAGCTCCTGGGGTCGCCGATCCAGTACGCCGACGACATCGAGCCGGTGGTGGTCGACGGCGAGGAGCTGACCGCCTTCACCATCGCCTTCGACGGCGTCAAGGTCGACGTCCTGAGCGAGGGCATCCCGCCCGATCTGTTCGACTGCGGCATCCCGGTGGTGCTGGAGGGCCATTGGATCCGCGGCGAGCCCCCGGCCGAGGTCGCCTGGCCCCGCGGCGCGAACGACGGCTGGTACTTCACCACCGACCGCATCCTGGTCAAGCACGACAACGACTACCGCCAGGACCGCATCGGCGAGGCCGAGGACCGGGGCCGGGTCGAGGCCACCGACGCCCCGGCCTGCGTCGAGTCCTGACCACATCGCCGTGAACGCGCTCATCGGTGCCGTCGCGGTCCTGGTGTCGCTGGCGGCGTCGCTGCTGGCCATGGGCCTCCTGGTGGTGGGCATCCGACGGCACCGGCCCGAGCTGCTCCGAGCCGGGGCCCGCTACGCCTGGGTGGTGCTCGCCGGCATGGTCGTGGCCACCTTCGCCATGCAGCGGGCCCTGATCACCCGGGACTTCGACGTGCTCTTCGTCGCCGAGCACGGCAGCAGCCGGACACCCCCGCTGTTCAACGTGGCCACCATGTGGTCGGCGCTCGAGGGGTCGATCCTGCTGTGGGGGCTGGTGCTGGCGGGCTACCTGGCCGTGGTGGTCCACAAGTTTCGGCGCCGCCTCGACGACCCCCTGGTCGGCTGGGCGATGATCGCCATGTTCGCGGTGACCGCCTTCTTCATGGCCCTCATGGTGGGCCCCGCCGACCCGTTCGTGCGCTTCGACGCGCCCCCGGGCTACGACGGGCCCGGCCCCAACCCGCTGCTGCAGAACCACGTGCTCGTGGCCTTCCACCCCCCGATGCTCTACCTGGGCTACGTCGGGTTCACCGTGCCGTTCGCGTTCGCCACCGCGGCCCTCGTCACCGGGCGCCTCGGCGAGGGCTGGCTGCTGGAGACCCGGCGCTGGACCCTCTTCGCCTGGGGCTTCCTGACCGCAGGCATCGTCCTCGGGGCCTGGTGGGCCTATGACGTGCTGGGCTGGGGCGGCTACTGGGGCTGGGACCCGGTGGAGAACGCCTCGTTCCTGCCGTGGCTCACCGGCACCGCCTACCTGCACTCGGTGCTGGTGCAGGAGCGGCGGGGGATGCTGCGGGTCTGGAACCTGTCGCTGGTCTGCGCCACCTTCGCCCTCACCATCCTGGGCACGTTCATCACCCGGTCCGGGGTGCTGGCGTCGGTGCACAACTTCTCCGAGAGCTCGATCGGCGCCTGGCTCCTGGGGTTCTTCGCGCTGACGGTGCTGGTGACGGTGGGCCTGGTGTTCTGGCGCGGCGACCGGCTGCGCTCACCCGGCCGGATCGACTCGCCGGTGTCGCGGGAGGGGGCGTTCCTGGCCAACAATCTCGTGTTCGCGGCGCTGGCGTTCATCATCTTGTTGGGGACGGTCTTCCCGTTGCTGGTGGAGGCCTTCCAGGGGCGCCGCATCTCGGTGGGGGTCCCGTACTTCGAGCGGATGACCATGCCGGTGGGCATGACCATGCTGTTCCTGATGGCGGTGGCGCCGGTGCTGCCCTGGCGCAAGGCCAGCGGCGAGCTGCTCCAGCACCGCCTCGAGTGGCCGGCCTGGGCCGGGGTGGGCGCGCTGGTGCTGGCGGTCCTCGTGGGCGCCAGGGGCCTGGCGCCGCTGCTGGGCTTCGCCATGGCCGGCTTCGCTGCGGGCGCGGCGCTGCGCCAGCTGGTGCTGGCCACCCGGCGCCAGGGCTGGCGGGGCCTGGTGGGTCGGGCCAACGGCGGGATGATCGTCCACCTGGGCGTGATCGTGCTGGCGGTGGGGTTCGTGGCCAGCTCGGCCTACCTGCGCCAGGGCGAGTTCGAGCTCGCTCCGGGCCAGTCGGCCCGGCTGGGCGACACCACCGTCGAGTACGTGGGATCCGCCCAGATCAGCCACTCGAACCGCATCGAGGACCGGGCCACGGTGATCGTCGACGGGGAGCGGTTGGAGGCGTCGCTCGAGCAGTTCATCGGGTCCGGCCAGGTGGTGCCGGTACCCGCCACCCGCTCCACCTTCACCGAGGACGTGCAGGTGGCCCTGCTCACCGCGGCCGAGACCGCCGACGACACGGTGGTGATCAGGGCCACCCGCCAGCCGCTCATCGCCTGGCTCTGGACCGGCGCCCTGGTCATGCTGGCGGGGACCGTGCTGTCGGCGTTCCCGGGCCGGCGCCACCGCAGGCCCACCGACCCGGTGTCGGCACCGGTCCCGGTGGGGGACTCCCGATGAGCGAGACCGGGCCCGATGCTCGGGCGGAGGGCCGGCCCGACGGCGCGCCCGACGGCCGACCCACCGCGGTCCAGATCGCCGCAGCCGTGGTCGGCATCGTCGTGCTCGGCTTCGTGGTCCTGCTGGCCACCCGCGACGTCCAGCGCAACGGTCCGAACACCGACATCGTCGGGCAGTCGGTGCCGCCGGTCGCGGGGGTGTCCTACGACGGCACCCGCTTCGACATCGACGACATCCTGCGAGCCAACCGCGAGGTGGCGCGGGCCGACCAGACCTGGGTGGTGGTCAACTTCTTCGCCAGCTGGTGCGTGCCCTGCCGGGTCGAGCACCCCGAGCTCATCCGCTTCGACACCGAGGGCACGTCCTGTCCGACGCGGCTGGTGGGGGTGACGTTCCAGGACCAGGCCGAGAACGTCGCCTCGTTCTTCGACGAGCTGGGTGGCGACTGGCCGGTGCTGGTGGGCGACACCGCCTCGATGGTCATCGACTTCAGCGTGCTCACCGCGCCCGAGACCGTCGTCGTGGCTCCCAGCGGGCTGGTGACCGCCAAGATCATCGGCGAGACCAGCTACGACCAGCTGACCGAGGCCGTCCAGTGCTGAGCGCTCGCCGGCTCCGAGCCGTCTCGTGGACGCTCATGGTCGTGGTGGCCGTGGTCGCGCTCGGCTACGGCGCCACCGCCGACCGCGGCCCCGAGACCGACGCCGAGCGGGCCGCCGAGCTGGCGGCCACCATCGCCTGCCCGCAGTGCTCGGGCCAGCCGGTCTCGGAGAGCAACGCGCCCATCGCCGAGGTGATCCGCACCGAGATCAAGCAGCAAGTGGATGCCGGCCTCACCGACGCCGAGATACGCGCGGTCTACGTGGCCCGCTACGGCGAATGGGTCGACCTCACCCCGAGCTCCCGCGGTCTGACCGGGGTGGTCTGGGTGGCGCCGTTCCTGGTGATCGGGGCCGGGGTGGGGGCCCTGGCGCTGGCCTTCGCCCGGTGGCGGACGCCGGGCACCACGTCGCGGGCGACGCCCGAGGACATCGCCATCGTCGAGGCCGCCCGGCGCCAGGCCCCCGGCATCGAACCATGAGCGGGCCGGGGCGGCTCGACCCCGACGCCCTCGCAGCCCTGGAAGAAGAGCGCCGATTCCTGCTCCGCTCGCTCGACGACCTCGATGCCGAGCTCGAGGCCGGCGACATCGACCGTGAGGACTACGACGGCCTGCGCGACGACTACACCCGCCGGGCCGCCGAGGTCATGCGGGCCA
Organism: Acidimicrobiales bacterium; assembly: GCA_041636995.1. Lineage (GTDB taxonomy): Bacteria > Actinomycetota > Acidimicrobiia > Acidimicrobiales > UBA8592 > JBFINV01. Next base: position 2,145 of record JBFKRY010000088.1, on the reverse strand, counting down.
TCGACGCCCGCCGGGCCGCGTTCGCCGCCACCCCCCGGCTCCGCTGGCGTCAGGCCCTGGTGTGGCTCGTGGGCGTGGCCGTGCTCGGCGGGATCAGCGGGCTGCTCATCGCCCGCACGTCGGGCACCCGCTCGGCCAGCGACGAGATCACCGGGGGAGTGCGCGCCAGCAGCGTCAGCCTGCTGAACGAGGCCCGGGCCCTGTTCGGTGACCGGGAGCGCTGGGACGAGGCCATCGAGGTCTACGACGAGGTCCTGGCCGCCGACCCGAGCAACGTCGAGGCACTCACCTACCGGGCCTGGCTCTCGTACCGGCTCGGCGAGGGGGATGTCGGCGCCGGAGCGCTCGCCGGCCTGGAGGAGGCCAGCCGCATCGATCCCGGCTACCCCGACGCCATCGTCTTCCGCGCCGTGATCCTCGCCGACGCCGGCCGCTACGACGAGGCCGCCGACGCCTTCGAGGCCCTCGACCGTGAGGGCGCGCCCGCCGCGGTGCTCGACGTGGTGGCCCAGCGGGGGCTCGCGGGCGAGGTCTACGGCGAGTCCCGCTACCCCCGCCTCACCGGGGCGGGCGAGCCGTCCCTCGACGAGCTGGACCTCTCGGTGGACGACGCCCTGGCGGCCGCCGGTTACCTGCTCGGCACCGATCGGGAGGACCGCAGCATCGTGGCCCTCAAGCTCTACCGGGCCGTCCAGGCCGCGGAGCCCGACAACCCTGCAGCGCTCAGCCGGGAGGCGTTCCTGCTGGCCCAGACCGGCGACCCCGAGCTGGTGGCCCGGGCCATGGTGCTGGCGGATCGGGCCGTCGACGCCAACGCCGACGACGCCGAGGCCCGGCTGACCCGGGCGATCCTGTCGGTGGGGTCCGACCCCGAGGCCGCCTGCGCCGACCTGGCGGCCCTGGCGGCCCTCGACGACGTGGCCCCACCCATCGCCGACCGGGCCGCCACCCTCGCCGCCACCCACTGCGCCTGATCGTCAACCCCCCGCAATAGGGGTTGACAGACCTGACCCCAACGAGGACGATCCGTGCCTTCGGCAACGTCTCGTTCATCCACAGAAAGGGCGGCCATGCGGGCTTTGTGGTCCATCGTGGGTATGTGTGCGCTGGGAGCGGCCGGGTTGGTCGTGGCCGCCGGGTCGACCGGCGCCCAGCAGGCGTTCTGTGGCCCCCCCGGTGAGGAGGTGCCGGCAACCATCGTCGGTGCCGGGGTCATCATCGGGACCCAGGGCGACGACGTGATCGTCGGCAGTCCCGGACCGGACACCATCCAGGGTCTGGGTGGCGACGACGTGATCTGCGCCGAGGGCGGCAACGACTGGGTCAACGGCGGCGCCGGCAGCGACGTCGTCATCGGTGACGAGCTCGAGGGGCTCCCGCCGTTCGCGCCGAGCAACGGCAACAACGACGACACCCTGCTCGGCGGGCCGGGCGACGACGTGGTGGCCGGCCTCGGCGGCGACGACGAGATCAGCGGCGGGCCCGGTAACGACGAGGTGATCGGCATGGGCGGCAACGACATCATGCGTGGCGGTCCCGGCGACGATTTCATGGCCGGAGGCCCCCTCGACGACGTCATGCATGGCGGCCCGGGCGACGATGTCATGTTCGGCAACTTCGGCAGCGACGAGCTCTTCGGCCAGTCGGGCGACGACCTCCTCGACGGCGACAACAACTTCCCGGTCCCGCCCGGGGGGCCACCGTTCCCGCCGGGCGGCAACGACGACCGCTGCGTCGGTGGGTCCGGCAACGACACCCTGAACAACTGCGAGCGCTGAGCGCAGCTTCCCAGCGGGCCGCTTCGCACCCAGGTGCGACGGCGTGCCGAAATCAGCCGACGTCGGGGATCCGAGCCTGGTTGACTGGAGCCATGACCGTCGACGCCTGCTGTGAGGTGATGGCGGGGCAGCTCACGTTGCAGTGTCCGGACCATCCCGATCTCGCCGAGTGCCCCGACGCCATCGTCGTGCGGTCGGTCGCGGGCCAGTTCCGGTTTCCCGTCCGCGACGGCGGAACCTCGTTCTGGCCCGTCCTCTTCTGCCCTTGGTGCGGGACTCGGCTCCACCCCGACGAAGACTCGCGACGGATTGCACGCCGGATTCAGACCGCGCCGAGGTAGCGGCCGTCGCTGATCCTGCCGTCGGT
>JBFKRY010000087.1:0-15536 GCA_041636995.1 Acidimicrobiales bacterium | reverse complement strand
GGGAGCTCTCCTATCCCGAGCCCCACGGCTCCAGCCCCGACAACCTCGGGATCTTCCGGGACCACGGCTTCCGCGATCTCGTCACCGGCTTCCTGCGCCGCAAGGGCCTGGGCATCGACTACGACCGGGCCGCCGCCGACCTCGCTGCCGTGGATCCGGGCGCGAAACCCAAGGACCCGGACGCGTCGTGGTTCGCGGTGGCGTCGTTCACCAACCCCCACGACATCGCGGCGTACCCGCTGCTCACCAGCCAGGTCGAGAAGTCGGTCGGGCCGTATTCCACGACCCCGGTACCCGGCAAGGGTGCCGTCAGCGTCGAGCCCACCGGAGGGAAGTGGAGAATCGACCTCAATCCGGCAGGGTTCCCCCAGGACAACGCCACCAATCCTCCGACGTGGAACGAGGACCTCACCGCCAACAAGCCCGACTGCCAGTACGAGTACGCCATCAAGCTGGGCGTGGCCCTCGCGGCTGCCGGCGGCGGCAAGGAGCTCGCCACCAGCCCCGAGGTGAGCGGTCTCCCGTTCGCGCTCACCCGGGACTACGAGGCCAACTGCGAGATGTTCATGCAGTACTACGCCTACGTGTGCAGCGTGGTCGACGGCCACATCGACGCCGTGCTACGCACCCTCGACGAGACCGGCCTGCGCGACGACACCATCGTTGTGTTCGTCTCCGACCACGGCGAGTACGGCGCCGCGCACGGCGGGATGATGGAGAAGTGGCACACCGCCTACCAGGAGATGATCCACGTGCCGGTGGTTGTGAGCTCCCCGCGCGTGAACGGCTCCGGCGAGCTTCGCCAGATCGATGCCCTGACCAGCCACATCGACCTGTTGCCCACCATGCTCGGGCTCGCGGGGTTCGCCGCGAAGGTACCGGACCTCACCGAGCAGCTCCGGGTGGACCACGACGTGCCGTACCTGGTCGGCGCTGATCTGGCACCCCTGATCGAGGGCAAGCAGGACCACGTCGTCGAGCCCGACGGCACCGATCGGGAAGCGGTGCTGTTCATGACCGACGACATGATCACCGAGCCCCTCCCCGACATCGGCGATCCGCACAGCGCCAGGAACCAGGACAGCTACGAGGCGTTCCTGGAAGCGGTCGAGGAGATCCGGACCACGAAGCGGTACCACGCCGAACGGCTCACCAGCGGATCGGTGTGCCAGCCGTGCTCGGTGCGCTGCGTGAGGGACGAGGGCTACAAGCTCGTCCGATACGTCGACACCAGCGGATCGGACGATCCCGCCCCCGACCAGTGGGAGATGTACGACCTCCACGGCGACCGGAACGAGACCACGAACCTGCTCGTGTACGACGCCCCCTTCCCCACCCTGTCGCCTGCCGTCGACAACGATCACCAGGCCGAGGTCGAGGCCGAGGCCAAGCGGCTCCGCGACCTGATGACCGAGCTCGAGGAGCGGATGCTGTCCGTCGGCCCCGCGGCCTACCTGGCCCCGTCGAACGGCGACAACCGTCGCCGTCGGCTCTAGGGTCGTGGCTCAGGTGGTGCGGTGAGAGGAGGCAGCGATGCTGTACATGGCCGTCTCGACCCATGGTCCCGAGACCTGCCCGCTCGGCCGGGAGGACATCCGCGAGGCCGCGATGGACGGGGCCCGGTCGTTCCGGGAGATCGCAGAGAAGCACGGCGTGGACGTCAAGGGGGTGTGGGTCAGCATGGCTGCGCACCGCACCTGGTCGCTGTGCGAGGCCGAGAGCGCGCACGCGGTGGAGGAGGTGGTGGTCGAGGCCGGGATGGCGGCCTGGAACTCCATCCACATCTACCCCGCGGCGTCGCTCGAGGACACCATGGCGCGGGCCGACGAGATGTTCGAGGGTTAGCTCGATCCACCAGAGGAAGGCCTGGTTGCGGCATGGCCCCCGGTGGCCGACACGGTCGGAGCGAGTAGCGTTGCTCAGGTCTGGTCGCTCGGCAGCGACGCCATCCGCTCGTCGACCACGGCCTGGATGCGCGCCGCGATCTCGGGGTGCTCGGCGGTCATGGTCTGGAAGTCCCAGCCCATCATCCACGCCAGCCGGCAGCGGGTGAGCGCCACCACCCGGGCGTTACGGCGAGCGTCGGCGACCACGCCCATCTCGCCGAAGAAGTCGCCCGGGCCCAGGTTGGCCACGTGGTCGAAGTCCCGCAGGACCTCCACCTCGCCGTCGAGCACCACGAAGAACTTGTAGGAGAAGTCGCCCTCGCGGGTGAGACCGCTCCCGGCCAGGATCTCGGTCTCCTGGAAGAGCGCCGCGCAGCGCTCGAGGGTGGCCTGATCGACGCCCTCGAACAGCTTCACGTCCTTCAGCGCCTCGGCGTCCATGGTGCTCTCCGGGTCGTGGGCTCCTGCGGAGGACCAAACTTACGCCTGCGTCGGGGGAGCGTCCAGAACGCAGCTAGGCCACGACAACGGCACCGTCGCGGCGTGGGTCGCCGCAGCCATGCAGGGAGCCATCTGCGGATCGTGCCGCCGCATGGACCCCACCGAAGAAGAGGTTCGGCTCGGGCCAGGCCCGGTGGTCGGGGAAGAGCTCGACCAGCTGGCGTCGGACCGGCTCGTCGTACTGGTCCTCGAAGTCGAGGTGGCCGTCCTCGACGTGCAGCCGGGGCGCCAGGACGGCGTCGTCGAGGTCGGCGCCGCCCAGGCAGAGCCGGACCACGGTCTGGCAGATGACGCTGCGGATGCGGTTGGAGCCACCGGTGCCGAGGGCGAGCACCCGCCCGTCGGGCCACTCCACGATGGTGGGGCACATGGCCGAGGACAGCCGGGTGGCTGGCGTCCAGGCGCTGGGGCCGGCAGGGTTCACGTCGTCCTCTCCCAGGATGTTGTTGAGCATGAAGCCGAAGCCGTCGACCAGCTCGCCGTTGCCCTCCCCGTTGGATGTGGTCACCGCACACGCCGTTCCGGTGGCGTCGATCACCGACACGTGCGTGGTTCCCCGCTGGCGGAGCAGCGTCGGGTCGCTCCGGCGGGCCTCGTCGGTCACCGCGAACGCCCTGGCGAGCGCCACCGGGTCCTCGGTCCGGATCTGCTCGAGCGCGTGCGCCACCAGGGCGCCGCTGGCTGCGGGGAGCGGGTTCAGGTGCACCGTCGCCTGCCCCACCAGCACCGAGATGGGGGATCGCTCGAACACGGTGTAGGTGGCGAGATCCTCGGCTCGCAGGTGTCCGCGATGCTGTTGCACGGCGACGATGGCGTCGCCGACCCGGCTGGACGTCTGGCCGTGGCGGGCCAGGATCTCCAGCGCGTCGGCCAGCCCCGGGTTGCGGAACGTCTGGCCCGCCGAACGCACCTCGCCGCCGGGGGCGAAGAGGGCGGCCACGTCGTCGCCGGCGACCAGTATCTCGCGGACGACGTTGGCCACGAAGTGCTGGAACGGGGTGACCACCACGCCGGCGCGAGCCGCGTCTGCGGCGGGCTGGACCAGATCCGCGAGGGTGGCCGTCGCCCCCGCCCGGTGCAGCGCGGCCAGCCCGTCGGCGAAGCCGGGTATGGCGACGGTGGCCGGGCCGATGTGGAACGCCTGGGTAGCGGTCCCGAAGTCGGCGTGGATGGTGTCGACGCCCGAGCCCTCCGGCACCCGATGCGCGTGGGGGGTCTGCGGGAAGAAGTCGAGGAGCTGGACCGCCCCCGAGGAGCCGTTGCGCACCATCGCGAAGCCCCCGCCGCCGGGGGAGCAGAGGACCGGCTCGCACACGCAGGCCATCGCCAGGGAGGCGATGGCCGCGTCGATGGCGTTGCCGCCGGCCCGCAGGACGTCGGCGCCGGCGCCGGCCGTCAGCGCGTGCCCGGCCGCCACCACACCAGCAGATCCCGAAGTGCCCACGGGGTCGGTCTAGTGGCGGGGGCCGGGCCGGCGCCAGACGGCCGGGCGGCAGACACTAGGCGGCGAACGCCTGATCGAAGACCGCCTGGAGCTCCGGGGAGGCCGGGCCGCTGTAGCCGCAGAGGTTGACGAACCCGTTCTCGGCGGTGATGAGGTACTGCTCGCCCACCTCGAAGGGGAACCCTCCGATGAGGGTGGCTTCGAAGGTCTCGGCGGTCAGGGCCACCACCTCGGCGTCGCCACCGCGGTACCAGCGGTCGACCTCGAGGGTGATCAACCGATCGTCCACGGCGATGGCGGTGCCCGCGAAGGCCACCGACATGTCGGCCATGATCTCGGCGTCGAGCGCCAGGCACGAGGCCATGGCGTCGCCGGCGCCGAGCGACAGCTCCAGGTCGGGCTCGGGGGTGAGGGCGTCACCACCGTCGTCTCCGTCCGCGAGCACGATCGCCACCACGACGATCACTGCGACGGCGGCCGCCAGCAACACCCAGCCGAGCTGGCGTCGCTGCCGGTCGACCTCCGAGCGGGGTCGGGCGGTGGTCTGGGTTGTCATGTTCCCCTCCAATGGGGCGAGGCGACGGCGTCGCCGCTGGTCGGAAGCCACCTGGCCGGATCCACGGTTGCGTTGCCTCGCCGTTTCGGCGAGGCTCGCCGGGGTCGAGCCGGCGGGGTGGATGCGCACTTCGACGTCCGACCGGGTCTGCCGGTTCCCGGTCCAGGCCCCGCCGAGCGATGGCATGTCGAGGAGGTTCTCTTGGCCTACACCACCAGCTCCATCCCCGAACTCGGTGGTCGGACCGCGGTCGTCACCGGGGCCAACGGCGGCCTCGGACTCGAGACCGCCAAGGCCCTCGCCGGTGCTGGCGCCCACGTGGTCATGGCGGTCCGGAACCAGGAGAAAGCAGCCGCCGCCGTCGCCGAGATCCAGGCCGCGCACCCCACCGCGTCGCTGGAGCTGGTGCCGCTCGACCTGGCGTCGCTGGCGTCGGTCCGCTCGGCGGCTGATCAGATCCTCGCCAACCACGATCGGATCGACAGGCTGGTGAACAACGCCGGGGTCATGGCCATGCCCGAGTCACGGACCACCGACGGCTTCGAGATGCAGCTGGGGGTCAACCACCTCGGCCACTGGGCCCTCACCGCCCACCTCATGCCGGCGCTGCTGGCCGCCGACGCCGCCCGGGTGGTCTCGGTGACCAGCACCGCACACCACATCGGCAGGCCCGTCGACCCGGACAACCCGCACCTCGAGGGCCGCTACAAGCCCTGGCGGGCCTACGGCCAGTCGAAGCTGGCGAACTACCACTTCGCGCTGGGGTTGCAGGAGATGTTCGAGGACGCCGGGGTGTCGGCCCAGAGCCTGTTGGCCCACCCCGGGCTCACCAACACCGACCTGCAGTCCACCACCGTCGACGCCGGCGGCGGGGGATGGCTGGCCACCGCATCCCACGCGATGGCCCGCGCCATCGGCATGGATCCGCCCGCGGGTGCGCTCCCCCAGATCCGGGCGGCCACCGACCCGGGCGCGCGCGGCGGCGAGTTCTACGCTCCCCGCTTCGTCAACAGCGGGGCGGCGGTGCGCCGGCCGTCCCTGCGACCGGGCCGGAAGAAGGCCATCGCCAAGCTCTGGGCGGTGTCCGAACGGGAGACCGGCGTGGCCATGCGGGTCCCGCCGGCGTGACGAACAGCCCGCCGGATCGGGTACACCGTGAGCCCGGCGGATAAGGTGCCGCCGGCATGGACGTGCGCCCGACGAGGATGAGCCAGCTGGGGGACGCTGCGGTGCGGCTGCGCCGACACCGGGCCATGCCCGGCGCGGCATTCCTGTTCTGGGTGGCGGTTCTCGCCGTTGGGCTGGTAGTCGCGGCATCCACCGGCTCACCGTCGAGTCCTGCCGAGTCCGTCGTCGACCTCGATACCGCCGAGCCGACGATCGCACCGGCCCCCGACGTGACGGCGGCCGAACGAGGTTCGAGCGTTGCGGGGTCGGACGTGAGCATGCTCCGGGCGCTCGCCGACGACGAGGGCGACGAGGTGGTCGAGGACGAGCTGGGCGAGCCCGAGCCCCCGGTGCTGAAGGCGCCCGAGCCCCAGCCGCGACCGGAGCGTCAGGCGCCACCCTCGCCGACACCACGACCCGGCGACGATGCCGATGACGAAGGCGACGGCGATGACGACGGTGACGGCGATGCCGAGGGCGAGGACGGTGGCGACGGCCAGGACGGCGATGCCGACGGCGAGGGCGAGGCCGACGAGCTCGACGACGCTGTGGATGAGGACGAGGCCGACCACGGCGATGCGGATGACACGGACGAGGCCGACGCCGACGAGGACGACGGTGGCGACGACGAGGACGCGGACCCCGAGGACGCGGACGCCGACGCCGACGAGGCCGACGTCCCCGAGGACGCGGACCCCGACGGCGATGCGGATGACACGGACGAGGCCGACGGCCGCGACGACGAGGCCACCGACGAGGACGACGGTGGCGACGACGAGGCCACCGACGAGGACGACGGTGGCGACGACGAGGCCACCGACGAGGACGAGGACGAGGACGACGGTCGCGACGACGCGGACGACGCTGACGAGGCCGACGACGGTGGCGGCGGTGGCGACGAGGCCGGCCGCCGCGACGACGAATCCGACCGGGACGGGAGGGCTAGCGGTCAGCGCGGCCGGAGCGGATGAGGTCGGCCAGCCGGGAGGTGTCCGGGGAGGGGTCCACCCCGAGCTCCTCGGCCAGGATCGCCGCGCAGCGGGTGTAGGCGCGCAGGGCGGCAGCGCCGTCGCCCCGGGCCCGCTCGGCCTCGATGAGCAGGCGGTGGCCGGTCTCGCGCAACGGGTCCAGCCCCACCGCGTTCTCGGCGATGGTGGCCGCGAGCTGGTGATCGCCCAGCCGGGTCCACGCCGAGGCCAGGGTGACCAGGCAGCGGTAGAGCGCATCCGACTGCCGGCGACGCTGCTGGTCCACCCACAGTGAGTCGATCCCGGCCAGCAAGGGTCGGCGCAGGATGCTCGAGGCCACCGTGCCCTCCCGGGTCGCGGCGGCGTCGTCGCCGTGGCGCAGCGCTCCCTCGGCTCGGTCCAGCCGGCGGTGGGCGTCCTCGAGATCGACCCAGGTGTCCGACGGCACCGTCAGGGCGTAGGTGCCCCCCACCGAGCCGAGCACGGCGCGCCCGTCGAGGCCGGTCCTGGTGAGCAGGGCGCGTATCTTCGACACGATCGGGGTCAGCGCGGACTTCCACTGCGAGGGCGGGTCCTGATCCCAGACGATCTCGGCGAGCTCGTCGTGGGAGACCGGTCGTCGCTCGATCGCCAGGGCGGCGAAGGCGATGCGACCCTGGAGGCCGGGCAGGTCGGCGTCGCCGAAGCTGCCGGAAGGGCCTTCCATGCGCAGTCCACCCGTGAGGTACAGCCGTGCCAAGCTTTCTCCAACGATCTGCCAACGACCGTGGCCCAGGATGCCACGGAGGAGACCAGTCATGAGCGGACACACCATCGAATGCCCGTGCGGGACGGTATTGCGGGGTCCGGACGAGGACGCTGTGGTCGCCGAGGCCCAGGCGCACGCCAGGTCGGTGCACGACATGGAGCTGACCGACGAGCAGGCGCGGGCGATGGCTCACGCCGGCTGATCTCCCGTCAGGTGGCCCCACGGGGGCCGAGCCAAGGGAGCGAAGACATGAGGAAGTTCGCGTGCGCGACGGTGATGCCCGGCTGCGACGGGGTGGTCACCGGTGAGACCGATGACGAGGTGCTGGCTGCGGCGGCCGCCCATGCCGAGTCCGCCCACGGGATGAGCGAGGTGCCCGAGGAGGTGGTGTCGGCGATCCGGGCGGGCATCACCGACGCCTGATCCTGGCTCGCCACCATCGGGGAGGTTCCTGGACCGGGCAGTAGAGTGCCCGGATGCCGAGCGCTGACGTCAACGGGGTCACCATCGAGTACGACGTGCGCGGCGAGGGCGAGCCGGTGCTCTTCGTCATGGGGCTCGGCGGCCAGCTCATCGACTGGCCGGCCGAGTTCGTCGACCTGTTCGTGGCCCGGGGCTTCCAGACCATCCGCTTCGACAACCGGGACGTCGGTTTGTCGTCTCGCACCCGCTGGGAGCCGCCCGGGCGCCTCCGGACCCTGTGGAGCCTCATCGCCCGCCGGCCGCTCAAGAAGGTGGGCTACACGCTGAGCGACATGGCCGCCGACGCCGCCGGCCTGCTCGACCATCTCGGGATCGGCTCCGCCCACGTCGTCGGGTTGTCGATGGGCGGCATGATCGTGCAGGAGATGAGCATCGACCACCCGCACAAGGTGCGCAGCCTGTGCTCGATCATGTCGAACACCGGCGATCGCCGGAACGGGAGCATCTCCCTCTCACTCCTCCGTGACGTCGGCCGGCTGGGCGAGCCCACCCGGGACAACGCCGTCGACTACGCGGTCGAGATGTTCGAGGCCATCTCCGGCCCCCACTTCGACGAGCAGCGGTTCCGCGAGCTGGCCGAGGTACAGGTGGCCCGGTCGTTCGATCCGGCCGGGGTGGCCCGGCAGTCGGCGGCGGTCGCGGGATCGCGGGACCGGACCGAGCTCCTGGCTTCGGTGAAGGTTCCGGCGCTGGTCATCCACGGCCTGCTCGACCCGCTGGTCAAGCCCAGCGGTGGCGAGGCCACGGCCAAGGCGATCCCGGGCTCACGGCTCCTCGCCTTCGGGGACATGGGCCACGACCTGCCCCGGCCTCGCTGGCCGGAGATCCGGGACTCGATCGTCGCCAACGGCCAGCGGGCCCAGGCCGGGCTGCCGTGACGTGGGCCCGGTCCGTTTCCGCACGGGCGTGGACGGGTAGCCCGGCGCCATGACCGACGAACAACAGCGCGCCGAACAGCTCGACGAGGAGGTCCTGGGCCAGGACCCGATCGACGACCCCGACATCGGTGTCGCCGGGTGGCCACCCGAGGATCCCCGAGGCGTCGAGGATCCCTCGGTCCTCCAGGGTGGCTCGGAGACCCAGGACGACCTGGTGACCCGGGACTGGCGCCACCACGACGGCGACCGCGACGACACCGGGATCCGGCTGCTGCCCACCGACGACGACGCCATCGAGGATGACCAGGAGGCAGCTGCGATCGCCGACGCAGCCGTGGAGGTGTCCAACCCGGCGCCCGAGGAGGCCGCGATCCACATCGTGGAGCCTCCCCGGTAGCGAGTCGACGCCGCGCCCGTTGGGCGCCGGGCCCGCTCGATATCATCCAGCGGAATGTCACGGCTGCGATGTGGGCGGCGCGGGGCGCTGCTCGTGTCAGCTGCGGCCACGCTGGGGCTGCTCGCCACCGCATGCGGCGCCGACGGGCCGGCCGAGCCGGCCGATGCGGCCGCCCAGACGATCCTGGTCACCACCAGCATCTGGGGGGACGTGGTGGCCAACGTGGCATGCGGGGGTGAGGCCCGGGTGGAGCTGATCGTCCCTGCGGGCGCCGACGCCCACGGCTTCGAGCCCTCGCTGGCCGACCGGGCGAGGCTCGAGGACGCGGCGCTGGTGGTGGCGAACGGGCTCGGGCTGGAGGGAGGTCTGGACGACACCCTGGCCGCAGTCGAGCGCACGGGGGTCCCGGTGCTACGCCTGGCCGAGCACGTCGAGACCGACGCCGGCGACCCCCACGTCTGGTTCGACCCTCGCCGGGTCTCGGCCGCGCTGGACGTCCTGGCCCAGCGCCTGGTCGCCGATGCCGGGCTCGATCAGGCCGAGGTCGACGCGTGTGTCGAGGCCTACCGGGCCGAGCTGGAGGCCCTCGACGGCGAGATCGCCGAGCTGGTCGTCGCGGTACCGGCTGCCGCCCGGACCCTGGTCACCAACCACGAGGTGCTCGGGTACTTCGCCGACCGGTACGGCTTCGAGATCGTGGGCACGGTCATCCCCGCGGCCTCGACGCTGGCACAGGCCAGCCCCGCCCGGCTCGAGGAGCTGGCCGAGCTGATCGAGGAGACCGGTGTCCCCGCGATCTTCGCCGAGAGCCAGCATGGCACCGACGACGCCGACGCGCTCGCGTCTCGGATCGGCGGCGTCACCGTGGTGGCGCTGTTCACCGAGACTCTCGGCGAGCCCGGAAGCGGCGCCGACACCTACGTGGGTTTCATGCGCACCAACGCCCGGCTGATCGTCGACGCGTTGACGGCCCGTCCGTAGACCCTGTCGATTCGCTAGGGTCCCGTTCGTCGTCCAGCTGCAGTGTCAGCAGGAGGGCAGGAGGACAAGCCAATGGATGCAACGACCGCGCTCGGCCAGACCAACGAGATCATGAACGGTGTGATCGCCGGGCTGCGGCCCGAGCATCGGGAGCAGTCCACGCCGTGCAAGGAGTGGACCGTGCACGACGTGCTGGACCACGTCTGCCAGGGCGGCCACCACATCGCCGGCGGCCTCCAGGGTCAGGCCCCGCCGGAGGAGTCGCCCGACTACCTGGCCGAGGGCCCGGCGGCCGGCTGGGCCCGGACGCACGCGGCGCTGGAGGCCGTCGCCACGCCGGAGATCCTCGGTGCCACCCACCAGATGCCGTTCGGTCAGGTGCCGGGCGAAGCCGCGCTGTCGGTCATCACCGCGGACCACCTGGTGCACGCCTGGGACGTGGCCACGGCCACCGGGCAGTCGATCGAGATCGACGAGCCCCTGGCCGAGTGGGCCCTGCAGACCTGGCAGATGGTCGTGCCCGCCGAGGGTCGCACCGGCGGCGGGTTCGCCGACGTGGTCCCGGTGCCCGACGACGCGCCAGTGGTGGACCGGCTGATCGCCTACACCGGCCGCCAGCCCTGAGCTGCGGCCGCCGTTGGGCCGGCGGCGGCGCGGGTCACTTGACCGCGTCGCGGCTCTGCATCAGGGAGTCGATGAACTCGGCGCGGGGGATGGCGGTCATGGTGTTGATGTCGACGGTGCCCCGCGAGGCCAGGTTGACCGAGAGCCGGGCCACCGTGCCTGCGTCGGGCGCCTCCAGGATGGTCACGAAGTCGTAGGAGCCGAGGGTGGCGTACTGGGCGACCACCGAGCAGCCGTACTCGCCGATCTCGGCGTTCACCTCGTCGATCCGCTCGGGGTTCGCGGCGAGCGTGCGGCCGCCGTCGGCGGTGAGCTTCGTGAGCATGATGAAGGTGGCCATGGCCGCATCCTCGTTCGACGTCGACGGGGTCGCCGACGAACGCTAACAGCCCTCGAAGCCCGCCAGCGCGGCGGCGAGACGCTCCCGATACTCGCCGATCCGGCGGCGCTTGAGGTCCTCGTAGCCGCGGACGTGGTCCGGGAGCCAGGCCAGGGCCACGGCGTCGGCGAGGTTGGCGGCGTTCAGCCGCGGATACACCCGCGCCAGCGCCTCGACGTACTCGCCGGGCAGCTCTCGCTCGAGGCGCCGCAGCTCGGTGCGCCCGAAGGGATCGAGCCGGGTGCCCCGGAGCCGCTTGCCTGCTCGGAGCGCCTTGACCGCCGGCGTGGCCCAGGCTCCCACCTCGATCTTCTCCTTCAGGCCCAGGGCCTTCAGCATGGGCGGATGGAGCTGCCAGGCGAAGGCGGCGTCGGGTCCCACGACCTGCGTGGCCGCCGAGGCGGCCTCCGGCACCAGCATGAGCCGGGCCACCTCGTACTCGTCCTTGTAGGCCATGAGCTTGTGGAGGTTGCGGGCCACGGCCTCGGTGAGCGCGGTCGATGACGGGTCGACGGCCCGTTCGGCGGTCGCTGCGGCCCTCACCCGTTGCAGGAAGCTGGTGGCGTAGTCCTGGTCCTGGTAGGCGACCAGATCCGCGGCCAGCATGGTCAGGAGCTCGGTCAGCGCACCGGTGGCACCGGGAACCTCGTTCACCAGGGCCACCAGCCGTGGGGGCAGCTCGGGCACGGTGACCTCGGGCGCCGGGGCCCGGCCCCGGGCCGCCGCGACCTGCTCGACCGCGGCCGGGTCGTGGGCCCAGCGACGACCCCAGTCGAGGGCGGCCCGGTTGGCCTCCACCGCGACCCCGTTGAGATCGATGGCCCGCTCGAGCGCGCCGACCGTCACTGGCAGGTGCCCGGCCTGGACGGCCACGCCCAGCAGGAACACGTTGGCGGGCTCGGCGGTGCCGACCAGGGCCTCGGCCAGCGAGGTGGCGTCCACCAGGTGGCGGGCGTCGCTGCGGCTGCGGCTGCTGAGCCGGTCGACGGCCTCGTCGGTGGGGTAGTCGATGTCGGGATGCGAGATCATCCATCCCGTGGGGGTCTCGGACACCGACGCCACCAGGGCCGTGCCCTCCCCGGCGGCCCGGATGCACTGGTCGCTGGCCGCCACCAGGGCGTCGAAGCCCAGCATCAGGTCGGCGTCGAAGTCGCCGACCAGGTTGGACGCCCCCTGGCCCGGCCTGGCCATGATCACGTCGCTCACCACCGGGCCCGCCTTCTGGCTGAGACCGGTCTGGTCGAGGCCCCGGACCTGCCAGCCGTCGAGCATGGCCCCGGTGGCCAGGACCTGGGCCGCGGTGACCACGCCCGTGCCGCCGATGCCGGCCATGCGGATGCGGGTGGAATCGGCCCGGGCCGGACCGGGAGGGTCCGGCACCTCGCCGGCCGCCTCGGAGCCCGGCTGGCTCGCCGCCGGTGGCGCTTCGACGGTCATGAACGCCGGGCAGTCCCCGCGCAGGCACGAGTAGTCGAAGTTGCACGATGCCTGGTCGATGGTGGTCTTGCGCCCGAGCGGGGTCTCGAGGGGCCGGACGGAGAGGCAGTTGCTCACGTCGCCGCAGTCGCCGCATCCCTCGCAGATCCGGTGGTTGATGACCACCCGGCGGCCGGGCATCTGCAACCGGCCGCGGCGCCGGGCCCGCCGCAGCTCGGCCGCGCAGTCCTGATCGTGGATCAGGATCGTGACCCCGGGGGTGGCCCGCAGGTCCTCCTGGACCGCCACGATCTCGCTGCGGTCGTGGACGGCGACGCCCTCGGGGAGCTCGGCGTGGCGATACTTCCGGGGATCGTCGGTGGTGATGGTCACCTTGGTGGCCCCGTGCGCCAGCAGGATGGTCGCCAGCTCGACCACGCCGACGCTGCCCGGCTGGTCCTGGCCCCCGGTCATGGCCACGGTGCCGTTGTAGAGGATCTTGAACGTCATGTGCTTGCCGGCGGCGATGCAGTGCTGGATCGCCAGCTGCCCCGAGTGGAAGAAGGTGCCGTCGCCGAAGTTCTGGAACAGGTGGTCGCCCTCGACGAAGGGTTCCATGCCCACCCACTGGGCCCCCTCGTTGCCCATGGCGGTGATGCCGATGGTCTCGCCGACCCGGTCCTCGTCCATGAGCAGGGTCATGCCGTGGCAGCCGGTGCCGGCGCCCACCAGCGCGCCCTCGGGTACCTTCACCCCCCAGTTGTGCGGGCAGCCCGAGCAGAAGAACGGGGTCCGGGTCACCGAGAGCGGGATGAGCCGGCGCTGCGGCTCTTCTGGCAGCGGGGCCAGCCGGTCGTCGAGGCGGGCCGCCAGCCGCTCCCGCAGCCCGGGCAGGATGGCGTCGGCGTCGAGACGGCCCCAGGATCGCATCAGGACCCGACCGTCCTCGTGGGTCTTGCCGAGCACCGTCGGGTGATGGCCCGCGCCGTAGAGGGCGTCCTTGATGAGCCACTCGAGGGTTGGGTTCTTCTCCTCGACCACCACCACCTCCGACACCCCCGTTGCGAACTGGCGCACCAGCCCGGCGTCGAAGGGCACGGGCATGCGCAGGTGGAGCAACCGGATGCCGGCGTCCTCGATCTGGCGACGGTCGCGCAGCCCCAGCCGGCGCAGGGCGTCGAGCAGCTCGTAGTAGGTGAAGCCGGTGGCCACCAGGCCGATCCAGGCGTCACCGGGATCGGCGGTCACCAGGTTCAACCCGTTCGCCACCCCGTAGTCGTGAGCCAGAGGCAGCCGGACCTCGCGGAACTCGCGCTCGACGTCGAGCATGCGCCGGCCCAGGAACTTGGCGGTGGGGTGGCTCACCCACGGCTTGCCGTCGACCTCCATCACCGGCAGGACCGGGTCGTGGGTCAACGCCGGCAGGGTGACGAGACCCGCCCCGTCGGCGATGGGGGTCACGATCTTCATCGCCGACCACAGCCCCGTCGCCCTGGACATGGCCACCGCGTGGAGGCCCAGCTCGACGCACTCGGCGATGGTGCCCGGATAGAGGATCGGCATGTGAAGGTCGACCAGGGTGGCGTCGGAGGACGACGGCATGGTGGACGACTTGCACGACGGGTCGTCGCCCACCAGGACCACCGCGCCGCCGTTGGCGCTCGAGCCGCAGAACACGCCGTGGCGGAGCGCGTCGCCGGCGCGGTCCAGGCCGGGGGCCTTGCCGTACCAGAAGCCGACGACCCCCTCGTAGACCGCGTCGGGCCGGGCCGCAGCCAGCTGGGACCCCATGACCGACGTGGCGCCCAGCTCCTCGTTGACCGCGGGCTGGTGCACGATGGGGAGGTCGGGGACCATCGCTGCGGCCCGGGCGATCTCCTGGTCGAGGCCTCCGAGAGGTGAGCCGGGGTACCCCGAGAGGAACGCCGCAGTGTGAAGGCCCGCGGCGCGATCGCGTCGCAGCTGCTCGATCGGGATGCGGGCCAGGGCCTGGATGCCCGTCAGCAGCACCTGCCCTTCCTGGCGCTGATACCGGTCGCTGAGCTGGTAGTCGTCGACGGCCTCGGCCATGGCTGCCTCCTCACTGAGGGTCCACCGCCATTCTGGCCCGGCTCCGCCGGTTCCGCGCCGGCTCCTCAGCGGCGGGCGGAGTAGCGGAACCGGGCGAGCAGCCCCGCGTCGATGGCCTCGAGGGTGGCCTGCCGGTTGGACCGTCGCTCGTCGTAGGCCTCGTCACCGATCGCGGCCCGGAGCCCCGGTTCGTACCGGATCGCGGCGTCGATCCAATGGCGCTGGGTGGCCCGGTACTCCGCGGTCTGGTCCACGGCCACGATGTCACCGAAGCCGGCGGTGCGCAGCAGGCTCTCGTAGCTGGTGGGGACGGCCCCAGCCGGCGGTCCCACCCGGTTGGCCCGCCGGCGCAGTCGCGGGGGCAGCCCGGGCGTGGGCTGGATGGTCTGGAAGACGATGCGGCCGCCCGGGCGGAGGACCCGCCTGCATGCTCTCAGCACGGAGAGCTTGCGGCGCACTCAACACAACACATCGGTCTGCACGATGGCGTCCACCGTCCGGGAACGGAGCGGGATGGCGTCCGCACCGGCGACCATCGCCCAGCTGCGCCCGAGCAGACCGTCGTGCTCCGCCCGCCGCTTCGCCACCCGGATCCCCTCGATCACCGGGTCGAAGCTGATGACGGCGCAGCCGTGCTCGGACGCCAGGTACAGCCCGGGCCAACCGCAGCCGGCCCCGACGTCGAGCAGCAGCTGTCCCTGCTCCAGGGCCAGCTCCCGGCCGATGTCGTCGGCCTGGGCCCTGGTCGTGTAGCCGTTGGCCCGGTAGTCGGTCCCCAGGGTGTCGAGCTCGGCCGCCAGCACGGCTTCCTCGCCAGAGGTCGTGTACCGCTCCCGGAAGCGCTCGATGTCGTCTGTGGCCACGGGCGATCACCCCGGCCCCAAGCTACATCGACCAAAAAGGCCTGGTTGCGGCATGGCCCCCGGGTCGCCGACCCGGTCGCCGTCGGCCCGGCTCCGCCGGGACTCGAGGCGTTCCCGCAGGTCAGGCTGCTGCGCAGCGACGTGCGGGGTTCGTCACCGATGGCTCGCTCACGCT
>JBFKRY010000086.1:0-15558 GCA_041636995.1 Acidimicrobiales bacterium | reverse complement strand
GAGCCGCAGCCCAGCGCCCCGAACCGTGAGGGCCCACGAACAGGTAGGCGTGGACCGGGTGGGCCGCGCCCGCTCGGAGCTGGGCCACCGCCTCCGGTTGGCCGACGACCTCGCCCCAGACGTCGGTGCTCACCGCCACGCAGTGGACCCCATGCTCAGGCGGGCTCGAGCTCGACCGGGATGCCGTTGAGGACGGCGTTGCCCGAGGGCCCGTCCATCTGGTCATCGTCAGTCAGCACGTTGCTGTTGACGCCCGGCCGCGACGCCGCCACCCGCATCCGGATCCCCGGGGTGTCGTAGCCCCAGCCGAAGGGCAGCGAGACCACACCGGGCATGATGTCGTCGCACACCTCCACCGGTGCCTCGACCGACCCCACCCGGGATCGGACGATGGCCTTGCCGCCGTCGGCCAGGCCGTGGCGGGCGGCGTCGTCGGGATGGACCAGCAGGGTGCAGCGCTCCCGACCCCTGATCAGCACGTCGACGTTGTGCATCCAGGTGTTGCACGACCGCAGGTGACGCCGGCCCACCAGCACCATCGAGTCGTCTCCCGGAGGGACGACGCGGAGCCGCTCGAGATCGCGGGCGATCGGCTCCGACCACAGCTCGACGGTTCCCGACCGGGTCTTGATGGCCCCGGGGAAGCGGGACACCAGCGGTCCGAGGTCGAGGCCGTGGGGGTGGTCGTCGATCAGGCGCTGGAGCGTGAGCCCGTCCGGGTCGGCACCGAAGCCGTCGCCGAACCGGCCGGTACGCAACCGGAAGTCGACGATCTGCTCGGCCCACGACCAGCTCGCCAGGGCGTCGAGGATCTCGTCGGGGTCGCGCCCGGCGATGGGGCCGTCGGCTCGAGCCACCTCTCGCTCCACGGTGGCCCGGACCACCCCGTCGTGGAGCCGCACCGGGTCGGCACCGGGGCCCTCGCCGGCGAGGAGGAGCGCCAGCCGCGTCAGGATCTCGGGCTCGTCGGGGGCGTCGGTGTCGAACACCGGCGGGGAGTACTTGGCGAACGAGCGGATCATGTTGCGCTCGAAGGTGAGGTCGTAGTGGCTGCGCTCCAGCGCCGACCGAGGAGGCAGGATCACGTGTGCGTGGCGGCTGCTGGCGTTGATGTAGGGGTCGACCGCGACCAGCAGGTCGAGCCCGGCGAACGCGGCGTCGAGGCGCTCGCTGTTGGGGAAGGACCGGACCGGGTTGCACGCGATCAGGAAGAGGGCCCGGATCCGGCCCTCGCCCGGGGTCTCGATCTCGGTGGCCAGGGTGGCGGCGGGCAGCTCACCCAGCGCCTCGGGCCGGCCCGAGGCCCGGCCGGTCCAGCGGCCGATGTCGAAGCCCCGGCCGCCGGGTTCGCGGTCGTCGAGGCGGACCGTGGGCGCGGAGTTGAACATCACCCCGCCGGGCTCGTCCACGTTGGCGGTGAGCACGTTCAGGACATCGGCGGCCCACGACGCCAGGGTCCCGTACTGCACGGTGTGGGTGCCGATGCGCCCGTACACCGCGGCGGCCTCGGCCGCGGCCAGCTCACGGGCGATGCGCCGGGTGGTGGCCGGGTCGATCCCGCAGCGCTCGGCCACCTCCTCGGGGGAGTACGGCTCCACGGCGACCCGAACCTCGTCGACGCCGCTGACGTGATCGGCGAGCCGGCCCAGATCCACCAGTCCCTCGGCGAACAGGTTGTGGACGAGCGCAAGCAGCCACAGCACGTCGGTCCCGGGGCGGATCGCCAGGTGCTCGTCGGCCTCCTGGGCGGTGCGGGAGCGCCTGGGGTCGACGACCACGTACCGGCCACCGCGGGCCTGCAGGTCCTCGAGCCGGCCCGGGAAGTCGGGGATGGTGACCAGGCTGCCGTTGCTCGCATACGGGTTGGCGCCCAGCATCAGCAGGTAGTCGGTTCGCTCCAGGTCGGGGAGGGGGAAGAGCCCGGGGTCACCCCACATGAGCCCCGCCGACACGTGCTTGGGCATCTGGTCGACGGTCGACGCGGAGAACACGTTGGTGGTGCCCGCGGCCTTGACCACGTGCCGCAGGTACAGCGAGCCGCCGAGGTTGTGCACGTTGGGGTTGCCGAGCACCACCGACAGCGCCTGGTGACCGTGCTCGGCGAGCAGCGGCTGGAGCCGGCGGTCGATCTCGGCGAACGCCTCGTCCCAGCCCACCTCCAGCCATCCCGAGTCGGTCCGCACCACCGGCGCCCGCAACCGGTCGGGATCCTCGTGGAGCTGCTTCAGCGTCGACCCCTTCGGGCAGATGAAGCCCCGGCTGACCGGGTCCTCCCGATCGCCGCGGATCCGCACCACTCGGTCTCCCTCGGTGGTCACCTCCAGCCCGCAGGTGGCCTCGCAAAGCGGGCAGGTGCGGAGATGGGTGCGGCGAGCCGTTGCGGTCATGGCGGCGACTCTACTGGGCCCCCGCTCCCCCTCTACGAGCCGAGCCCGGTCCCGAGCCGGTCGGCGATGGCGGCGTCGACCCGGGCCGCCACCTCCTCGACGGTCCCCTCGCCGTCGATGCGCACCCAGGTGGCGTCGGCCTCGGCCAGCTGCAGGTACCCCGCCCGCACCCGCTCGTGGAAGTCGCCGTCTTCGCGCTCGAACCGGTCGGCGCTGCCGCCCAGGCGGGAGCGGGCCGTCTCCACCGACACGTCGATCAACACGGTGAGGTCCGGCATCAGTCCCCCGGTGGCGAAGGACGACAGGGCCCGCACCTCCTCGACGTCGAGCCCGCTGCCGTGACCCTGGTAGGCCAGCGACGAGCCGACGAACCGGTCGCAGACCACGCTGCGCCCGGCCCCCAGCGCGGGCCGCACCACCTCGGCCACGTGCTGGGCCCGGGCCGCGGCGATCAGCAGGGCCTCGGCGCGCACATCGAGCTCGCGGCGCGGCTGCAGCAGCAGGGATCGAAGGGTCTCACCCAGGTCGGTCCCACCGGGCTCCCGGGTCAGGTGCGCCCCCAGGCGCTCGGCCACCCGAAGGGCCTGGGTGGACTTGCCGCTGGCGTCGCCGCCCTCGAAGGCGATGAAGACCGCGCTCACGTCGACACCGCCTCCGAGGTCACGGACGAGGGCTCCTCACGGAGCAGGTGCCGCACCGAGGCCCAGGCGAGCCCGCCCGCGGTCAGCATGATGATCGCGGCCAGCCAGAGGGTCAGGCGGACCCCGGGGATGAACACGTCCACGCCGAACACGTTCACGTCCTTGTCGAACCACTCCTCGGACAGCCCGTTGAGCAGCACCGCCAGCGCCGGGCCCACCGCCAGGGCGATGATCAGGCACAGCCGGATCAGGGTGTACAGCGACGCGAAGATCCGGCCCCGCAGCTCGTCCTCGACGGTCTCGTGCAGGAGCGTGAACCCCAGCACGTAGATGGAGCCGGCGAACAGCCCGAGCAGGGCGACCAGCAGCGACGCCGCGAGCAGCGTGGTCATCGACGCGCCCAGCAGCAGCGACACTCCGGCGCCGAACACCGACAGCACGAACATGCGGGCCTTGTGCAGCTTCTTCTGGCCGGCGGTGATCATGATCACCCCGATGGCGACGCCGAGGCCCAGCGAGATCTGCAGGGTGGCGAACCCGTCGCCTGGATCCTCGCCGAGCACCACGTCCGCGAAGACCGGTCCCAGCGGGATCAGCATGCCCCCGCCGATGAGGCCGGTGGCGAGGGCGACATTCACCGCTCGAACGATCGGGTTGAGGAAGATCAGCTCCCAGCCCTCTCGCAGCTCGCGCAGGGTGGCCATGAGGTCGACCCGTCGCCCCGCCACCGACTGCTCCCGCTCGGCTCGGCTCCGGGCGGGCAGGGCGATACGCCAGATCAGGAAGGCCGAGAACGCGAAGGTCAGGGCGTCGATGTAGAAGGCCAGCGCCTCCTGGTCGGCCCGGAGGTTCTCGGCGCCGGGCCAGGTGGCCACGGTGTCGGCCACGTTGGCGAGCCCGAAGAACAGCAGCGACGCCACCGGGATGGTCCCGTAGGCGGCGACCAGCGACAGCGAGTTGGCGGTGGTGAGCCGGTGCTGGGGGACCAGGTTCGGGACCGACGCCTCCTTGGCCGGCGCCCACATGAGGGTGAAGAGCTCGAGCACCAGCGACGCCACCACCAGCTGCCAGAGCTGGTCGACGAAGGGCAGCGTGGCCAGGGTGGCGGCGCGGGCGAGGTCGCAGACGATCATCACCCGTTTCCGGTTCCAGCGATCGACCAGCACCCCGGCCAGGGGGGCCAGGAAGAGGCCCGGCACGATGCGAGCCGTCATGACGAAGGACACCGCGGCCTCGGGCGTTCCGCCCCCCACCCGGGCCGCCGCCACCACGATGGCGAAGAACCCCAGCCAGTCGCCGGTGGCCGACACCACCTGCACGATCCACAGCCGGCGGAAGTCGGGCGTGATGAAGACGCGGTCGAGCAGGCTCCGCCGGGGCCGCGCCCGAGTCGCCTGCACCGTGCCCTCGTCGCCGGTCACCGGCCAGATGCTACCGGCCGGTCCCGGACGGGTCTTCAGCCCCGGGCCCGGGGTCCCGGCTCGTGCGCTGGAGGTATACAAGTTGCAGACAACTCGGTGACACCGGGGTCAGACCCCTCTGTCACGCCTACTTCTTCCCCTCGCTCTTCTTCTTCGCCGCGCTCTTCTTCTTGGCGGGCGCCTTCTTCTTGGCGGGCGCCTTCTTCCTGGCCGGGCCCTTTTTGGCCGGTCCCTTCTCGCGCCGCAGCTGCAGCAGCTCCATGGCCCGCTGGTCGGTGAGCTCCTCGACGGTGTCGCCCTTGCGCAACGAGGCGTTGGTCTCACCGTCGGTGACGTAGGGGCCGAACCGGCCGTCCTTGACGACCATCGGCTTGCCGCTGACCTCGTCGACGCCGAGCTCCTTGAGCGGCGGCTTCGGGGTCCGGCCCCGGGGCTGCTTCGGCTCCCGGTAGATGGCCACGGCTTCGTCGAGGGTGATTGTCAGCAGCTGCTCCTCGGACTCGATGGTGCGGCTGTCGTTCCCCTTCCTCAGGTACGGCCCGTAGCGGCCGTTCTGCGCGGTGATCTCCTGGCCGTCGTCGGGGTGCACCCCGACCACCCGCGGCAGCGACAGCAGCTGCAGCGCCTGGTCCAGGGTGAGGGTCTCCAGGTTCATCGACGAGAACAGCGACGCGGTCTTGGGCTTCTCCTCGCCGTCGACGATCTCGCCGAGCTGGACGTAGGGCCCGAACCGGCCGGCCTTGGCGAACACCACGAGCCCGGTCTCGGGGTCGACGCCCACCTCCCGGTCGCCGCTGGGCGCCTCGAGGTAGCGGATGGCCTCGTCGACGGTCAGCTCGTCAGGCGCGATCTCGTCGGGGATGGACGCGGTGTCCTCGCCCCGCTGGACGTAGGGCCCGTACTTCCCCACCCGGGCCACCACGGGCTCGCCGTTCTCGTCGACGCCCAGCGGGATCGAGTTGATTGCTCGGGCGTCGATTTCGCCGAGCCGCTCGGACACCTTCTCCTTCAGGCCTGGGCTGTCGTCGTCACCGAAGTAGAACCGGCGCAACCACGGGATCGCTTCGCGTCCACCGGTGGCGATGCCGTCGAGGTCGGCCTCCATGTTGGCCGTGAACCCGTAGTCGACCAGGTTCGGGAAGTGTTGCTCGAGCAGCCCCACCACCGAGAACGCGGTGAAGCTCGGGATCAGCGCCGAGCCTCGCTTCCACACGTAGCCCCGGTCCTGGATGGTGCCCATGATCGACGCGTACGTGGACGGGCGGCCCACCCCGAGCTCCTCCAGCCGCTTGATCAGCGACGCTTCGGTGTAGCGGGAGGGCGGCTGGGTCTCGTGGCCGACGGCCTCCAGATCGCGGGCGTCGAGGGCGTCGCCCTCGGCCATCGGCGGCAGGGCCCGCTCGGACGACTCGGCGTCGGGGTCGGCGTCGTCGGTGTCCTCCACGTACACCCGCCGGAACCCCTGGTGGGAGATCACGGTGCCCGAGGCCCCGAACTCGGCGTCGCGGCCGTCGTCGGCCACCCCGCCCACGCGAACCTGTACGGTCTCGCCGACGGCGTCGTTCATCTGGCAGGCGATGGTCCGCTTCCAGATGAGCTCATACACGTCGGCCTCGCTCTTGACCACTTCGCCCCGAACCTGGTCGGGGGACTTGAACACGTCGCCCGCGGGGCGGATGGCCTCGTGGGCCTCCTGGGCGTTGCGGACCTTGTGGGTGTAGTGGCGCGGGGCCTCGGGCAGGTAGGCCGCTCCGTAGCGCTCGCTGATGACCTGGCGCGCCGCGGCGAGGGCGGTGTCCGACAGGGTGGTGCTGTCGGTCCGCATGTAGGTGATGTAGCCCTTCTCGTAGAGACCCTGCGCGGCCCGCATCGCCATCGCCGAGGACATCCGCAGCTTGCGGCCCGCCTCCTGCTGGTAGGTGGAGGTGATGAACGGCGCCGCAGGCGAGCGCCGGTACGGCTTGGCTTCGACCGAGCGCACCGAGAACAAGGTGTCGGCGAGCCCTTCCACGAGCGACCGGGCCCCGGTCTCGTCGAGGGCCACCACGTCGGCGGAGGCCAGCCGGCCGTCCTGGCCGAAGTCCCGGCCCCGGGCCAGCTTCTTGCCGTCGAGCTGCACCAGCGTGCCCGTGAACTCCCGGGGCCCGTCATCGGGTGCCCCGGCGACCGAGAAGACCCCGGTGAGATCCCAGTAGGAGGCGGCGACGAACGCCATCCGCTCCCGCTCCCGCTCCACTACGACCCGGGTGGCCACCGACTGCACACGCCCCGCCGACAGCCGGGGCATGACCTTCTTCCACAGGACCGGCGACACCTCGTAGCCGTAGAGCCGGTCGAGCATCCGCCGGGCCTCCTGGGCGTCGACCAGTCGGCGGTCGATCTCGCGGGGCGCGTCGATGGCGGCCTGGATGGCCGCGGGGGTGATCTCGTGGAAGACCATGCGCTTGACGTCCACGTCCTCGGGCGGGCTGAGCACCTCGAGCAGGTGCCAGGCGATGGCCTCACCCTCACGGTCCTCGTCGGTGGCCAGGTAGAGCTCGTCGGCCTCGGCCATGAGCGCTTTGAGATGCCGGAGATGCTCCTTCTTCTCGCTGTTCACCACGTACAGCGGCTTGAAGTCGTTCTCCACGTCGATGCCCAGGTTCGCCCACGGCTCGCCCTTGAACGCCTGGGGCACCTCCGCGGCGTTGCGCGGCAGATCGCGGACGTGGCCGATCGAGGACTCGACCACGTAGCCATCCCCGAGGAAGCCGGCGATGGTGCGGGCCTTGGCGGGGGACTCGACGATGACGAGGGCTGTTGGCATCTGGTTGAGAGAAGGTAGGGGGCGGGGGGTGCGGTTTGTCAACAGTCGGTTGCGGGCCACCGGGGCCGGCAGGCCGACGCCGGCGACCTCAGGAAGACGGGACCGGTTCGGCGGGGGCTCGGCTCGGGGCGCTGACGTGCACCTCGCGCCGGCAGGCTCGTTTGAGGATGACCAGACCGAGGATGCCCGCCACAGCCGACGCGAACAGGATGCCGATCTTTGCGTCGTCGACCAACCTCGGGTCGTCGAACGCCAGGCCGGTGATGAACAACGACACGGTGAAACCGATGCCGGCCACCGCGGCCAGCCCGAGGCGGTGCATCGCGGTCATGCCCTGGGGCGTGGAGGTGAACGGGAGCTGCTGGCCCAGCCAGGTGAAGCCCACGATGCCGACGATCTTGCCCACGACAAGCCCCAGCCCCACTCCCCAGCTGACGGGGCTGGCGGCCGCGTCGCCGAGCACGCCACCGCTGAGGTCGACCCCGGCGTTGGCCAACGCGAAGATCGGCACGATCACGAAGCTGCTGATCGGGTGCAGGGCGGTCTCGAGGCGCTCGGCCACCGAGGTGGACTCCCGCATGTGGAACGCGGCGTACTCGATGTCGACGCGGAACAGATCCTCGCCCTTCTCGCGCAGCCAGTCGACCCAGCGCGCCGCCTGCTCCCTGCTCTGCAGGGGCCGGGCCGGGGTGATCATCCCGAGCGCCACGCCGGCGATGGTCGCGTGCACGCCCGACTCGAAGGTCGCCAGCCACAGCACCAGGCCGAACAGGACGTAGATGGGGATGTACCAGACCCGCATCTCCCGCAGGACGATGATGATCGTGGCCAGGACCGCCGCCGCGGCCAGCCAGCCCAGCGAGAGGTTGTCGGTGTAGAAGAGGGCGATCACCAAGATGGCGCCGATGTCGTCGACGATCGCCAACGACAGCAGGAAGACCTTCATCGACCGGCTGATCCGGTCGCCCAGCAACGACAGCACCCCGACGGCGAAGGCGATGTCGGTGGCCATCGGGATGCCCCACCCGGTGCTGGCGTCGCCGCTGGGATTGAAGGCCAGGTAGACCAGTGCGGGCACCACCATCCCGCCCAGGGCGGCCATGGCCGGCAGCGCCGCGGCCCGGCGGTCGCGCAGCTGTCCGGTGACCAGCTCCCGCTTGATCTCGAGCCCGACCACGAAGAAGAAGATGACCATCAGGGCGTCGTTGACCACCACCTCGAGATCGAGCGGATGGTCTTCGCCGCCCAGCTGGAAGCTGCCGACGTTGATCTCGATCTCGGTGTGCCACAGGTCGGTGTAGCTGTCGCTCCAGGGCGAGTTCGCCCAGATCAGGGCGATCGCCGTGGCGATGAGCAACACCACACCGCCGGCGGCCTCGACCTCGAGGAACCGCCGGAAGGGCCGCCCTACTCGGGATGCCAAGCGGTTGTCGCTCCCGAGAAACGTGAGCTGAGAGATGGGGATTTGGCCGGGCATGGTGGGGGGCGCACTCGACGACGGGTGAGGTGCGAGACAAGGCTACAAGTCCATCTGTCCCCAACGGACGACAGCCGAAACCCCCTATCGGCCGTCTCAGCGGCCCGTGAAGCGCCCGGGACGGCGCTCGGCGGTGGCCCGGACCCCTTCTGCGAAGTCCGATGTCCGGCCCAGCCGGGTCTGCTCGGCCAGCTCGTGGGTGGTGGCGGCCCGAACCCGTTCGGCCAGCCCGCCCCGCATCGTCTGGCGGATGGCGTCGACAGCCAGCGGCGCAGCCGCCGCGATCTGGGCGGCGAGGCCGATGGCCGCGGTGAACAGCGACGGCAGGGACACCAGTTGGTCGGCCAGCCCCATCTCGGCCGCTTCCTCGCCACCGATCCGTCGGCCGGTGTAGAGCATGTCGAGGGCGTGCTGCTGGCCGACGATCGCCGGGAGGGTGACCGTCAGACCGAAGCCGTGGTGGAAGCCCAGCAGGGCGAAGTTGGCGCTGAACCTGGCCTCCGGGGCCGCGACTCGGAAGTCGGCGAATGCGGCGAGGCCGAGCCCACCGCCGATCGCTGCCCCCTGCACCGCGGCCACGACCGGGGTCCGGGTGGCGAACAGGCGCACTGCCTGGTCGTACAGCTCGCTGATCCCCGCATTGCCGCGGTCATCGCGGTCGGTGCCACCGGGGTCGAAGGCGGCTCCGGCGCAGAAGTGCTTGCCCTTCGAGCACAGGACCGCGACCCGGAAGTGGCTGTCGGCGTCGACGGTCTCGACGGCCTCGGCCAGCGATGCGATGAGCCGAGCGTCGAAGAAGTTGTTGGGGGGCCGCCGGATCTCCACGACCGCGACGTGGTGATCGCCCCGTGAGACGTCTACGTCGCCGAAGCGCGTCATGGCACGACGATAGTGCCTGGCTCCACCTACTCGAAGTAGCGGATCTGCCCCTCGCCGGCCTCCACCACCGCGCGGGCCGCCTCGTGGAGTGCGTCGTGGAGCAGCTGGAGCTCTTCGATCTCCGGGTCGGTCTGCGCGGCATCGAGGGGAGCGTCATCGGGTCCGGCGCCGGCACCCAGGTCGGCCAGCGCCGCGTCCCAGTCGGTGCCCTCGGCCCGCAGCGACAGGTACATGCTCGGGGCCTGGAGCAAGGCTCGGTCCAGATCGTTGACGATGGTCACCACCACGTCGGTGGACGTCCGTACGCCCGGGGTGGCGATGAGGTGCAGGGCTTGCAGCTTTCGCATCGCCAGGGCCGCGATCATGACCGGATCGCCGAGCTCGGTCACCGCCGAGTCCACCTCGGCCAGGTCGAGCGTGACCGTGTCGGCCACCCCGAACCACGCCTTCAGGGTCGTGAACAGACGCTCGGTGACGTCGTGCAGCGCCAGCAGCTCGTCGGGCTTCGCCAGGACCTCGAAGTGATCGTCGCTCACGGCCGGGCCGAGAATCGCTCCGCCAGGTATGTGCGAGCCTCGGGCTCGGTGAGGCCGTGGCACTGGCGCAGCCCGGCCACGATGCAGGAGGCGTACTCGGCGCTCGGGGCGTTGAACGGGAGCGACGCCAGCGGGGCCCACCGGGTGAACGTGAGCATGGGCCAGCCGCCGTCCTCGCCGACCCGGACCACCAGGTCGTAGGGCCCGTCGGACACCCGGGCTCGCCCGTCGCGCAGCGCCGGCTCGAGATCGACGTCGTGGCCCACCTCCCGCCCCGACTCCTGGGCCAGCACGTCCTGGAACTGCTCCCGGGTGATCAGGTATGCCCGGCCCCGGGTGGGCTGGCCTCCGACCCGGGCCGACACCAGGGCCACCCCGCCACCACCCCACCAACGGCTGGTCCCGGCGAAGTGCAACCGGTGGGGCACCTCGACCGGCCGGTCCGTCCGCCAGCGGGTACGGTCGCGCGCCCCCTGGTGCGCGTGAGCCCGCCCGTCGGGGCGACCGCCCTCGAGGTAGGTGACGAAGCGCTCGGCCAGCAGGTTCGACCCGTACGCGACGTACCACACCATCTCGACGCCGCCGGCCCCACCCGGCCGGGGAGCAGGCGGTCCCGCGGTCATTCCTGCTTCGGGCCCGCGGCGTAGACCACGAGCTGCACCGCGGTGCCGTGGTCGAGCGACCGGATCTTCATCTCGTCGGCCAGGACCCGCATGAGAGGGATGCCCATGCCCCCCTCGTACTCGAGCCGGCCGGGACGGTCGAGGGCGCCGGGCGAGTCGAGCTCGCCGATGTCGAAGTGGGGGTCGGCGTGGTCCTCGACCTCCACCTCGATGCGGTCCTCGGCCAGGTCGCAGCGGATCGTGATCCGCTCACGCGACCCCAGGTTGGCGTGAGCCTCGATGGCGTTGGTGGTGGCCTCCGACACCGCGATGCGCAGATCCTCGATGCGATCGTCGCCCAACCCGGGGTCCAGCGCCGCCGCCGCGGCCACCACCGCGCGCACCAGCGAGAGGTACTCCGGCTGGGCCGGGATGACGAGGCGGATGCCGCTGGTCATGGTTGGTTCGATCCTGATCGGGCCTCGACGACCTCGTCGGGCCGGTCGAGCTCGACCACGGCGAAGACCCGGTGCAGGCCGGTCAGGTCGAAGATCCGGCGCAGGTGGCCCGAGACCCCGCTGACCCGGAGGTCGCCTCCCTGGCTCCGAGCCCGCTTGAGCCCACCGATGAGGACCCCCAGACCGGTGGAGTCGACGAAGTCCACCCCCGCCAGATCGACGACCAGGTGGCGGTGGCCCTGCCCGATCTCGCCGACGATCTCCTGGCGCAGGATCGGGCAGGTCGCCATGTCGATCTCACCGCGAACGTGCAGGATCCTCCAGCGACCCGACTCGGAGGAGCTGACGCTCAACATCACACCTCCGAGAGTAAAGGATGCCGGAGCGTGCCGCAGCGCACGCGGCCGCTCGACGTGGGCCCACCGCCGGATCCCCGGCGGCCGATGCTGACGCTGCGGCATCGGCCGACGCGCGGCGTCGACCGACGCCGGCGTAATTCCGCCACTGTGATTCGTCACCGTGACGACCTACCATGGCGCGATGGCGCTGCTGGCGCGGTCCGCCCTCGAGGTCCTGCTGGACGAGCTGGCCCAGGACGGCCGCGTCGTCCACGTCGAGCACCTCCCCGACCGACCCGAGCGAACCGCAGCGCTCCACCGGCCCCTCCCTCCCGTCGTGGCCGACTGCGTCCCCTTCGAGCGGCTGTGGTGCCACCAGGCCCAGGCCGTCGACCTGCTGCGCCAGGGCACGTCGGTGGCCATCGCCACCGGCACCGCCTCGGGCAAGTCGCTGTGCTACCAGCTGCCGATCGCGGAGGCCATCGCCGACCCCATCAGGCCGGCCACCGCCCTGCTGGTCTTCCCCACCAAGGCCCTGGCCCAGGACCAGCTACGGGCCATCGGGAGCATGGGGTTCCCCGGGGTGGTGCCCGCCACCTACGACGGCGACACCGATCGCAACGACCGGGGCTGGATCCGCGCCAACGCCAACGTGATCCTGACCAACCCCGAGATGCTCCACGCCGGCATCCTCCCCCACCACGGCCGCTGGGACACGTTCCTGCACCGGCTCCGCTACGTGGTGATCGACGAGCTGCACATCCTCCGGGGCATCTTCGGGACCAATCTGGCCCACCTGCTGCGGCGGCTGCGGCGACTGTGCGCCCACTACGGAGCCGAGCCCACCTTCGCGTTCACGTCGGCCACCATCGGCGAGCCGGCCCGGCTGGCCTCGGAGCTGTGCGGGCTCCCGGTCACCGAGGTGACCGACGACGGCTCGCCCCGAGGACCCCGGCTCTTCGCGCTGCTCGACCCACCGGTGATCGACGCCGCCACCGGGGCCCGGACCTCGGGCAACGCCGAGACCGCGTCGATGGTGTCCCGGCTGGTCGAGGGCGGGCATCGCACCATCGCCTTCTGCCGCAGCCGGAAGGGCACCGAACTGGTGGCGGGGCACGTGCGCGACCTGCTGCCCACCGACCTGGAACACACCGTTCGCTCCTACCGGGGCGGGTACCTGGCCGAGGAGCGCCGCGAGATCGAGCAGGAGATCTTCGACGGCGAGGTCGGCGCGGTGGTGGCCACCACCGCGCTCGAGCTCGGCGTGGACATCGGCGGCCTCGACGCCTGCGTGCTCAACGGGTTCCCGGGCACCATCGCCTCGATGTGGCAGCAGGCCGGCCGCGCCGGTCGCCAGCACCAGGAGTCGGTCAGCGTGCTGGTGTCGGGCGACGACCAGCTCGACCGGTACCTGATGGCCCATCCCCGCGAGATCTTCGATCGCCCGCCCGAGCCCGCGGTCATCAACCCCCGCAATCCGTTCATCCTGCACCC
This sequence comes from Acidimicrobiales bacterium, assembly GCA_041636995.1. GTDB lineage: Bacteria > Actinomycetota > Acidimicrobiia > Acidimicrobiales > UBA8592 > JBFINV01. The sequence goes on along the minus strand of JBFKRY010000086.1, from coordinate 2,519 downwards.
CCACCTGGCCTGCGCGGCGTACGAGCTGCCGTTGAGCCACGCCGACCACCGGTACTGGGGCCACGATCTCGACGACGGGGTGCGGGCCCTGGTGCTCGACGATCAGCTCCGCACCCGGCGCCGGCGGTTGCGTGGCGGGGGCAGCGAGCCCATCGCGGTCTGGGCGGCCCGGGGCGTCCCCGGCCGCGATCTGGGCATCCGCAGCGGCTCGACCGCCGAGTACCGCATCCGCCGCGAGGACGGAACGCTCATCGGCACCGTCGACGAGGGTCGGGCCTTCTCGCTGGTGCACCCCGGGGCCATCTACCTGCACCGGGGCCAGGCGTTCCAGGTGCAGGAGCTCGACATCGACGACCGCACCGCGGTGGTCAGGCCCGACGACGGCGACACCTACACCCAGGCCCGCACCGAGATCGACATCTCCGTCATCGACCTCGACGAGGCCGTCGAGGTCGGGCGCAGCCGCCTGCACCTGGGGTCGGTGGAGGTGCGATCACAGGTGGTGGGCTACCAGCGCAAGCACGTCCGCACCCGCAAGATCCTCGGGAGCGAGATCCTGGAGCTGCCTCCCCAGCAGCTGATCACCCGCTCGTTCTGGTACACGGTGACCCCCGAGCTGCTGGCCGACGCCGGGCTCGAGACCGTCGCGGTCCCGGGCACCCTCCATGCGGTCGAGCACGCCGCCATCGGCATGCTGCCGCTGTTCACGATCTGTGACCGCTGGGACGTGGGCGGGGTCTCCACCGCGCTGCACGCCGACACCATGCTGCCCACGATCTTCGTCTACGACGGCTACCAGGGCGGGGCCGGGGTGGCCGAGCTGGGCTTCGAGTCATCGGCCCGGCTGCTGGCGGCCACCCTCGAGATGCTGCGAACGTGCCCCTGCGCCGAGGGGTGCCCGAGCTGCGTGCAGTCGCCCAAGTGCGGCAACGGCAACGAGCCCCTCGACAAGCACGGGGCCATCGCTCTGGTGGCCGCGGTGCTGGGCGAGCCCGGCCGCCACGCGGCGACGGGCGACGCTGCGGTCATCGACCTCGAACAGGCACGAGCTCGGCGCGTCGGCTAATAAGACAGCCATGGTCGACGGCAACGGCAGCGAGGCGGTCCCGGCGCGCTTCGTGGTGTCGCAGTTCGCCCAGCTCCAGCGCCCAGCCGACGCGCTGCGCCAGGGCCAGGCGCCAGTGGTGGAGGTGGACGGCGACCGGCACCTGCACCGACGCATCGTGGACTTCCTGTCCGGGCTCGCCTACGGGACCGAGGCCGAGCTGGATCGTCTCGACGACGGGGTGTACCGGCTGCGCCCGCCCGGCTGACGGGCAAGGTACATCTCTGCAGGGCTCGACCGACGCCGCTGACCACTCGACGAGAACGGGCCGGTGTCCGCACCGCGACCTCGAACGGCGCCGACTCGGCCACGCGAGCTCACGTCCGCCCGGTCATTGTCCGAGGCCCAGTAGGTCCTGTTCTCCGATCGACGTTCACCTCGGTCCCATCCATCAGCGCAGGAACAATGAGGCTCCAGGCCGGTGTTCACGGACTCGAGATATCGACCTGTGATGAAGATATCGGAGGCTCCCCTATTGCCCCGGTTCTGGTCGAACCTGGACCAGCTGCAGCGCAGTCGGATCGACCGGCTGGCCGGTGTCGCGCTCCACGGTCCTCGAAAGCCGGCTCGACACGACGCGGCCGGCGCTCCGCGCCGCCGCCACCTCGTCCAGCTCGGGTTCGGCGAGCTCGTCGATCTCCGCGCCCGGATCGGGTGCTGCCCACTGGACCCGGCCCGACTCGAGGTCCACGGCGACGAGGGCCCGCCGGAGCTCCACTACCCGGTACTCGTAGATGTCGGTGAGCCACCGCCGGGCCGCTTCGGCCGAGAGATCCGGGCCACCGTCCGGTCGTGCCGGGGCATAGAGCTGATCCGACGGCCAGCTCAGTCGGCCGGTGTACGGCTCGAAGTGCACCACCGCGACCCCACCGGAGAGCTCTCCCGCATCGTCGAACCCCGGTTCGACGCGGAGAACCTGCGCCCCGGGTGGAAGGTCGAGCGAGGTGCTGACGATCCGAGCGATCTCGTCGACCTCCGCTTCCGACAGCAGCTCGAATGGCGGCTCACCCTTGGGCTTCGCCGGTGTGGCCATCGGCTCGTCGCTGCGCTGGGCGAGCACGCCCGAGGCTGCGAACGCAGCCGCCGATACCCCGGCGATCGTCAACGCGGCGCGGAGCACCTGCGTGGAGCGAAACCTCACAAAGGCCTACCCTCGCGCCTTTCCGCGGATTCCTCGGGATCCGCTTCTCGGATACTGGGCTGGAGGCGGATGGATGTCAAGGCGCCATCGGCGAGCTCGGCACAGTTTCGATTTCGTCCAATCCGATCCCAGGCTCCTCTCTGGATGACTGGGACTGGATCACGGCCCCTCTCGGCGCATGGTGGTGGACTCGCGCATGGTGATGTCGCCCAGCAGGGCCCCGACGAGGGGCACCGTGGTCCCGGACCGGTAGGTGACGGTGACCGTGACCGT
>JBFKRY010000085.1:0-15571 GCA_041636995.1 Acidimicrobiales bacterium | reverse complement strand
GCTCCCACGGGCCTGGTCCCCGAGGCCCGTGACCTGTTGGTCGCGGGCACGTTCCAGACCCTGCGGCTCGCAGCCCCCATCGACGAGCGAATACCCCGCCGGCGGTACTGAATCATTCCGCGGCCCGACGCTTGTCGGGCTGCGGCTGCGCCGGAGGCGCCGTTCGCATGTTTCACGTGAAACGTGTTGGGGCGATCGCGTTCGAAGGCTTGCGTGTTTCACGTGAAACATGTGCGGGTCGTTCGAGCCGGCGCACCCGGCTGCTACGCTCGGAGCGGTCCTGCGCCCCATGAGAGGAGCGGCTTCGTGACCGCAGAGATCGATCCCTCCGCGTCCGACCATCCGGCCAACGTCCCCCGGGACGCCGCCGCCGCGGAGGCGGGCCCGGGCGACCTCGAGGCCCAACGTGGGCCCATGGGCGAGGCCGAGCAGTCCGGACCGTTCCCGCCGCCGGCTCCTTCTCCGGGTGTCACCCCGCCGACTCCTGCTGGTCCTCCTGCCGCGTCCCCGCCGCCGCCGGCTCCTCCCGCTGCGGTCCCGCAACAGGAGGGCAGCATCGGCGCGAGCACTGCGGGCGCCGCCGTCGACGCCGGCACCGAGCCAGCTGGGCCGGCGGCCGGCGTGGCCGACGAGGAGCCTGTCGAGGAGCCCGGCGAGTGGCGCCACCCGGCGTCGCAGTACCCGCTGCCGAGAGTCCTGGCGGTGGCCAACCAGAAGGGTGGGGTGGGCAAGACCACCACCACCATCAACCTGGCGGCCTGCCTGGCCGAGCTCGGTCATCGGGTGCTCGTGGTCGACCTCGATCCCCAGGCCAATGCCACCACCGGCTTGGGTATCGACCCTCGCTCGATCGGGGTGTCGATGTACGACGTGATCCTGCGGGAGGTGCCCCTCGACGAGTGCGCCCTCGCCACCGGCTACGACAACCTGCGGGTGGCACCGTCGAGCCTCGACCTGGCGGGCGCAGAGATCGAGCTGGTGCCAGCCTTCAACCGGGAGCGCAAGCTCGCGCTGGCGCTGGATCCGCTCCTGCACACCGTGGACTACGTCCTGATCGACTGCCCGCCCTCGCTGGGGCTGCTGACCGTCAACGCGCTGACCGCCGCCGGTGAGGTGCTGGTTCCGATCCAGTGCGAGTACTACGCCCTCGAAGGTCTCGGACAGCTGCTGCGCAACGTGGAGCTGGTCCAGCGCAACCTCAACCCGGACCTGTCGGTGTCCACCATCGCCCTGGTCATGTACGACGCTCGCACCAAGCTGGCCTCGCAGGTGGTCGACGAGGTCCGGGCCCACTTCGGTGACAAGGTGTGTCGGCAGGTGGTCCCCCGCTCGGTGCGCCTGTCCGAGGCCCCGAGCTTCGGGCAGCCGATCATTGCATTCGACAGCCGGTCCCGGGGGGCCTTGGCCTACCGGGAGCTGGCCAAGGAGGTGAGTGGTGGCTCGTCAGACCGGACTCGGTAAGGGGCTGGGCGCGCTCATCCCGGGCGAGGAGGCGGTCGAGCGCCGCGCCGGGCCCGCTGCGGCCTACCGTGAGCTGCCGGTGGGAGCGGTCACGGTCAACCCGTACCAGCCACGCGAGCGCTTCGACGAGGCCACCCTGTCGGCGCTCACCGCGTCCATCCGCGAGGTGGGCGTCCTCCAGCCCATCCTGGTTCGGGCCAAGGGGGCCGACGCCTTCGAGCTCATCGCCGGCGAGCGACGCTGGCGGGCCGCCAAGCGGGCCGGGCTCAAGACCATCCCGGCCATCGTCCGGGTGGCCGAGGATCTCGCCACCCTCGAGGAGGCGCTGATCGAGAACCTCCACCGCCAGGACCTCGGTGCCCTGGAGGAGGCCAGCGGCTTCCAGCAGCTGATGGTGGACTTCGGCCTCACCCAGGAGGCGGTGGCCCAGCGAGTGGGCAAGAGCCGGTCAGCAGTCGCCAACTCGTTGCGGCTCCTCCAGCTCCCCGCGGGGGTCCAGGCGATGCTGATGGAGGGCGAGATCACCGCGGGTCATGCCCGGGCCCTGCTGGGCCTGGCCTCGCGCCAGGAACAGGATCGGCTGGCTCGCCGGATCATCGCCGAGGATCTCACGGTCCGCCAGGTCGAGGCCCTGGTCCGCGAGGGGACGGTGACCCCGCCGCCCAAGGCCCGCACCGGATCTGGGGGCGGAACCAAGCCGGCCGCGGTGCTCGAGGTCGAGCAGCAGCTGGCCGATCGACTCGACACCAGGGTGCAGGTCACCGTCACCGAACGCCGGGGCCGGATGACCATCGAGTTCGCCGACCTCGCCGATCTCCGGCGCATCTTCGAGATCATCGCCCGCTGACCCCGGCCCCGGGCCAGCCCGCCAACCCTCGACTATCACTCGATAGTTACGACTCGGCGTGGATCCGTTGTCCACAGGTTGGGGACAAACCTGTGAGTGAACGTTGAGAGTCGTGGTCGGACCAGGCACGCGCCACCATCCGCAGTGCGACAGCCACGGACTGTGGTCGCACCGCCGTCCCGGCGCGTCCCTCGGGGGAATGCCTGGCGGGAATGTCGACCAGGGTTGTCGGGTTTCGTCCCCGCATCAGCAGCCGAACCCGGTAGCTTGGGTCCGGTTCGACCAGGACCGACGAGGAGTAAGGACCGATCACGATGGCCGATGGCATCACCACGCTCACTGCGAGCACCTTCGACGAGGAGATCAAGACCGCCACCGAGCCGGTCCTCGTCGACTTCTGGGCCGAGTGGTGTGGCCCCTGCAAGATGATCGCGCCGATCCTCGCCGAGATCGCCGGTGAGCAGGCCGGCAAGCTGCGCATCGCCAAGCTCAACGTCGACGAGGCCACCGACGTGGCCCGCCGCTTCGAGGTCATGAGCATCCCCACCCTCATCGTGTTCGACAACGGTGAGCCGGCCAAGCGGATCATCGGGGCCAAGGGCAAGGCCGCCCTACTCGACGATCTCGAGGAGTTCCTCTAGGCCGGTCCGGCCGGGTCCCGCGGTCGCCCGTCAGCCACCACCGCCGCGAGCCGTCCGGCAGGCTGCTGCTAGCGTGACGGCCGGCGCGGCCACCGGAGCATCGAGGAGCTTGCCGAAGCGATGTCGTTCGAAGGTCTCCCGCTCGAACGCGGCGACCACGGACCGGCGGTGCGCGACCTGCACCAGCGCCTCCTCCACGCCGGGTTCACGCCGGGCGAGGACTGCTTCGACGAGGCCACCCACGACGCGGTCTGCCGGTTCCAGGAGAGCCGCCGCATCGAGGTCGACGGCATCGTCGGCCGCCAGACGTGGTCGGCGCTGGTGGAAGCCGCCCACCGGTTGGGTGACCGGCTGCTCTACCACAAGTCCTCGCCGATGCTGCGTGGTGACGACGTGGCCGAGCTCCAGCAACGGCTGGGCGCGCTCGGCTTCGACGCCGGCCGGGTCGACGGCATCTTCGGGCCCGAGACCGCCGCTGCACTCGAGAGCTTCCAGCGCAACGCCGGGCTGCCCAGCGACGGGATCTTCGGTCCCGATTGCCTGGCAGCGTTGAACCGGCTGGGCGGCCGGGCGACCCAGGCCAACGTGGCCGGCGTCCGCGAACGGGAGCGGCTGCTGCAGGTGGTCGGACCCAAGACCTGTCACATGGTGTTGGGGGAGCTGGGCGGGCTCGGCTCGGTCGTCGACACCTGCAGCCGCCGGTTGCGTCGCGTCGGCGTGCGGGTCGAGACCGTCTCGCACCCCGACGAGTCCCACCACGCCCGCCTCAGCAACAGGCTGGACGTCAACCTCTACCTCGGGGTCATGGCCGACACCGAAGCCCGGTGTCGGGCCTCGTACTTCGCGACCACGGGCTTCGAGTCCGCGGGCGGTAAGCACCTGGCGTCCCTGCTGGCGGCCCGGCTCGCCGGCACCTTCGGCGAGGTCAACGTGCTCGGCCAGCGTCTCGACGTGCTCCGCGAGACCCGGATGCCGGCGGTGGTGCTGCGCGTGGGGCCGACCCCGCGCCTCGTCGAGCACGCGCCGGAGCTGGCCGTGGCCGTCGCTGGCGCAGTCACGTCCTGGGCGGCGGCACCCGTTTCCCTCGACGACTGACCCGCGACCCGTCCGCCGGTCGTTCAGTCGTGCCGGCTCTCCAGCCAGCGCTCGGCCTCGATGGCCGCCATGCAACCGGACCCGGCGGCGGTGACCGCTTGGCGGAAGTTGTCGTCCTGGACGTCGCCGCAGGCGAAGACCCCTTCGACGTTGGTCCTGGTGGAGTCGGGCTCGGTGGTGATGTACCCGTTCTCGCGCAGCTCGATCTGCCCCTTGAACAGGTCGGTGTTGGGCTTGTGTCCGATGGCGATGAACAGACCGTCGAGGTCGAGATCCTCGCGCTCGCCGTCGATGGTGTCCTCGACGGTGACCCCGGCAAGCTTGTCCTCGCCGCGGATCGCGACCACCCGAGCGTTCCACCGGAACTCGATCTTGTCGTTGGCCATCGCCCGGTCCTGCATGATCTTCGACGCCCGCAGCTCGTCTCGGCGGTGGATCACGGTGACCTTGCTCGCGAACTTGGTCAGGAAGATGGCCTCCTCCATCGCCGAGTCGCCTCCGCCGACCACCGCGATCTCCTGGTCACGGAAGAAGAAGCCGTCGCAGGTCGCGCAGGTCGAGACCCCGTGGCCCACCAGCCGGGTCTCGTTGTCGAGGCCCAGCATCAGCGACTGGGCCCCGGTGGCGATGATCACCGAGTCGGCGGTGTAGCCGGGCTCGGCGGCGTCGGGGTCGTCGACCCACACGGCGTAGGGCGATGCGGCGAAGTCGACCCGGGTGGCCTTCCTGGTGATGACCTCTGCGCCGAAGCGGACCGCCTGCTGGCGCATGTGCATCATCAGCTCCGGGCCCATGATCCCGTCGGGGAACCCGGGGTAGTTCTCGACGTCGGTGGTGAGCATCAGCTGACCGCCCGGCTGGTCGCTGGTCGAGGAGGGCTCACCCTCGATGACCAGCGGCGCCAGGTTGGCGCGGGCGGCGTAGATGGCTGCGGTGAGGCCCGCGGGCCCCGACCCCAGGACGATCACTTCACGATGGTCTGGCATGCATCACCTGTTCGCTCAACCTGTTCGGTCGACACCCGTTCGGTCGGCCTCGTCAACCCGGGGGGAACCCTCCGGCCTCGGGCGGGATTCCGGGCTCAGAGCCTGGCCGCGCCGCGGGGGCGGCGGCTCCACATGAACAACCCGGCCAGGGTGAAGACCCCGCCGACGATGAAGTACACCCGCCAGATGTCACCGGGGACCGCGTAGTTCAGCAGATGGGTCAGTCCCACGAGGAACAGCGGCAGCGCGACCAGCCCGAGCACCAGGGCCACGACCCCGTAGACCAGGGCCCGGCTGACCCGGATGGCGGGGCCGGCGGTCTTCGACCGGACGTTGTCGACGACGTCGACGACGCGGTCGGTCGCCTTCAGCGGCCAATCCGGCGGGAGGCCCGGGATGCTGGATTCTGCAGGTACCGCTTCGGACGGTGTGGGCTGAGCCATGGCGAGGGAGGTTAGCGCGAGCCCGAACGCCGGCACACGTGACCGGCCGGGCCCGGACCCGGGGGCTCGGTCACTCGGCGATGATCTCGTCGGCGACCGGTTCGCAGCCCTGGACGGCCAACGCCACCAACACCACCCCGTCGTCGGTGTCGGCCGCGATGTACTCGACCAGCTCACGATCGACGACGGCGGTGCCTACGACCATGACCTCCGCGACATCGATCCGGTCGGCGGTGAGGTCGAGCCACGCCTCGAGGCACACCAGCTCGCTCAAGGGGATCGCCTCGGAGCCTGTCCCCGGGGCCGTCCGACCGGAGGTGAGGAAGGCGAGCACCTCCTCGATCAGCGCGTCGATGTCGGGCACGATCTCGAGGTCGAGGGGCTCGGCATCGAAGAACAGCGACAGCCTGAACATGGCCCCGTCCTGGGCCTCCTCGGCGAGCGAGTCGTCGGCCGCAGCGTCGTCGCCGGCTGCGTCGGTGTCGCCCCCGGTGGCCTCGTCGGCCTCGGTGCTGAGCATGGCCTCCTGCTCGGGCTCGGGCTCGGGCTCCGGTGCCGCCGCGGGTTCCGAGGCCACCTCGCCGCGAGCCGCATCCGGCTCGGCTGCGGCGTCGTCGTCGGCCGCGGCATCATCGGCTTCGACCAGGCTCGTGGCTTCGTCGTCGTCGCTCTCGCCGTTGCCGAACAGGACGATCGGGAGCGCCAGCGCCGCGACCACCATCGCGGCGATGGATACCACCTTGGCGGCCTCCCAGCGGCGCCGGCGGGCGACCAGGGCGGTCACGTTGTCGGCGGTGTCGGAGGCGTCGAGCGCGGCGGCGATCTGGGTCCGGCGCAGCTCGTCGGCCGGCGGGGTCACCCGGCCGCCGACCAGATCCGCCACCCGTCGGTGTATCTCGACCCGCTCGAGCAGCTCCGGGTCGGCCTCGACTCGGGCGCGCTCGGCCGGGGTGGCCTCACCGTCGAGGTAGGCGGAGACGAGCTCGTCGCGGGCGGAGGGGTCGAAGTCGGTCATGAGCGATTGCTAGGACGTTCACCGGGGCCGGGTTGGTTCCCGACCAGCCAGTCGGCCAGCCGGGCCCGGCCCCGAGCGATTCGGGATCGAACGGTGCCGGGAGGGATGCCGAGGACCTGGGCGATCTCTGCGTAGTCGAGTCCGAGCTGGTCGCGCAGCACCACCGGGGCCCGGAACTCCTCGGGGAGCTGGCGCAGGGCGTCGTCGAGGACCAGGCGGTCCGCGACGGATTGGTCGAGGCCGGGGCGATCTCGGTCGGGGGCCTGCTCGCCGGTCTCGACCTCGGGCAGGCCCGGTGTGGGTCGCCGGCCCCGGCGCCGCAGCTCGTCGAGACAGGCGTTGGTGGCCACCCGGTAGGACCAGGTGGAGAACTTCGCCCGACCGTCGAAGCGGGCCAGGCCCCGCACGATGGCCAGCAGAGCCTCCTGGGTGGCGTCGGCCGCATCGGCGTCGTTGCCCGCGAGGCGGCGGCAGATGGCGTAGACGCGCTCGTAGTGCTGCTCGAGCAGGGTGTTGAGCGCCCTTCGGTCCCCGTGCTGCGCAGCCTCGACCAGGGCCGGGTCATCGTCGATGGCGGTGATGAGGCGAGCGTAGTGGCGCGACCGGCCGACGCTCGCTCATGCCCGCGACCCGGCCGGCTCAGGAGAGCGTCAGCTCGGCGATCTCGACGCGCAGGCTCGGCGGTGCGTCGCCGAGGTCGGTGATCCAGAGCAGCACCGCACTGGCGCGAACCCCACGGAGATCGAAGGTGGTGTCGCCGGAGATGTCGACCCTGGCGTCGAGCACGTCCCCCCAGCCGGCCAGGTCGGCGGCGGGGGCATCGGCGGCGTAGACGCTCGCCGCCCACCCCTCGGTGGAGGAGACCACCGCGAGCTCGCCGAGGGTGGCTTCGGCGCCGACCTGCACCACCAGACCGACGCCGTCCTTCAGGTTGCCGAGGGCCCGGTTCGAGTAGCTCTCCGAGGTCCAGGCGGTCTTCGGGTCGCCGTCGGTGGCCAGGGCGATCAGGTCTGGGCGCTCCGCGCCGTCGCCGAGGGGGTCGAAGTCGGTGACCTCGACGATGGTGTGGCTGTCGCCGCCGGGGGCCCCGGTCGGTTCTGCATCGCCGGAGTCGTCGCCCTCGTCGGCCCCGGTGGCCGCCTCTCCGGGCTCGACGTCAGCTTCACCGTCAGGGTCGGGCTCGGCGGCGGGGGCGAGCAGCCCGGTCTCGCCGCTGGGCTCGTCGTCACCGAGGATGGTGTCGCGCACCCGCTCGAAGAAGTCCCGGCCGACGCCGGTGGCGAGTATCAGACCGATGCCGAGCCCCAGGCAGCCGAGCATCACCAGCGTCATCAGCACCGGCCCCAGCATCGGTCGCCGGTAGGGGACCACCTCGGTCGCTGCGGCCTCGTCGCCCGGCGCGATGGTGGGCGGCACCGCGACCACCGGGACCGGACCGCTGGTGGTGAGGTCGATGGATCCGGCGTCGCCGATCGCCGCGCCGAGGGCGTCGCGCATGGCCCGCGCGGTGGGGAAGCGGTGCTCCCGGTCCCGGGCCAGGGCCTGCATCACCACCCGTTCCACCGCCGGCGGGATGGCCCCGTTGAGCCGCCTGGGCGGCACCGGGTCGACCCGCAGGCGGGCCAGGGCGGTGGCCGAGGGGTTCTCCTCGGCGAACGGTGGGCGACCCGTCAGCACCTCGTAGAGGACGACGCCGAGGCTGTAGATGTCGGCGCGCTGGTCGATCGGGGTGCCGTCGACCTGCTCGGGCGCCAGGTACTTGGCGGTGCCCAGCATGGTTCCCTGGGCGGTGTGGTCGTCGGCTTCCAGCGCCTTGGCGATGCCGAAGTCGGTGACCTTCACCCGCCGGTCGGGGCACAGCATGATGTTCCCCGGCTTGATGTCCCGGTGGACGATGCGGGCCGCGTGCGCGGCGCCGAGAGCGTCGGCAACCTGGGTGACGAGATCACCGGCGTCGTCGAGCGAGAGGGGCCCGAACTCGTCGAGGTACTGACGCAGCGTCATGCCGTCGATCCGCTCCATGACGATGGCCTCCACCCCGTCCTCGCTGGCGGTGTCGTAGATGGCGACGATCGACTGGTGACTCAGCCGGGCCGCGGCCTTGGCCTCGGCGCGGAAGCGGGTCACGAACTCGGGGTCGGCGGCCAGGTGCGGGTGCAGCACCTTGATGGCGACGGCCCGCCCGAGCACGCGGTCGTCGGCCTCCCACACCTGGGCCATCCCTCCGGACGCGAGAAGGCGTCGCAGGACGTAGCGTCCCGCGATCTCGCGGCCCTCGGTGACGACGCCAGTGGCCTGTGAGGTGGACTCCGAACCGATGGCTCAACGGTACGCGCTCTCCCCCCGGCCGGGGGGGCGGCTCAGCCGGTGAGGAAGCAGACGCCCACGACCCGGGGTCCGCCGTGGGTGCCGATCACCGCGCCGAGCTCGGCGACCCGTATCTCGTCGCGGGGCACGATGTCGGTCAACGACTCCACGAACTCGTCGACGTCGGGGGCGTTGCCGTGGATGACCGCCAGCTCCTCGATGGGTCGGGCGTCGGCCACCACCGAGCGCAACCAGGCCAAGGCCTTCTTCCGGGTGCGCTGCTTGCCCGCTTCCTCCACCTCACCCGAGCTGAGGTTCAGGCACGGCTTGATCGCCAGCATGGTCCCGAGCATCGCCTGGGCCCCGCCGATGCGTCCGCCCTTCTTCAGGTTCTCGAGGGTGTCGAGGATCCCGTAGACCCGGGTGCGGGGACGCAGCTCCTCGACCTTGGCGACCACGTCCTCGATGCTGGCGCCCTCGGCGGCGGCCCTGGCCGCGGCCAGCACGATGATCCCCTGTCCCCCGGTGATGCTCTTGGAGTCGACGCACACCGTGGGCACCAGGTCGGCGAGCTCGTTGGCGGCGCTCTGCGCGGCCTGGCCGGTGGCCGACAGCGCCAGCGACAGGTTGATGCACACGATGCCGTCGGCACCCTCGTCGGCCAGGCGCCGGAACACGGTCTCGAAGGCCCCGGGGGAGGGCGCCGCGGTCTCGGGGAGCACCTCGGTGCTGTCCATCTTCTCGTAGAACTCCGCGACGGTGAGGTCCCGCCGGTCGACGTACTCCTCGTCCCCGAAGCGGATGGTCAGGGGGACGATCTCGATGCCGTGCTCGCCAGCCTCCTCCTCGGTGAGATCGCTGGCACTGTCGGTCACGATTCGTACGGGCACGCGGCGCTCCTGGAACTCGTCGGCGGCGCCACACTAGCCAATCCGCGATCGGCCGCCCGCGGTCGCGGACCCGAGCCCCCGGTCAGGGCCCAGCGCCCGACAGGTCGCGGTGCAAGATGGTGAGCCCGTCGGTCTGGGCCTCGAAGCCGTGGCGCTCGTAGAGCCGGAGCGCCTGGAGGTTGTCGTGCTGGGTGTTGACGAAGGCCTCGGCGGCGCCACGCCAGCGCATCCATCGCAGCGCGTCGCGCAGCAGCGAGGTCCCGAGCCCGTGCCTGGCGGCGTCGGGGTGGACCGCGAGTCGTTGGAGGTAGGCCCGGCTGCGAGCCACGCCGGACAGGGCGTAGCCCGCCAGCGGGGAGCCGATCACCCGCAGGACCCGGTGGGGGGTGGCGTCGAGGGCCTCCCGCAACGCGACCTCGTCGAAGCGCCAGAACTCCTCGAACGCGGCCCGATCCACCTCGAGGATGTCGTCGAGGCGGCGCCGCCGCCAACGGCGCGGCCGCAGCTCGGCCCGGGGCACCGGCTGGTCGAGCGGCCGCCGCAGCAGCACAAGCTGGCGGAGCGGCTCGAAGTCGTTGTCGAAGAAGGCGCCGAGCTCCTGGGTGGTCAGGGCCGCGGTGATGGCCCGCCGGTAGCCCTGGGCACGGAGCCGACCCACGATCGACTCGACCGCGGTGCGGTCGACGGGCTGGTCGGTGAACGTGGCGATCGACGCCACGTGCGGGTCACCTCGCCAGGGGCCGACCCGCACGGTACGACCGCGCCCGACCGCGACGTTCTTCACCGCGCCGCGCCCCGACACATGGCGTCGATGGTAGCGACGCTGGGGGCCGGCCTCGCCCGCGAGCGCAGGACAGCGGAGCGGACCGGCCCGGAGCCCCTACGCTGGCGCCGATGGCTCTCACCGTGATCACCCACGAGCGCTGCCTGGATCATGTCGCTGGTCGCCAGCACCCCGAGCGCCCCGACCGGCTGCGCGCGGTGTGGGCCGGCCTGGGCGACGTGGGCCTGGGCGACGACCTGGATGTGCTGGCGGCCGAGCCGGTCCCGGTCGACGCGATCACCCGAGTCCACGACCCGAGCCTGCTCGAGCGCCTGGCCGAGGTCGACCGGGCCGGCGGTGGCCGCCTCGATCCCGACACCCGCATGAACGATGCCAGCTGGGAGGCCGCCCGTCTGGCCGCCGGTGCCGGCCTTCAGGGAATCGAGGCGCTCGATGCCGGCCGCGCCGACACCGTCTTCTGCGCGGTCCGGCCCCCCGGCCATCACGCCACCGCGGCCCGGTCCATGGGGTTCTGCTTCCTCAACAACGTGGCGGTGGCCGCGTCGGCGCTCGCCGATCGGGGCGAGCGGGTCCTCATCGTCGACTACGACGCCCATCACGGCAACGGCACCCAGGACATCTTCTACGCCGACCCCCGGGTGCTGTTCGTGTCGTTCCACCAGATGCCCCTGTATCCGGGCACGGGCGCCCTCGGCGAGCGGGGGGCCGGCGAGGGCCTGGGCAGCACCGTCAACGTCCCGATGCCGCCGGGCGCCACCGGCGACCGCTACCGAGCCGCCTGGCACGACGCGATCGCCCCCGTCGTCGAGCGCTTCGACCCCACGTGGCTGCTCGTCTCCGCGGGCTTCGACGGGCACCGGGCCGATCCGCTCACCCAGCTCGGCCTGACCGCGGGCGACCTCGCCGACCTCACCCTGGACGTCATCCAGACGGTCCCGGCCGGCCGCCGCCTGGTCTTCCTCGAGGGCGGCTACGACCTCGACGCCCTGCGGGCCTGCGCCCACGCGGTCGTGGCCGCGCTGGTGGGGGAGCGACCCCAGGTCGAAGCGCCCAGCGCCGGGGGTCCGGGCGCCGAGGCCGTTGCGGCCGCGGCCCGGGTGCACGCGGCCTCCTAGCGGCCGTCGACGATGCCCTTCGCACAGCTCGACTCGGTGATCGGTGAGGCCACCGAGATCGCCGTCCGGTTCCGGGACGCCGGCTTCCGCACCTACCTGGTCGGTGGGGTGGTGCGGGACCTCTGGCTCGACCGGGAGATCGCCCACCACATCGACCTCGACCTCACCACCGACGCCACCCCCGACGACATCCGCCGGATCGTCGACCCGGTGGCCGACGCGGTCTGGCTCCAGGGCGCCCGCTTCGGGACCGTCGGGGTCCGCCTCGGCGAGCGCGACTACGAGATCACCACCCATCGCTCCGAGGTGTACGTCGAGACCTCGCGCAAGCCGGCGGTGCGGTTCTCGACCGCCATCGACGAGGACCTGTCCCGGCGGGACTTCACCATCAACGCCATGGCCGTCGAGCTCCCCGACGGCGAGCTGATCGACCCCTTCGGCGGGGTGGCGGATCTGGCGGCCGGAAGGCTTCGCACCCCGCTCGACCCCGAGGTCTCCTTCACCGACGATCCCCTGCGCATGCTGCGCGCGGCCCGGTTCTGCGCAGGCTACGGGCTGGTCGTGGACCCGCGGGTGGAGGAGGCCATGGAGGGCATGCACGACCGGCTGCGAATCGTGTCGGTCGAGCGGATCCGCGACGAGCTGGACAAGCTGCTCGCCGTGGCCGATCCCACGACGGGCCTGAGCCTGCTCGCCCGGACCGGGCTGCTCCGGGAGGTACTCCCCGAGTTCGATCTGGCGCTCCTCGAGTCCCGTGAAGAGGCGCTGGTGGTCCTGGGGCCCGACGAGCACCATCGGCTGGCCGCGCTGTTGTTCGGCCTCGATCACGACGTGGTCCGCGAGCGGCTGCGGGCGCTGCGGGCGTCCAACGAGCGCATCCGCGAGACCCTGGCGATCCTCGATGCCGCGGCAGAGCTGGCCACCGGCGTGGTGCAGGACCCGGCATCGCTGCGTCGCTGGGTTGCTGCGGCCGGCGAGGAGCGTCATCGCGCCCGGGCCCTGGTGAGCGCGCTGGTCGAGGGCGGCGACGTCCTGGCGAGCCGCAGCCGGGAGCTCGAGGACGGCCTCGTGGAGGATCTGGCGGATCTGTCACCGCCGCTCACCGGGGAGGAGGTCATGGCCGTGCTCGACCTCCGCGAGGGACCCCAGGTGGGGGAGGCCCTGGACTTCGTGCGGACCCTGCGCCTCGACCAGGGCCCGTTGAGCCCGGAGGAGGCAGTGCGTCACCTGCGGGCGTGGTGGGAGGACCGCAGCCGCCGCTGAACGATCCGCTCGCCTTGAGCAGCGCAGCGCCTGGAGGCAGACTCGTGCCATGCGTCTCCTGGCTCCGACGTTCACGGGGTTCGTCCTCTTCGTGCTGTGGGCCTACGCGATCGTCGACGTGCTGGCCACCGAGCCCCGCCGGGTGCGGCGGCTCCCGAAGCTCGTCTGGGGCGTCGTGGTGCTCGCGGTCTTCGGGGTGGGTGCCATCGCCTGGCTGGCGCTGGGCCGACCCCGCAACGCCAGCTGGCGGCCCGGTGGCGTACGTGACCGCGTCCCCCGACGCTTCATCGGTCCGGAGGACCAGCCCGACTGGGAGCCACCGCTGCGGCCCCGGCCCCCGGACCGGACCCGGCGGGCTCATCCGGCCGCGGGGCCCGCCGACGCCGAGTCCGAGGAGACCACGGAGATGTTCGAGGCCTGGGAGGCCCAGCTCGCCGACTACGAGACCGAGCTCGGACCCGACGACGACGCCACTGCCTGAGGGCCGACCTCGGGCTGACAACGGACCGGGCCCCACCAGCTACCCTGGCCGCCCATGGGCTTCGTCCCGGTCGCGCCGCCGTCGGTGCTCGAATACGGTGAGGTCGACTACCGGCTCGCCCGCCAGTCGGTGCTGCACGCCTACCGCGACGGGCGCCTCGACGAGACCGACGTCTGTGACGCCCACCCCGAGCTCCGCCGGGCCGCGGCCGAGTACTCCCGCCCCACCGCCGAGGGCTGCCCGATCTGTGACGACGACTGCCTGGCGCTGGTGTCCTACGTGTTCGGACCCCGCCTGCCCTCCCACGGGCGCTGCGTGAGCACCCCGGCCGACTTCGAGCGCATCCGCAAGCGCAAGGGCACCTTCACGTGCTACGTGGTCGAGGTCTGCCCGTCGTGCGCCTGGAACCACCTGCGCAGGGCGTTCGTGCTGTAGCTCCGCTCAGGCGGCCGTCCAGCGGCGCCGTGCCATCCACCGCCCTGGCGTTCACACTCGGATGGCAGTTACGAACAAGGAATCGGCCAGGACCGCCGCCGCCTCACGATGACCCGAAGCGGTCACGACTGATGGGCGATCATCTCGTCCAGTTCGGCCTGCGGGTACCAGATGCCGGCTGCCATGACGCCCTGGAGGCTCACCTCGATGTGGGAGACATCCTCGAGCGGGTTCGCGCCGACCAGCACCAGGTCGGCACGCTTGCCGATTTCGATCGTGCCGAAGTCGTTGCTGCCCGTCATGGCCTCGATGGCGGCTGACGCGTTGACGGTGCCGGTCTCGATGGCCTCGAAGGGCGTGAAGCCGTTCGCGGTGAGGATGGCGAGCTCGTCGTGGATCGTGAATCCGGGGACCAGGCCCATGTGCCCGGTGCCGGCATCGGTGCCCAACAGCAGCGGCACGTCGGCTTCGTGCAACGCCTGGAGCAACAACACGATGGCCGCGTAGCGGACGACCGAGATGTCTTCATGATCGGCGAACTGAACCTGGTGTTTCTCGGCGCCTGCCGCGAACTCGGCCAGATACGCCGGTGGCATGTACCCCAACTCGGGTCGCGCCAGGAACTCCTCGGGCCGCAGCAGCTTCTGGACGATCAGGTCCGAGAGGAACACGGTCGTGGCCACCGGCACATCCGTACCGCGCAAGGCGTCGACGACCGCAGCGATCCGCGTTCCGAGCACCTCGTTTGCTCCGGGCGATTGCAGCTCCGCTTCGGCGCGTTCGAAGACAAAGGGCAGCCATTCACCGATCCCGAGGTCGGCGGAGCGGTCGAAGTCGATGAGCTCGAAGGTCAGCTCTTCGATGTGGGCGATCTCATCCATGCCCGCGGCGATGACGCCCTCGAGACCAACCGCGAATGGCACGTGCCCGACGGCATACCCTCCGTGGTCCCGGACTGCCGACATCGCCTCGGCGAAACCCTCGGCGCTGAGGTACGAGTACAACTTGACGAGGTCGTAGCCCTGGTCCAGCTGGGCCGCGACGACGGCGTCGAGATCCTCTGCGTCCTCGAAGATCGTCGGCCCGGCCGTGAAGATCGTCGGTCCGCGGCGCGTCCGGTCCTCGACCTCATCGCGCCACGCCAGCACCGTGGAATCCCTGGCGTTCAGATTGCGGACCGTGGTCACCCCCTTTGCCAGGAAGAGGTCGAGCATCGGCACCGGCCAGACGGCATCGAGATGCACGTGCATGTCGGCCAGACCCGGCATCAGGTATGCGCCACGACCCTCGATCACGATGGCGTCGTCTGGCACGTCGATCTCGCCGACCGGGCCGATCGCAACGATGCGATCGCCCGCCGCCAAGACGGTCTGCCCAGGTAGTACGGCGTCGGTGGTCATGGTCACCACGACGACATCCACGAACGCCGTGGGTGGCGCTTCGGTGTCGGGCACTGGGGCCGCGGTGGCAGTGCTGGCTGCCGTCGACTCGGCGGCCTGCATTGCGGGATCGTCGTTCGACTGCCCGCAGGACGCGGCGACGAGCGCACCGACGCACGCGACGGCAGCGGCCGCTCTGGCTGTTCGGGCCAACCGCATCTCGCAACCCCCTGGGATGACACCCGTCCCGGTCATCGCCATCCTCTCCGGCACGTTCGCGGCAGGCCAGAGGATTAGGTCGGGAACGACCTGTTCGAAGAAGTTGTGGGGCGCTCCGGACTTCAGCCTGGTACGGCGCTGTCGAAGAGTTCCGGTTGACGGCGGGCAGGCCATGGCTCGGTCGACAAGAATGGGCCGATGTCAGTCGAG
>JBFKRY010000084.1:0-15670 GCA_041636995.1 Acidimicrobiales bacterium | reverse complement strand
GCCGGGCTGATCGCGCTGTACCTCTGGGTGAAGGGCGACTAGCGGCCCGCCGACGTTCTCAGCGCTTGCGGATGTCGAGGTCGAGGGCGGCCAGCCCCCGCAGGATGTAGCTGGGCTCGTACTCGAAGGAGTTCGACTCGCTGAAGCTCGGTAGGTGGATGCGCCTCACCAGCTCCTCGAGCGCCACCCGACCCTCGAGCCGCGACAGCGGCGCGCCGATGCAGAAGTGGTGGCCCTTGCCGAAGGCGACGTGCTCCTTCAGGTTGGGACGCTCGGCGTCGAAGCTCTCCGCATCGTCGAAGACCCGCTCGTCGCGGTTGGCAGCGCCGAACATGACCCAGATCCTCGATCCCTCGGGCACCGGGACGCCCTCGATCTCGGTGTCCCGGGTGACGGTGCGGAACAGGCCCTGGTTGGGCGACGACAGGCGGAGACCCTCCTCGACGATGCCGACGACCACGCGGTCGGGGTCGTCCTCCAGGGCCCGCCACCACTTGGGGTTCTCGATCAGCAGCCGCATGGTCTCGTTCAGGAACTTCGTGGTGGTCTCGTTGCCCGCGACCATCAGCTGCTGGACGATGCTGAACACCTCGGGGAACTCCAGCTTGCGGGTCTGGCCCTGGGGGAGGTCGGGATCGTCGAAGTCCGCGTGGACCAGGTCCGAGAGGATGTCGTCGACGGGATCGGCGAGCCGGTCGAGGTACTCGCGGTGCCAGTACTGCTGGCTCTCCACCTGGCCGCGTGCGGCCTCCAGCCGGCGCTCGTCGCTCAGGTGGGTGCCCAGCGCGGCCACCGCGTCGTCGGACCAGCCCTTGATCCGGTCCTCGGTCTCGGGCGCCATGTTGAGGGCGTAATGGATCACCCGCACCGGGAACGACACCGCGAAGTCGGCGTGGAAGTCGATGGTGCCCTCGTCGGGGAAGGCGTCGATGAGCTCGACTGCGATCTCGCGGATGCGGTCCTCGAGCGCGGCGATGCGGCGGGCGGAGAACGCCCGGCTGACCAGCTTGCGGTACCGGGTCTGGTGCGGCGGGTCGATGGTGAGCATGGTGTCGGCTCGGGGCCACCCCTCCGCGAGGATGTCGGCCACCTGCGCCATCACCTCGCGGTCGCCCATGGTGCCGGTGTTCGACATCTTCGACGAGAACGTCTCGGTGTCCCGCAGGACCTCGTTGACCACGTCGAGCCGGGAGGCGAAGAACATCCCCGTGGGCTCGTGGAAGAACAGCGGCCCGTGGGCGCGGAGCGCCGCGTAGTGGGCGAAGGGGCACTGCTGGACCTCGCGGTCCATGGGGTTGTAGTGCGCGAGGTCGATGTCGGCCACGATCGGAGAGACTAACGACATCCACGCGTTCGGGCAGGGTCGGTGGGGGTCAGAGCTGCCAGCAGCGCGTGGATGGTGTCGGTGTAGGGGGTGGGGATCCCGTGGCGGCGCCCGGCGCGGATCACCGCGCCGTGGAGAGCGTCGTGCTCGGTGGGCCGGCCGGCCTCGACGTCGTGGAGCATCGACGTCCGGCCACTCGGGACCGCCGCCAGGAGGGCGATGGTCTGCTCCACCCCGTCGAGCTCGAGCTCCACCCCCTCGGCCCGGCCGACGGTCAGGACCTCGGTCAGCAGGGCTGCGGCGACCTCGGCGATCTCGGCCTCGGCGAGCACGGCCATCGGCTGTCCCGTCAGCGCCGAGAGCCCGTTCGCGACCACGTTGATGCCGAGCTTGACCCACGCCGAGCGCCGATGGTCGGCGGAGATGTCGATCGTCACCGGAGTCCCCCGGTACAGCTCGGCGAGCCGGTGCGACTCGGCCACGTCGGGCACGATGAGCCGGCTGTTGCTGGTGTGGCGGACCCGGCCGGGCTCGATGAGCTCGGCGCCGCAGTAGACCACGCTGTCCAGCACGGGGGCGCCGGCGACGAACGGGGCCAGGCGCTCCACGGCTTCGATGCCGTTCTGGAGGGCCACGACCACCGTCCCGGTACCGCACACCCGGTCGAACCACGGCGCCGCCCCCGCGCTCTGGTGGGCCTTGACCGCGACCAGCACCCAGTCGAAGGGGTCGCCGTCGAGCTGCTCCGGGTCGACAACCACCGTGGCCGGCGCGGCCACCGGCGCCTCGTCGGACTCCACCAGGTAGCGGTCGAACGGCCGGCGGGCGCAGGCCACGACCTCGTGGCCGGCGGCCGCCAGGTGGGCGGCGAAGAAGCACCCCACCCCTCCGGGCCCGACGACGGCGATGCGCGGCGATGACATGGAGGGATCATCGCGCGGCAGCGCTGCTCGGCGGGCCCGCCGACCCCGAGCGCGGTGCCGCCCCGGCCGCGATGGTCGTTGGTATCGGCGCCGCCAGCTGCCAGACTGCGGCGGTGGCCGAGGAGAGGGGCGAGCCGGACGACTCGCCACGTGAGGCATGCGGGGTCGTCGGGGTCTACGCCCCCGGCCGCGCGGTCGCCCATCTCAACTACTTGGGCCTCCACGCCCTCCAGCATCGGGGTCAGGAGTCGGCCGGCATCGCGGTCAGCGACGGCGAGACCATCACCGTCGTCAAGGACATGGGTCTGGTGGCCACGGTCTTCGACGACCGGACCCTGGCCGGGCTCTCGGGCCACCTGGGGATCGGCCAGACCCGCTACAGCACCACCGGGTCGAGCTCGTGGCGCAACGCCCAGCCGGTCTACCGGGGCGTCGCCCAGCGGGAGTTCGCCCTCGGCCACAACGGCAACCTCACCAACACCGAGGCCCTGGTCGCCGAGCGGGGCATGCTGCCCGGCACCATCGACAGCGACTCCGATCTCATCGCGGAGATGATCGGGGCCGAGATCGAAGCCATGGGCGTCGAGGACCGCTCCGACGGCCGTGAGCTCGAGCGGGCCCTGGGGGCGGTGCTTCCGCGCTGCGAGGGCGCGTTCTCCCTGGTGCTGATGGACGAGGCCCACGTCATCGGGGTGCGCGACCCCAACGGGTTCCGCCCGCTGTGCCTGGGCCGGCTCGAGAACGGCTGGGTCCTGGCGTCGGAGACCCCGGCGCTCGACATCGTCGGCGCCCACTTCGTTCGAGAGATCGAGCCCGGCGAGATGATCGTCATCGACGCCATGGGCACCCGGTCGGTCCGGCCGTTCCCGGAGGAGCGGCTCGACCCCCGGCTGTGCATCTTCGAGTACGTGTACTTCGCCCGCCCCGATGCCCTGCTCTACGGGCAGAGCATCCACCACGCAAGGGTGCGCATGGGCGAGCTGCTCGCCGAGCAGGCGCCGGTGGAGGCCGACCTGGTGATGGGGGTGCCCGAGTCCGGGATCCCGGCCGCCGAAGGCTACGCCCGGCGCAGCGGGGTCCCCTACGGGCAGGGTCTGGTCAAGAACCGCTACATCGGCCGCACCTTCATCGCCCCCAGCCAGGAGCTGCGGGCCCTCGGGGTCCGCATGAAGCTCAACCCGCTGCGGGACTCGATCGCCGGCAACCGGCTGGTCGTGGTGGACGACTCCATCGTGCGCGGCACTACCACCCGGTCGATGGTGCGGATGCTGCGTGAGTCCGGCGCGACCGAGGTGCACCTACGCGTCTCCTCGCCCCCCTACCGGTGGCCCTGCTTCTATGGCATGGACACCGGCAGCCGGAGCGAGCTGCTGGCCGCGAACCTGACGGTCGAGGAGATCCGTGACTACCTCGGCGTCGACACCCTCTCGTACCTCACCCTCGACCGGCTGGTGGAGTCCACCGGTGCCGGCAGCGCCGGGTTCTGCACCGCCTGCCTGACCGGCGACTACCCGGTGGCCGTCGCCGAGAACAGCGCCAGGACCGGGACCGCGGTGGGCGAGATCGCGGGATCGGCCTCGGCACGGACGATGCAGCTCTTCGGCGTGTCCGAGGCGGAGCTCCCCGCGACCCACGCGCAGCGGGGCCACGCCGGGGGGCGCGAGCGGTGACCGGCGAGACCTACGCGGCCGCCGGGGTCGACATCGCGGCCGGCGAGGCCGCGGTGGGACGCATCGCCGACCTGGTCCGCTCCACCTACCGCTCGGGGGTGGTGGGCGACATCGGCGGGTTCGGGGCCATGTTCGACCTGCAGGGTCGGGGCGGGTCCCGACCGCTGCTGGTCTCGTCCACCGACGGCGTGGGCACCAAGGCGATGGTGGCCTCAGCGGCCGGCCGGGTCGGGACCATCGGCGTCGACCTGGTGGCGATGTGCGTCGACGACCTGGTGTGCACCGGTGCCGAGCCGCTGTTCCTGCTCGACTACGTGTCGGTGGGCAAGCTCGACCCCGACCGCATGGCGGAGCTGGTGGGCGGGGTGGCCGAGGGCTGCCGCCAGGCCGGGTGCGCGCTGATCGGCGGCGAGATGGCCGAGCACCCCGGGGCCATGGAGCCGGGCGAGTTCGACCTCGTCGGCTTCGCAGTGGGTGTCGTCGACGCCGATCGGGTCATCGGCGGCGACCGCCTGGCGCCGGGCGACGTGCTCGTCGGACTCCACTCGCCGGGCCTGCGCAGCAACGGGTACTCGCTGGCTCGCCGGGTCCTGTTCGACCTGGCCGGCCGCAGCCTCGACGATCCCGCATGGGAGGGGGCCGACGCGACCGTCGCCGACGAGCTGTTGCGCCCGTCGGTGGTCTACGCGCCCGCGGTCCTGGCTGCGGTCGCAGCGGCCGACGTCCGCGCCGTCGCCCACGTCACCGGCGGCGGCATCGGTGGCAACCTCCAGCGGGTCCTGGCCCCCGGCGTCGACGCCGTCGTCGACCGCTCGAGCTGGGAGTGGCCGCGCATCTTCGGCGAGCTGCAACGGCTGGGGTCGATCACCGACGACGAGATGGCCCGGGTATTCAACCTGGGGATCGGGATGATCCTGGGGGTGCCCGCAGCCGACCGCGACCCGGCCATTGCTGCCCTGGAGACCACCGGCCACGGGGCCGTGGTCATCGGCGAGGTCGTCGCCGGATCGGGCACCGTCCGGTTCGTCTGACATGGAGGAGGGTGACCTGGGTGGTCGCCGGCGAGCCCTCGACGCGTTCGCTGCCGAGCACGGATCGCCCGCGGCCCTGATCGCCCGGGCGCCAGGCCGGGTCAACCTGATCGGTGAGCACACCGACTACAACGAGGGTTTCGCCCTGCCCATCGCCCTCCCGCACGCGGTGTGGATCGCGGTGTCGCCGGTCGAGGCGGCCACGGTGTCGCTCGGCTCCGAGGGCCACACCCCGGCCGTCTTCTCGCTCCCGGCGGCGCGGCCCACCGCCCGGGACTGGTCGGCGTATGCGCAGGGCATGGCCTGGGCCCTCGACCCCGGCGGGCAAGCCACGAACGGCTGGGCGGGATCGATCGCGAGCGACGTGCCCGTGGGTGCCGGCCTGTCGTCGTCGGCGGCGCTCATGGTGGCGGTCGGTGTGGTCGTGTCGGCGATGGGGACGGCTGCGGGGCCCGAAGCCATCGCGGCGGCGGCCCAGCGAGTCGAGAACGAGATCGTCGGGAAGCCCACCGGCATCATGGATCAGCTGATCTCGGCGACCGCGGTCGAGGGTCACGCCACCCTCATCGACTTCCGCGACCTGTCCCGCCGGCCCGTGCCGCTCATCGCCGGGACCACGGTGGTGGTGCTCGACACCACCACCCGCCGTGAGCTGGTGGACTCCGCATACGGCCAGCGCCGGGCCGCCTGCGAGCGGGTGGCCGCCGGGCTCGGCGTCTCCAGCCTCCGTGACGTCGAGCCGGGCCAGCTCGCCGGGGCCAGCGACACCGTCGACCCGACGGACCTGCGCCGGGCTCGTCACGTGATCGACGAGAACCGTCGGACCGTCGAGGCCGCCGAGGCCATGGGTGCGGGCGACGCGGCTGCGGTCGGCCGGCTGATGGACGAGAGCCACGCCAGCCTTCGCGATCTGTTCGAGGTGTCGAGCCCGGCGCTGGACCAGATCGTGGCCGCGGCCCGGTCGGCCCCGGGCTGCCACGGCGCCCGGATGACCGGCGGCGGCTTCGCGGGTTGCGGGGTGGCGCTGGTCGCCGAGCCTCGGGTCGACTCGTTCCTGGCCGCCACCGCCGAGGCCTACCAGCGGTCCTCCGGCCTCCGGGCCCGCCTCCACCTGGCACCTCCCGCAGCCGGCGCGTCGATCGACCGCGTCGCCTGACATCACACTGGGGTCAGACCCCCTTCACGGAGCGTGGTCAGGGAGCGTGGTCAAGGAGCGGGGTCAGGAAGCGAGGTGCATCACACTGGGGTCAGACCCCCTTCACGGAGCGTGGTCAGGGAGCGGGGCGCAGGAGGCAGCCGCCGCGGGGAGCGAGGGGAAGGCGGACGGGGCCGTCGGCGACCAGGTCCTCGACGGTGAGCTCGTCGCCGGTGGGGCCGTCGCTCACCCGCTGGAGGTGGGCACCGGTGAGACCGAGCCGCTGGGGATCGAGGGTGACCTCGATGGGCTCGTCGGTGCCGTTGAGGGCCCCCACCCACCAGGCGTCGCGGTGGCGGCGGGCCAGGGCGACGTACTGGCCGGGGTCCCCGTCCACCAGCACCAGCTCGTCCCAGACCACCGGGACGTCTCGCAGCACCCCCAGCACCGGCTCGGGCAGCGACCGGTAGGACTCGACGGAGTCGGCGAGGTGCTGCAGACCCGACTCGAACACCACGCACAGGGCCAGCTCGTGGGCGAAGGTGGTGGTGTGCGGGAAGCGGATGTGGCTGAAGGTGGCCGGCGTGTAGTCCATCGATCCCACCACGTTGCGGGTGAACGGCAGGATGGTGTTGAGCTCGGGGGCGCGCTCGGTGTAGAGGGGATCGAGGGAGTACTGCTCGGCGCCCCGGACCGCCTCCATGGTCAGCAGGTTCGGCCAGGTGCGCTCCCAGCCCCGGGGGACGGTGCACCCGTGGAAGGCCACGACCAGGCCGGCGGCTGCGGCATCCTCGAGGATGCCCAGGTAGCGCCCGATCATCTCCTGCTTGTCGCTGTGGAAGAAGTCGACCTTGATCCCGCGCACCCCCCAGTCGGCGATCGTCGCCAGCTCCGCCTGGCGCACCGCGGCGTGATCCATGCGGTCTCGGGGGGCCTCGGGCACGATGTTGGTGGGCCCGCCCGAGTTGTACCAGAGCACGATGCCGACGTCCTGGGCTCGGGCATACTCCACCAGCCCGATGACAACACCGTCGCCGAGCTGGTTCCAGTTGGCATCGATCAGGCAGTACTCCCAGCCCATGTCCGCGGCGAAGTCGATGTAGCGGCGCTGGGCCGACGAGTCCCGCGGGCTGTCGTGGTCCGACCACCAGCTCCACGCCACCCGGCCGGGGGTGACCCAGCTGGTGTCGTCGATCGCACTGGCCGGTGCGTGGTCGGTGACCAGGCTCGTCGACACCACCCGTCCGAGCTGGGGATGGGTGATCACCAACCGCCAGGGGCTGGCCCAGGGCAGGGGGTGCTCCACGTCCGCCGTGAAGTGACCGTTGCCGTCGGTGGCCAGCGGGGGTTCGATCGGGTACTCGCCACCGATCGGGCGAGCCCCCAGATGGGACCCCGCACCCGAGCCGTCGACGCCGGACTCGGTGATCAGGATCCACTGACCGTCGGCCTCGAAGAGCGCCGGGAACGTGTAGCCGGCAACCGGCATCCGCAACCCGATGGGGGTGCCGTTGGAGTAGTACGCCTCGTGGGCCGGGGTCGCCCAGCCCGGCCAGTCGTAGGGCTGGAGCCACGCCCGTCCCGACGGCAGGGCGAAGCCGGTCCGCTCGGCCACGATGCGGCAGGGCTCGGCGGTGGTGTCGGGGAACCGGTAGCGGAAGGCGACGCCGTCATCGAACGCCCGCATCACCAGCTCGAGGGGCTGCCCGTCGGCGTTGCGGAGCCTGGTCACCAGCTCCCGTCCCTCGGTGGAGACCTGGCGCCGCTTCCCGGCCACGAGCTGGTAGTCCTCGGTCACCACCTCCGGCTCGCTGGTGGCCTCGTGCACCAGGCCGGTGGTGAAGTTCGCGTCCTCGCGGCTCAGCCCCAGGGGCGACGGCAACAGGGCGTGCCCGCCGTCGTTGCCGCGCCGCACCACCTGGTACGACGCGGCGCCGTCCTCGTCGACGGTGACCGCGAGGACGAGCTGGTCGTCGGGCGAGGCGACGACCGCGATTGGTTCGGGGCCGATGATGTGCATCCCCCATCTTGGCCCGCCCCGGGCCGCGAGGCTCGTTCGGTCCGGATTGCGTGCTTGGCGCTACCGTTCGGCCATGGCCACCACCCCGACTGCCGCGTACTCGTTCTCGGCCAAGGTCCGACTGCGCAACGTGCCTGGCGTTCTCGGAGCGCTGTGCACGGCCATCGGGGCCGCCGGGGGCGACATCGCGGCGATGGAGGGCTTCGTGGCCAAGGGCGAGACCATCACCCGCGACATGGCCGTCCACGCGCGGGACGAAGCGCACGCCGAGCGCATCATCGCCGCCATGCGGGAAGTCGAAGGCATCGAGGTCGTCGACCACTACGACCGCACCTTCCGGATGCACGAGGGCGGCAAGATCGAGGTGCTGCCGCTCTGCTCGGTGGGCGACGCCGACGACCTGTCCATGGCCTACACCCCAGGCGTGGCCCGGGTCTGCATGGCGATCCACAAGGACGCGCAGCTGGCCCACCGCTACACCATCAAGAAGAACACCGTCGCCATCGTCTCCGACGGCACTGCGGTGCTCGGCCTGGGCAACATCGGCCCCGAGGCGGCGATGCCGGTGATGGAGGGGAAGGCTCTGCTCTTCAAAGCGTTCGGGGGTGTCGACGCCTTCCCGATCTGCCTGGACACCACCGATCCCGCCGAGATCATCGACACCGTGGCCCGGTTGGCGCCCACCTTCGGGGGCGTCAACCTCGAGGACATCGCCGCGCCGGCCTGCTTCGAGATCGAGGAGGAGCTGAAACGGCGGCTGTCGATCCCGGTCTTCCACGACGACCAGCACGGCACCGCGGTGGTGACCCTGGCAGCGCTGCAGAACGCGCTACGCATCACCGGTAAGAAGATGGACGACCTGGCGGTGGTCATCTCGGGGATGGGGGCCGCGGGGGTGGCGATCGGCAAGATCCTGATCAACGCCGGGGTGGGCGAGATCGTGGGGGTCGACCGGATCGGTGCCATCTACGCGGGCCGCGACAACCTGAACTACGCGAAGGAGTGGTTCGCCACCAACACCAACCCGGATCGCAAGGCCGGCACCCTGGCCGAGGTGCTCCACGGCGCCGACGTGTTCATCGGGGTCAGCGGGCCCGACCTGCTGACCGCAGCGGACCTGCGCAACATGGGCCCCGATCCCATCGTGTTCGCCATGGCCAACCCCGACCCCGAGATCCGGCCCGAAGCCGCCGACGGCCTTGCTGCGGTGATGGCCACCGGGCGCAGCGACTACCCCAACCAGATCAACAACGTCCTGGCCTTCCCGGGGATCTTCCGGGGTGCGCTGGACGCGGGCGCCTGCGACATCACCGAGAACATGAAGCTCGCCGCTGCGGCCGCGATCGCCGACTCGGTCCCAGACGACGCGCTGGCTCCGGACTTCGTGGTGCCCTCGGTGTTCGACACCTCGGTGGTGCAGGCGGTGGCGCCGGCGGTGGCCCGGGCTGCGCTGAGCGACGGCGTGGTGCGCGACACCTGAGCCCGGACGAGCGTTCACCATGGGCTATCAGGCGGTGACGTTCGACTTCTGGAACACCCTGGTGCTGGAGACGCCGGCTCCGGTGGAGCTGCGCATCGTGTTGTGGCGGGAGCGGCTCGCCGAGGCCGGCCACCAGCTGGCCGACGAGACCCTCTCGGCCGCGTTCGGTCACGCCTGGGACCGTTTCGACACCCGCTGGCGGGCCAACGAGCCCAGCACCGCGGCGATCATGGCCAGGGACGCGCTGGCCCACCTCGGCGTCGAGGTGGAGGAGAGCCTGGCCGCCGAGCTCGCCGACCTGTATCTGGAGGCGTCCTTGATGACGCCGCGAGAGCTGCTACCGAACGTCGCGGAGGCGCTCGATCGGCTGGGCGGGCGAGGGGTGCGGGTCGGGGTGGTGTCGGACGTGGCGGCGGTGCCGGCCTCCCAGATCAAGCGCTGGCTGGACGAGCTGGGCGTGCTCCCGCTCATCGATCACTTCTCGTTCTCCGACGAGGTGGGCGTCTTCAAGCCCGACCGTCGCATCTTCCAGCATGCGCTCGCCGGTCTCGGGGTGTCCGACCCGACCCGGGCCGCGCACGTGGGAGACCTGACCCGGACCGACGTGGCCGGGGCCAACGCCGCGGGCATGACCAGCGTCCAGTACGTCGGCGGCCGAACCGACGAGGAGGCCGTCGAGGACGCGCCGGCCGCGGTGCCCGATCACGTGATCGCCGACCACCTGGAGCTGCTCGAGGTGTTGGGGCTGTGAGCGCCCTCAGCCCTGCTCGGGCCCCCAGGACTGGGTGGCGTCGTCGAACACCAGCCAGCGAAGGTGGTTCGGATCCCACTGGACGTACTTGCGCCGGGCCGGGTCCCAGACCGGCGCCCCGGTGGCCTGCTCGGGGGTGGGCCCCGCGATCACCTGGGGCGCGGCCTCCTCAGCGGGCTCGGGCGCGGTCTCCTCGGCGGGCTCGGGCGCGGCTTGCTCGGCGGGCTCGGCGCGGGCGGTCATGTCCTCGGCGGCGACGTCCTCGGCTACGAGCGACGTTGCCGAGGAGGTGGTGGAGGTCATCGGCTCCAGCGGCGCGGTGACGTCGGTTCGGGAAGCCGGCGCGGTGGTGATCGGTGGGGCCGTCGGCGCCTGGTAGGGAATGGTGGCTGCGACTCCTGACGCGGGCGGGGTCTCGTGGTCGCCTCGCCGGCGCATCAGGAAGTACGCCACCGCCCCGAGCGCGAGCAGCACCAGGATCACGATGAGGATCACCGCGCCGGTGCCGCCACCGCCGCTGCCGGTGATCGGGTCGCCCGGCTCGGTACGCAGGAACAGCCGGTCCGGTGGGCTCGTGAGATCGAGGTCCCACACGACGAATCCCTCGTCGTCGATCCTGGTCCCGTTGTGGTCGACCTGGCGACCCGGCAGCTTGACCCGGACGACGTACTCGGCATCGCCGAAGAGCTCCTCCACACCGGGGAAGGCGCTGGCGTCGCCGGTCTCGAACTCGGACTCATCGAAGGGCAGCTCGAAGAACCAGCCGTCTCCGTCGCGGCGGAGGGTGCCCTCGCCGCTTTCCAGGCTGCCGAAGGTCTCGTCGAACTCGTCGGCCGCGAACGCGGTCTCGAACTCGACTCCGCAGAAGCCGTCCTCGTCGTAGGGCCGCGCCTGGTCGAGGTCGCTGGTGTTGAACCCGCTCTCCGTGTCGAACTCGCCGCACAGCTCGCCCCGGCTGAGCCCGGAGTCCTCGCCGAGGGACCCGGCGAGATCCTCGAACGCCGCGAAGTCGATCGCCACGATCCCCCCGAGGCGGCCCGAGCCGTCCTCCTCGACCTCGATGTCGAGGTTGACCTTGAAGCAGCCGGACGCGAGGAGCGCCGCCGCGGCCACCAGCACCAGCAGTCGTCTCTGCACGGTCCGACCGTACTCCGCCGCCGGTGCCAGTCGGTGGCAAGGGGCGGCGCTCAGCCGTACTCGTGGCCGAACTGATCGCTCCAGACCCGCAGCGCGTCCTCGAAGCTGCGGGGGACGATGCGCCGGGCCAGCAGGGCCCGGGCCTGGGGATCGGCCGCGCGGGCGGCGTGTACCTCGGCTCGGGCCAGGTCCAGCTGGGCCCGGGCCCGGCTGAGGCCGACGACGTTGTCGGGGTTGCGGGGGGTCCGCCGGTAGCGATCGTGCGCCATCAACAGTCGCTCGAGCGCGTCGTCGAACATCGTGGACAGCATGCGCGCAGGGTATTCCCGCCGAGCGCGCCTTGTCGCCCGGGTCAGGTTCCCGCGAGCTCGGCGACGATCGGGGCCATGGCGTCGATGGACTCGGCACCGATGCCGACATAGGAGATCCCCCAGGTGTCACGCCAGCGGTGCAGGCTCTCGATGCACTCCTCGACCGTTCCGACCAGCGCATGGGGGGAGTCGAGCGCCTCCTGGGGCGTCAGCCCCAGCGCCGGGGCGAAGGCCTCGGCCATCCCCACCCGGTCGTCGGTGATCTCGGCCAGGTGGACCCGGGTCTGCAGCTCGAGGTCCTCGAAGCGGGGGCCTGCGGCCTCACGGATCCACTCGATCTTGTCGTCGGTGGCCGCCGGGGTGGCCGTGGCCCCGGCTCGCTCGTCGATCACGCCGGCCGCCAGGCCGGGGTTGACGCCCACGATGTCGGCCTCACGAGCGGCCAGCGACAGGACCCGCCGGCCCCCGCCGGCGACGAGGATGGGCGGACGGGGCTGCTGGGCCGGTGGTGGGGTGCTCACCAACCCGCTCAGGGTGTAGTGCTCGCCCCGGTGCTCGACGGGTTCGCCGGTGAAGGCGGCCTTCAGGATGGCGATGCTCTCGGCGAGGCGCTCGATGCGGACGCCCGGGCGGTCGTAGGTGATGCCCGCCTGGTCGTAGTCGGAGCGCATCCAGCCGGCGCCGATGCCGAGCTCCAGCCGCCCGCCCGACAGCTGGTCGAGGCTGGTCGCCTCCTTGGCCAGCACCGCGGGGTGCCGGTAGTCGTTGGCGAGCACCAGCGTCTGCAGTCGCAGGGTCGTGGTGGCCGCCCCGGCCGCGGTGAGCGCCACCAGTGGGGCCAGCTGGTCGTCGAGGTGATCGGGCAACGAGATGGCGCTGTAGCCGAGGTCCTCGGCCCTCCGGGACAGGGCCACGAACTCGTCAGCGTCGACCACCGAGCTGGCCGCCACGCTGAACCGGAACGGTCGAGGCATCGCTGCAGGCTAGACCGGGCTCGACTCTGCGTACCGGCCGGGGACCGGTTATGGTCCTCGCCGACGACGGACCGGGGGGTGCTCGTGCGGAGATCGATGATGGCGCTGATCGTGGTCGCGCTCTCGAGCCTGGCGGTGGCGCCGGTGGCGGGTGCGGCCCAAGGCAACGGGAACGGGCCCAAACCCGACTACTTCGTCGACGAGTCCGAGCTCCCGTTCACTGCGCTGCCCGGCGCCACGGCGTACTGGGGCGTGCACAGCGGAGCTGGCTATCGGATCGAGGTGCCGGACGACTGGAACGGCTCGCTGGTCATGTGGGCGCACGGCTTCCGGGGCACCGGGCTCGAGCTCACCGTCGACAATCACCCGCTGCGGTCCTTCCTGATCCCGAACGGCTATGCCTGGGCCGCCTCGAGCTACAGCCGCAACGACTACGACATCACCGTCGGCGTCCAGGACACCCATTCGCTGGCCACCCGATTCAACGGCATCGTCGGCAAGCCCGACCGGGTCTACATCACCGGTGCCTCGATGGGCGGGCACATCACGGCGGTATCCATCGAGCAGTACCGCAACTTCTACGACGGCGCCATGCCCATCTGCGGCGTGCTGGGCGACTTCGAGCTGTTCGACTTCTTCCTCGACTTCAACGTCGCGGCACAGCAGCTCGGTACCGGATCGTCGGCCTTCCCGGTCGACCCGGCGCAGTACGTCGGCGTGACCGTGCCTGCCATCAAGGCGAACCTCTCTGGCCCCGGCCCTGGCTGGCCGGTCAGCCTCACGCCCGACGGAGTGAACCTGAAGAACCTCACCGAGCTCCGCTCCGGCGGCGAGCGCCCCAACTTCGACGAGGCCTGGTTCTTCTGGAACACCTTCCCGGAGTTCGGATCCGGCCCGGGCAACTTCCTCTTCGACCTCGGCTTGGGCGACGGGACCCTGGTGCGCTCCCCGGGTAACGCCGTCGACAACAGCGATGTCGTCTACCAGTTCGACACGACCCCTGCGCTGTCGGCCGCCGAGCAGGCGTTCAACGACGCGGTCGTGCGGGTCACCCAGGATCCTCAGGGGCGCAGTCCCAACGGGCTGTCGCCAGTGCCGGCGATCGCCGGTGATCCGAACGTGCCGGTCCTCAGCCTGCACAACCTGGGCGATCTGTTCGTGCCGTTCCACAATCAGGTCGTGTACGGCAACGAGGCCGCCGCCAACGGCAAGAGCGATCTGGTGGTCCAGCGGGCGATCCGCGGGGTCGGACACTGCGACTTCACCGGGTTCGAGCTGGTGCAAGCGTTCTCCGACCTGGTGGACTGGGTGGAGGTCGGTGTGAAGCCCGCCGGCGACGAGGTCACGAACCCGGCGGCGGTGGCGGACCCGAACTTCGGGTGCGCCTTCACCGTCGACCCCTTCGGCGACCACTTGCTGGCGACGCCCTGCCCGTAGTGGACGGGCACCGGAGCCGGGCCTGCGGGCTGGGCGCGCCCCGGGACGGCCGATGAGCGAAGGCGAGCTGCGCGCCTGGCTGGAAGCCGAGGCCGCAGCCCGTCGGTTCAGCGGGGTGGTGCTGGCCTGGCGCGGAGGAGCGCCGTTCTTCGAGCACGCAACGGGGCTGGCCCACCGGGGCCATCGGGTGCCCAACACCATCGGCACCCGCTTCCAGGTGGCCTCGGTGACGAAGATGATCACCGCCACGGCTGCCCTGATCCTCGTCGAGCGGGGTGGGGTCGGGCTGCACCAGCCCCTGACGGAGGTCCTTCCGCCCGAGCACCGACCGGCAGCGATGAAGCAAGGCCACACCCTCCACCACCTGCTCTCGCACACCTCGGGCCTGGCCAACTATCACGACGACGACGACCAGACCTGGGCATCGTTCACCAGCTGCTGGGAGCGGGTGCCGGTGTGGGCGATCCGCCGGCCAGCCGACATGCTGCCGCTCTTCGCCGACCTCCCGGCCGAGGCCGAGCCCGGTGCGAGGCTGAAATACGGCGACGCCAACTTCGTCCTGGCCGGCCTGGTGATCGAGGCGGTGACCGCCCGTCCCTACGCCGAGGCGGTCTGCGAGCTGGTCGTGGGCCCGGCTGGCATGGAAGCGACCGGGTTCTTCGAGCTCGACCGCGAGCCCGAGGGCATGGCGACCGGCTACCTCGTCGAGGATCCGCCCGCCGCGACGCCCCGATCGAACATCTACTCCGTGCCCGCCCGGGGGATGCCCGACGGCGGCATGGTCACCACCGCCGCCGATCTCGCGAGGTTCCTCGACTCCCTGGCCGCGGCCGAGCTGGTGTCGGCCCCGATGGTCGCCGAGATGCTCTCGCCCAGGGGCCTGATACGAGACGACCTCGAGGCCTACGGCTACGGCATGGAGCTCTTCGTCGACGATGGCGCGACCACGATCTACGGCCACGCCGGGGGAGACCCCGGTGTCTCGGCGATGGTCTCGCACTACGTCGGTGATGCGGTGACGACGGTGGTGCTCTGCAACATCGACCGGGGCTCGTGGGCTGCATGCCAGCAGGTCGCGTCCGCGCTCGGCATCCGCGAGCCTCGGGTCTGACCGTCGCCAGGCCCCCTCAGCCGGCGGGCTCCTCCGCCTGCTCGGTGCCGGCCTCCCGGCTCTCGTCGGGCTCGGCCTCGGGCTGGTCGGGCTCGGCCTCGGGCTCGTCGGGTTCGGCCTCGGGCTCGTCGGGTTCGGCCTCGGGCTCGTCGGGTTCGGGCTCGGGCTCGTCGGGTTCGGGCTCGGGCTCGTCGGGTTCGGGCTCGGGCTCGTCGGGTTCGGGCTCGGCCTCGGGCTGGTCGGGCTCGGCCTCGGCCTCGGGCTGGTCGGGCTCGGCCTCGGGCTGGTCGGGCTCGGCCTCGTCGGGTTCGGGCTCGGCCTCGGACTGGTCGGCCGCGGGCTCGCCGGCGCGCAGTCGAGCCAGGT
>JBFKRY010000083.1:0-15764 GCA_041636995.1 Acidimicrobiales bacterium | reverse complement strand
GTTGATGTCGCCGTGGTAGAGCAGGTCGTCGTTGAGCTCGGCCATGATGTCGTGGGCGGTGAGCTCGAAGCCGGCCTGGGTGCCGTCCCAGGCCGAGTAGGCGTACCGCTGACCACGTTGCTTGCGACGACGCCACCGACCCAGGACCATGGCGCCACCGTACCGGACCCGCTGGCCCCTCGACGGGGCGCGGTCACCAGCGGGCAGACTGGACCCCATGGCCACGACCGACGAGCCCCACCTCTGGTGGGGGCCCCACCTCTGGTGGGGGGTGACCAGCTCGTCGCTGCAGACCGAGGGGGTGGCTCCGGCCGCGGACTGGTCGCGCTGGGAGCGGGATCGGCGGGTGCCACCGTCGGGCGACGGCAACGGCCTGGCCACCAACCACGCCGACGACTTCGAGCTGCTGGCCGGTCTGGGCATCTCCCATGTCCGCGTCACCCTGGAGTGGGCCCGGCTCGAGCCCGAGCCCGGCCGGGTCGACGGCGACGCCTTCGACCGCTACGACGACATCCTCACCTCGGCTCGGCGGGCCGGGCTCGAGGTGATTGCCACCCTCCACCACGGCACCCTGCCCGGCTGGTTCTCCGAGGACACCATCGGCTTCCGCGACGAGAAGCGCCGCGGCTACGAGTGGGTCCGCCACATCGACCGCTGCGCCGAGCGCTACGACCACCTGGTCGCGGTCTGGGTGCCGATCGACGATCCCGTGGGCTGGGCCACCCGGGGCCACCTGCTGGGCACCCGACCGCCGGGCCGGCGTGACCCCGAGCTGGCCATGGAGGCGGCAGAGGGCGCCCTCCTGGCCAACCACCGGGCGTGGGAGGTGCTCCGCACCGGGTCCACCCGGGTGATGGCGGTGTTCGGCACTCCGACCATCTTCGGCCACGGACCGGAGAACGAGCCCCAGCGGCGCCGGTGGCACGAGCTGCTGTTCGGCAGCTGGATCTCGGCGCTGCGCGACGGCGAGCTGGTCGTCCCCGGCAGGCCTGCCCGGGAGCTCCCGGAGCTGGAGGGCGCGTTCGACCTGATCGGCCTGGCGCACGACCATCCGATCTCGGTCGACCGCCACGGGGCCCTGCATCCCTACCCCGCCGAAGGTCGCCGGACCGACACCGGGTTCACCCCGATCACCAACGAGCTGGGCGAGCTGCTGTCGCAGGTGTCGTCCGAGCTGCCGACCCGGGACCTGGTGATCGCCGGCCACGGGGTGGCGACCAGGGACGACGAGTGGCGCGAGCGCATCCTGTCCGAGACCCACGCGCTGCTGATCGACGCGGTCGCCCAGGGCACCCGCCTGGTGGGGTACCTGCACGACACCGGGATCGACGGCTACGAGGGCCCCCTCGGGTTCACCACGGCCAGGGGCCTGATCGACCGGGACCGCAACCTGAAGGACAGCGCGGTCTGGCTCCAGTCTCGGCTGGCCCCCGGTCAGGCCCGGGCCCGGTAGATCCCCGACCCGCCGACGGCCTCCTTGTTGAGCCGCTTGGCGAGGTGCAGGCCCTCCAGCACGAACTCGACGCCGCTCGCCACCATCGCGGGCTGGCTCAGCTGCTCCTCGCTGATCCCGAGGTCGGTGAGGACCGACCGGAGGGCGGGGATCCGGTCGAGCAGCTCCAGGTAGTCGACGGAGGCGATGTCGTCGCCGGCGTTGACCACCGCGCCGGCGTCGAAGGCATCGAGCACGGCGCGGTGGGTGGTCGGGTCGACCGCGTCCTTGAAGACGGTCAGCACCGCGCTCCGGACCAGGTGCTCGACGATCTCCGCGTCGCGACCCTCCTCGAGGGTCTCGATCTCGACCTTGCCCGCGGTGGACGCAGTGAGGGCGCCGAGATCGCTCACCCGGGGGACCACGTGGCCCTCGCCCGCCAGCAGGGCCCGGCGCAACGCCCCTGCGATGAGGGTCTCGTAGTTGGCCACGGAGAGGCGCACCGACACACCCGAGCGCTGGTTGATGTGGGGGCTCTCCCGGGCCAGGTGCGACAGGGTCGCGATCACCGTCGCCATGAACGGCGGCATCTCCACGTGCATGTCGCCGGCGTCGAAGGTGGTGGCCTCCTGCTGGGCGATCTCTCGCTCGAGGCCGATGTCGAGGGGGTAGTGGGTGCGGATCTGCGACCCGAACCTGTCCTTCAGGGGAGTGATGATCCGGCCCCGGTTGGTGTAGTCCTCCGGGTTCGCCGAGGCCACCAGCATCACGTCCAGGGGCAGCTGGATCTTGTAGCCCCGGACCTGGATGTCGCGCTCTTCGAGGATGTTGAGCAGGCCGACCTGGATGCGCTCGGACAGGTCGGGGAGCTCGTTGATGGCGAAGATGCCCCGGTTCGTGCGCGGCACCAGCCCGTAGTGCAGGGTGAGCTCGTCGGAGAGGTAGCGACCCTCGGCCACCTTGATGGGGTCGACCTCGCCGATGAGGTCGGCGATCGAGGTGTCGGGCGTCGCCAGCTTCTCGCCGAAGCGCTGGCTGCGATGGATCCACTCGACGGGGGTCTCGTCGCCGAGCTCCTCGATCAGGTCCCGGGCGTGCTTGGACACCGGCGCATACGGGTCGTCGTTGATCTCGGAGCCGGCGACGACCGGCAGGTGCTCGTCGAGCAGGTCGACCATGCGCCTGATCATGCGGGTCTTCGCCTGGCCCCGCTCACCCAGGAAGATGATGTCGTGGCCCGCCAGCAGCGCGTTCTCGAGCTGGGGCAGCACCGTGTGCTCGTAACCGAGCACCCCGGGGAACAGCTCCCTCCCCTCGCCGATCAGCCGCATGGCGTTGCGCCGGATCTCTTCCTTGACCGAGCGTGACTGCCAGCCGGACTGCTTCAGCTCGCCGAGGGTGGTTGGGTGCGACATGTGCCTGGACCGTAGCCCAGCGACCTCCCCTCGTCTCGGCATGCGGGCAGGTGCTCGGGCGTCCGCATCGGGCCCGGAGGGGGGTGAGCGTCCGGGCCCGATGCGTCGCCGGTGTGGCAGATCTCGGATCGATGCCGACGTCGGCGCAACCTAGCAGTGGGTGCGGAGACGGACGCGGACCCCACGGCCCGAGGACCGGCGGAGCAACGGCGAGCCGGGAGCCTCAGATGAAGCGGCGGATGAACTCGTTGGGGCGCAGCACGTGGCTCAGCAGGTAGCCCTGCCCCCGAGCGCAGCCGATCTCGAGGAGCTCGTCGAGCTGGTCGTCGTTGTCGATGCCCTCGGCCACCACGTCCAACCCGAGCGCGTCGCCCAGGTCCACGATGGCCCGGACGATGGCGCTGTCGGGGCCGTCCTGGCCCAGGCCCACCACGAACGACCGATCGATCTTCAACATGTCCACCGGCAGCCGCTTGAGCAACGCCAACGACGACGCCGCGGTCCCGAAGTCGTCGACCGAGATCTTCACCCCCAGGTCGCGCAGCTGCTCGAGCTGGCGCACGCTCTCGTGGATGTGCTCGGTGACCGTGGCCTCGGCCAGCTCCAGACACAGCACCCCGGCGTCGAGACCGGTGGCGGTCAGGATCTCGGCAACGGTGGGTCCCAGGGTGGGCTGGGCGAGCTGCTTGGGTGAGATGTTGACCCGGAGGATGAACCCGTCGAGGGAGCGGCTGCGCATCCAGCCCGCCACCAGCTCGCAGGCCCGCCGCAGCACCTCGGTCCCCAGCCGGACCAGGAGGCCGGACTCCTCGGCGAGGCCGATGAACTCCGCCGCGGGGATGAGACCGCGCTCGGGGTGCTGCCAGCGCAGCAGGGCCTCGGCGCCCACCACCTGCTCGGTCACCAGGTCGAACTCGGGGAGGAAGTGCACCTCCATCTCGCCGTTCTTGATCGCCCGCCGCAGCGCCTGCTCGTTCCTCATGCGCTGCTCCGCCCGGCGGCGCAGATCCTCGTCGTACATCTCGACCCGGTCGCGGCCGCTGTCCTTGGCGTTGTACATGGCCGCGTCGGCCTTGGCCATCAGGTTCTCGGCGGTCTCGTTTCGCTCCATGGCGAACGCCAGCCCGAGGCTGGCCCGCACCCGCAGCTCCCGCCCACCGATCAGCAGCGGCTCGGCGATCGCGGCACGCAACCGGTCGACCACCAGGAGCACCGGCTCGATGCCGTCCATCTGCTCGAGGAACACGATGAACTCGTCGCCGCCGATCCGCGACACCACGTCGTGGGGGCGCACCACCGTCGTGAGCCGCTTGGCGATGGTGATCAGCAGCTCGTCGCCGACGGCGTGGCCCAAGCTGTCGTTGATGGCCTTGAAGCGGTCGAGGTCGATGAAGATCAGCGCCTCGGAGGTGCCGGTGCGGCCCCGCCGCCCCAGCGACCGGTCGACGTAGGCCAGTGCGGTGGCCCGGTTGGCCAGGCCGGTCAGCGGGTCGTACAGGGCCCGGCGGGTCAGCTCCTCGTACCGGGTCCGCTCCTCGGTCACGTCGTGGCTGACCACCAGGACGTAGGCGACGAAGCCGTCGGCCGCGTACTCGGCCAGGGCCCGGGAGTGGATGCGCCGGTTGTCGTCGGTCTCCCAGTCGAACTCCACCGGCTGACCCGTGGACACCACGTGCGTGAGCGCATCCCGCCAGATCCGCTGCGCAGTCTCGGTGAACCCCACGTCGTCGAGCGCCGGATCGGTCAGGAGGAGATCGTGGGTCCCCATCACCAGCGGCTCGAACTGGGGGCTGTGGTACTCGAGCTCCATCGAGGGGGTCCAGCGGGTGACCGCCATCTCGACCCCGTCGAGAACGTGCTGGAAGTCGTCCGAGAGACCCCGGAGCCGCTGCTCCTCGATGTAGTCGTCGGTGACGTCGCGCAGCGCGAGCACGATCGTGCCGTCGCCGAGCGAGTCGGGGTCGATGAAGACCTCCACGTAGACGTCCTGCTTGGTGGAGGGCTTGAGCCAGTGCCGGCCCAGACCACCGGTCCAGCCGGCGTCCGCGGCCTTCTGGATGGCGTGCAGCAGATTGACGCCCTGGCGCTCCTTCAGCAGCTCCGAGATGTTGGAGCCGAGGAGGTCCTGTGGGGCCTTGCCCGTCAGCTGCTCGCCCGACGACGACACCGAGCGGATCGTCCCCTCGGCGTCGAGGACCACCAGCATGGTGGTGCTGTCGGACGGGGCCGATGCGTCGGTGGTCGTGGTGGTCGTCGTCATGGTCGCTTCTCTCGGGCGCCTCCATGTCTGCTTCGGCCGAGGCCAGGTCGCGCTTGAGGAAATCGGGTCCTGGACCCGCATCCGGGCCGTTCGGCCCAACCGGCCCGAGACCCGGATTCCGATACGGTGCCCGCTGTGGATCTCACCGGCGAATGGCGGGCGGCCCCGGCCGACGAGACGTTGCAGCGCACCTTCCAGCTCCCGGGCTTCGACGACGACGGCTGGGAGCGGGTCACGGTGCCGGGACACTGGGACGCCACCCCGGCGCTGGCCGGGCAGACCTCGGTGCTCTACCGGCGCTGCTTCGAGCACGAGCTCCCCCACGAGGAGGGGGGCCGATCCTGGCTCGAGCTCGACGGCATCTTCTCCCAGGGCGACGTGTGGCTCGACGGTGAGTACCTGGGTGACACCGAGGGCTACTTCATCCGCCACGCGTTCGACGCGACCGAGGCGCTGCAGGCGCGCCGCGAGCACGAGCTGGCGATCGAGGTGGACTGTGCTCCCCGCGGCCGGCTCGGCCAGCGGCGAGGGCTGCTGGGCATCTTCGAGGGCGGCAACGACATGGTCCCGCGGGGCAACCCGGGCGGCATCTGGGCGCCGGTGCGGCTGCGGCACACGGGCCGGGTGCGCATCCACGGGCTGCGGGCGATCTGCCGGGCCGCAAATGCAGACCGCGCCGTGGTCGCGGTGCGAGCCCAGCTCATCAGCGTGGCGTCGCGCACGGTCCGCGTGGTCTCCGAGCTGGCCGGCCATCGCCACGAGGCCGAGCACAGCATCGCCGAGGGGTCGAACGAGGTGGCCTGGGAGATCGAGGTCACCGAACCCGACCTGTGGTGGCCCCACCAGCTGGGTGACCAGCCCCTGTACGAGCTCACGGTGCGGGTCGAGACCAGGGCTGGGGAGCTGAGCGACGTCCACGGGCAGCGCATCGGGCTGCGGACCGTCACCATGCGCCGGTGGCGGGCCGAGGTCAACGGCGAGCGGCTGTTCCTGAAGGGGGTCAACGCCGGGCCCACGACGCCGGGGCTGGCCGACACCACCCAGGCCGACGTCGACCGGCAGCTGGGCCTGGTGATGGACGCGGGCCTCGCCCTCGTCCGGCCCTACGGGCACGTGGCCCACGACCTGTTCTACGACCGCGCCGACGAGCTGGGCCTGCTGGTGTGGCAGGACCTGCCCCTGGTGGGGGCGGCATCCAACAGCCTGCGCGGCGAGGCGGTCCGCCAGGCCCGGGCCATGGTCGACCAGCTGGGCCACCATCCGGCCATCGCCACCTGGAACGCCCACGTCGGGCCAGCGCCGGAGTGGATGGACGCCGCGCCTCCGAGCGCGCGCCGGGCCGGGGCCAAGCTCGCAGGTCACCAGCTGCCCACCTGGACCAAGTCCGTGCTCGATCGCTCGGTGAAGCGGACCTTCGAGGGCCAGGACGGATCCCGCAACGTGAGCGGGTTCACCGGGGTGCTGCCTCACATGCCCAGGCTCGAGAGCTCGCCCACCCATCTGTGGCTCGGCTGGCGGCGGGGCTCGGAGCGCGACCTTCCCGACTACGCGGCCCGGTGGCCCGCGCAGGTCCGCTTCGTGG
The DNA here is from genome assembly GCA_041636995.1 of Acidimicrobiales bacterium. GTDB lineage: Bacteria > Actinomycetota > Acidimicrobiia > Acidimicrobiales > UBA8592 > JBFINV01. Next base: position 9,075 of record JBFKRY010000083.1, on the reverse strand, counting down.
CCGAGCTGGGGGCCCAGTCCCTGCCGGACCACACCCCGTTCATCGATGCCGATGCCTGGCCCGAGCTGGATGTCGAGCTGCTGGAGTCGAGCTACGGCTACGAGGCGGCGTCGTTCGCCACCTACGTGCCGCCCAACGGGCACGAGGACCTCGACTCCTGGCGTGGGGCCACCCAGCGCTACCAGGCCGGGCTGCTGCGCCGCCAGATCGAGGCCCTGCGCCGGCTGAAGTACCGGCCGACCGGCGGGTTCTGCGTGCACCACCTGGTGGACGCCATGCCCGCCGTCAGCGCGTCGCTGGTGGGCAGCGACGGCACCCCGAAGCTCGCGTACGAGGCCGTGCAGGAGGCCTGCCGGCCGGTGATCGTGGTGGCCGACCGGCTGCCGGCGGTGGTCGCCCCCGGCGATCCGGTCGCGCTGGACGTGCACGTGGTGAGCGACCGTCGCGAACCCCTGACCGGCGCGGTGGTCGACGCCGAGCTCACCTGGCCGGGCGACCGGCACCGGTGGCGTTTCGGCGGCGACATCGGCGCCGACAGCGTGGTGCACGTCGGGACCCTGTCGTGGATGGTTCCCACCGCTCCCGGTCTGGCCACCCTCACCCTGAGGCTCAGCGGGCCGGCCGAGGCCGTCAACCGCTACGACACCACCATCAGGGGCTGAGGCCGGCGCCCAGCCGGGCCAGCTCGGCGCCGATGTTCTCGCGGGCCCGAGCCTCGCGGGCCGCCCGCACGTCCGGGCGGAGGTAGATCGGGTCCCGGGCCGCGAGGGCCTGGAGCACCCGGGTGCGCCCGGTGGCGAAGTCATCGTCGACGAGGTGGGCGTACTCGCGCCGGATGGCCTCCGCGTACTCCCGGTACCGCTCCGGTGCCGACCCCAGGATCGCCAGGTCGGCGTCGGCCACCGCCGTGGCGGCGTCGTCGCCCGGGTCGGCGAGGTGGCCCGCGGTCATCTCCACCAGCGCCGCCACCCGATCGGCCAGGGCGACCCCGGCGAGCGCCAGCCAGGCGCGAGCCCGGTCCGCGCTGCGGGCCTCGTTGTCGGGGGCCCGGGGGTCGTAGACGACGTCGTGGAACCACAGCGCCAGCTCGGCCGCCAGCCGGTCGTCGTCGGCCAGGCCGGGCATCGAGTCGACCATTCCCAGGCACTCGTCGAGATGGCGCAGGTCGTGGTAGTGGCGGTGGGGCTCGCCGTAGGCCTCGAGCAGGCGCTGACCCTGGTCGGCCGAAGGTCGCTCGTCGAGATCGAGCTGCTGGCACCGGGCCAGCCAGCGCCGGCGGAGCTGCTCGGTCAGCGACGCCGGCTGTCCGCCCATTCCATGAGGGTCTGCTGCACGTTGGTGCCGTCGCCCTCCGCACGGACCCGGCACCAGGCGCCCTCGCCGTCGAGGGTCCAGGCGTAGTGGTCGTCGCGCAGGTAGAGATCCAAGAGCTCGTCGAGACGGGCGCGGAGCCCGGGGTCCTCGACCGGGGTGACGGCTTCGACCCGGTGATCGAGGTTCCGGCCCATCAGGTCTGCCGAGCCGATCAGGTAGGTCCCGTCGTCGGGTCCGTGACCGAAGCGGAAGATCCGGGAGTGCTCGAGCCACCGGCCCACGACCGACCGGACCCGGATGTTCTCCGACAGCCCGGGCACGCCCGGCCTTAGGCAGCAGATGCTGCGGATGATCAGGTCGATCTCGGCACCCTGCTGGGATGCGTCGTAGAGGGCGTCGATCACCTGGTTGTGCGAGAGGTTGTTGATCTTGACGACGATCCGCCCGCCGGGGTGGGCCTGCTCGCCGATGAGCTCGACCAGCCGCCGCTTGAGGCTGACCGGCGCGACCAGCAGCTTGCGGTAGTTGTCGCGGGTGGTCTGGCCGGTCAGCTGGTTGAAGAGCTCGCCGAGGTCGGCGGTCAGGTCCTCGTCGGAGGTGAACAGCCCGAGGTCCTCGTAGGACGTGGCGGTCTTGGCGTTGTAGTTGCCGGTGGCGATGTGGCCGTAGCGGCGCACCTTCCCGTCCTCGTCGCGGCGCACGATCAGCGCGGTCTTGGTGTGGGTCTTCAGCCCGACGAACCCGTAGACCACGTGGGCGCCCACCTCCTCCAACCGGCGAGCCCAGGCGATGTTGGCCTCCTCGTCGAAGCGAGCCTTCAGCTCGACGAGCACCACCGCCTGCTTGCCCCGCTCGGCAGCACGGATGATGGACTGCATGATGCGGCTGTCGCCGCTCGTCCGATAGAGGGTCTGCTTCATGGCGATGACCCGGGGGTCCGCGGCCGCGGCCCTGATCAGGGTCTCCACCGATCCCGTGAACGACTCGTAGGGGTGGTGCACCAGCACGTCCTTGCCCCGCAACCGCCGGAACAACGCTCCCAGGTCCTCGCCGGTGTCGGCGAACTCTGCCACCGGCACCGGATCCCACGACGGCAGCTTGAGGTCCGGACGGTCGAGATCGGCGAGGTCCCACATCGCAGTCAGGTCCAGCGGGGCCGGCACCCGGTAGACGTCCTCGCGAGCGATGCCCATCTCGGTGACGAGGGTGTCCAGGATCGAGTCCGGTAGCCCGGGTTCCGCCTCCAGTCGGACCACCCGTCCGAAGCGCCGACCCAGGATCTCCTCGGCCACTGCGTCGAGCAGGTCCTCGACGTCGATGTCCTCCATCTCGTAGTCGGCGTTGCGGGTGACCCGGAAGGTGTGCCAGTCGACGATGCGCACGTCGGGGAAGAGGCGGTCCAGGTGGGCGCCGATCACCTCCTCCAGTGGCAGCAGCTGCATCTCGCCGTCGTGCTCCACGGACACGAACCGGCCGAGCAACGCCGGCACCTTGACCCGGGCGAAGGACTCGCCGGCGTCGCCGGGGCGCTGCAGCACCACCCCGAGGCTGAGCGACAGGTCCGAGATGAAGGGGAAGGGGTGCGCCGGCCCCACCGCGAGCGGGGTGAGCACCGGCAGGACCTCCTCCTCGAACCGGGCGGAGAGGTCGTCGCGTCGGCTGGCCGTGAGGTCGTTCCAGGCCACGAAGCGGATCCCCTCGACCGCCAGCGACGGCAGCAGCTCCTCCTCCAGAAGGCGCCGCTGCTCGGCGACCAGCTCGCGGAACCGCGTCCGGAGGTGGTCGATCTGCTCGCTCGGCGTGTGGCCGGCGCGGCTCAGCTCGGCCACTCCCGCGGCCTCCTGCTCCTTGAGCCCGGCGACCCGGACGCGGAAGAACTCGTCGGTGAGGGTGGTGAAGATGGCGAGGAACCGGAGCCGCTCGAGGACCGGCAGCTCGAGCCGGGTGGCCATCTGGAGCACCCGGGCGTGGTACTCGAGCTCGGACGCCTCGCGGTCGAGGTATCGCTCGTGATCACTCGGGTCCGGGGTCGTGGGGCACACCGTGGTGCAGAGTAGCTACATCCACCCGGAAAGGCCTCAGTGGGGTGCCGGGACCCTTCCCCCGGTTGGTCGGAATTCTGCGCTCGGCGATACCGTCGAGGCAGGCGCTCGCAGGCCCGGAGGACCGACCACATGGCGCAGACGATCACTCGTCCCGAGCCCCAACCCATCAGGAGGCGCCCGAAGGAGTGGCCCTTCCCGCTCAACATCTACCAGAGCGCAGTGGGCCGCAAATGGGTGATGGCAGTGAGCGGGATCATCCTGCTGGGGTTCGTGATCACCCACATGATCGGCAACCTGCACCTCTACGAGGGCCCACTCGAGATCTACGAGTACGCCGAGACCCTGCGCGAGCTCGGGGTGGAGATCGTCCCCCGCACCTGGTTGCTCTGGGCGATCCGGATCGTGCTGATCGCCGCCTTCGTGGTGCACGTCCACTCCGCGTACACGCTGTCCAGCATGAGCTGGAAGGCCAACCCCCGCAACAACCTCGAGGGCCAGAAGGCCTACGCCTCCCACCAGGACTACATCGCCGCCAACTACGCCAGCCGCACCATGCGGGTGACGGGCCCCATCATCCTGCTGTACCTCTTCTTCCACCTGGCCGACCTCACCTGGGGCTGGCTCTGGGACGACTGGCAGCTGGGCGACCCGTACAACAACGTCACGGTCTCCATGGGCCACCTGGCGATCGCGCTGATCTACATCGCCGCCAACATCGCCCTGGCGGTGCACATCTACCACGGCACCTACAGCCTCTTCCAGAGCCTCGGCGTCAACAGCCCCCGTTTCAACCCGGCACGACGGCATCTGGCCACCGTGCTGGCCGGCCTCATCCTGGTCGGGAACCTCAGCTTCCCGATCGCGGTCCAAGCCGGGCTGATCGACCAGGACAACTGCGAGGCCCCGTGCGGCATCACTGCCTTCGAGGAGGCCGAGCATGGTGGCTGAGGCCGTCGTCACCCCAACGAGGAGCCAACCCATGATCGGGTCGCTCGACCCCCGGACGCCACCGGGTCCCATCGGCGAGAAGTGGACCCGCCACAAGTTCGACATGAAGCTGGTGAACCCGGCCAACAAGCGCCGCTTCGAGGTGATCGTGGTCGGCACCGGCCTGGCTGGGGCGTCGGCTGCGGCCAGCCTGGGCGAGCTGGGGTACCGGGTGAAGGTCTTCACCTATCACGACAGCCCTCGCCGGGCGCACTCGATCGCGGCCCAGGGCGGCATCAACGCCGCGAAGAACTACCAGAACGACGGCGACTCGATCTACCGGCTCTTCTACGACACGGTGAAGGGGGGCGACTACCGCAGCCGTGAGGCCAACGTGTACCGGCTGGCCGAGGTCTCGGTCGACATCATCGACCAGTGCGTGGCCCAGGGGGTGCCCTTCGCCCGCGAGTACGGGGGGCTGCTCGACAACCGGTCCTTCGGCGGGGCCCAGGTCAGCCGCACCTTCTATGCCCGGGGCCAGACCGGCCAGCAGCTGCTGCTCGGCGCCTACTCGGCGCTCATGCGCCAGGTGGCGGCGGGCACCGTGGAGCTGCACACCCGGACCGAGATGCTCGACCTGGTGGTCCACGACGGCGCGGCGCGGGGCATCGTCACCCGCGACCTGATCACCGGCGACATCGCCGCGCACACCGCCCACGCGGTGGTCCTGGCCACCGGCGGGTACGGCAACGTCTACTACCTGTCGACCAACGCCATGATGTGCAACGTCACGGCCCCGTGGCGAGCCCACCGGCGGGGCGCCCTGTTCGCCAACCCGTGCTTCACCCAGATCCACCCCACCTGCATCCCGGCCAGCGACGAGTTCCAGTCCAAGCTGACGCTGATGTCGGAGTCGCTGCGCAACGACGGCCGGATCTGGGTGCCTCGCCGGCACGACGAGAGCCGGGGCCCGGCCGACATCCCCGACGGCGACCGGTACTACTACCTCGAGGAGAAGTACCCGGCGTTCGGGAACCTGGTCCCCCGTGACGTGGCGTCGCGCAACGCCAAGACCGTGGTGGACCAGGGGCTCGGGGTGGGCCCGCTGAAGAACGGGGTTTACCTCGACTTCGCCGACGCCATCGCCCGCGACGGCGAGGACGCCATCCGGGCCCGGTACGGGAACCTCTTCGACATGTACGAGCGCATCACCGGCGAGGACCCCTACAGCGTGCCGATGCGCATCTACCCCGCGACCCACTACACCATGGGCGGACTCTGGGTCGACTACGAGCTCATGTCCAACGTGCCGGGCCTGTTCGTCATCGGCGAGGCCAACTTCTCCGACCACGGCGCCAACCGGCTGGGCGCGTCGGCGCTCATGCAGGGCCTGGCCGACGGCTACTTCGTGCTGCCCTACACCATCGGCAACTACCTGGCGCCGCTGCTGGGCCAGCCCAAGCTGCCCGCCAGCGACCCCGCCTGCGAGGCGGTGGTGCAGGAGGTGGCCGACCGGACCCGGCGCTGGCTCGACGTCGGCGGCACCCGCTCGGTCGACTGGTTCCACCGTGAGCTGGGGAAGCTGGTGTGGGAGTACATCGGGATGGAGCGGGACAAGAACGGCCTCGAGAAGGCGCTCTCCGAGATCCCAGCGCTGCGGGACGAGTTCGAGAGCGACGTCCGGGTCCTGGGCGGCGCCGACGGCCTCAACTCCTCGCTCGAGAAGGTGGGCCGGGTCGCCGACTTCTTCGAGCTGGCCGAGCTCAAGGCCCGGGACGCGCTCATCCGGGAGGAGTCCTGCGGCGGCCACTTCCGGGTGGAGAGCCAGACCGAGGAGGGCGAGGCCAGGCGGGACGACGAGAATTTCGCCCACGTGGCCGCCTGGGAGTGGGGCGGCGATCCCGGATCGGCCATCCGCCACACCGAAGAGCTGACCTTCGAGAACGTGGCGCTGACCCAGCGCTCCTACAAGTAGGCGGCAGCGATGGCCGAGACCCTCGACCTCACGCTCAAGGTCTGGCGCCAGGCCGGGCCCGACGCCGCTGGCCGGTTCGTGACCTACGAGCTCACCGGCATCAGCGAGGACATGTCGTTCCTGGAGATGTTCGACGTCCTCAACGAGCAGCTGATCGCTGCCGGTGAGGAACCGGTCGAGATCGCCAGCGACTGCCGCGAGGGCATCTGCGGCACCTGCGGCTGCATGATCAACGGCAAGGCCCACGGCCCCGAGAAGGCCACGGCCACCTGCCAGCTCCACATGCGCAAGTTCCGCTCCGGCGACACCATCGTGGTCGAGCCGTTCCTCGCCACGTCGTTCCCGATCATCAAGGACCTGGTGGTCGACCGCTCACCGCTGGACCGGATCATCGAGGCCGGCGGCTATATCACCGTGGCCACCGGCTCGGCGCCCGACGCCAACCTGATCCCGGTCCCGAAGGAGGCCGCCGACACCGCCTTCGACGGCGCGGCCTGCATCGGCTGCGGCGCGTGCGTGGCCGTGTGCCCCAACTCTGCGGCCCAGCTGTTCACGTCGGCCAAGGTGCAGCACCTCAACCTGCTCCCCCAGGGCCAGGCCGAGCGCTGGCAGCGCACCGAAGCCATGGTGGAGACCATGGAGGAGTACTTCGGCTCCTGCACCAACCACGGCGAGTGCAGCGAGGCGTGCCCCAAGGAGATCCCCCTCGACTTCATCGCCTACACCAACCGCGACTACGTGAAGGCCAAGATCAAGAACCGCAGGCTCACCGGCCAACGCAGCTGAGGCGCGGGCGCACCACCCGAAGGTCGCGGGGTTCGGATCGCAGCCCCTCCCGGACGACTCAGCTCAGCCCGAGCGCACCTGGATGAACGACAGCATGCCGCTGTCCGAGTTCCGGTGGGTCGACGACCTCTACGTAACTCTGACGACGAAGTCGAACCGCTCCGAGACGGCGATGCCGCCCTTGTACCGAACACCGACGACGATGGCCACGGGAGCGACCCCGTCCGGGAGGAAGTCGGTGGCTTCTTTTCCGGTGATCGTCAGTTGGAGATCGGCAGTGGTGGACATGGTCTCCCGGTCGCTACCGGCGAAGAACACTCCCCTGCCGGGGAAGAACTGATCGGTGAGGGCAATGGCCAGGACGAACGTCTCGTCACTGCTCACCGAGATGTCGAATGTACGGGACTCGCCGACAGCCAGCTCGAGGACCCCACCCGGTGGAGGATTCTCGAACGTGATCGTGGCTTCGGCAGCGACAGCTGGAGTCGCCATCGCGAAGATCGTGGCAAGTACAAGCACAAATGCTGTGAGGCGCCTCAAGGTCTCTTCCTTTGCTCGAGGTTCATGCGGGGTCCAAGCACCCTCACCCCACTTCATGGATGCGCGCGTTTCGCCGTTACCCGTCGCCATCGCAGCCCAAGGGGGTGGCGGAAGCAAGAGCCGAAGGTCCTGAACTCGAGGGACCAGCGTGTGGTCACGTCATCGCGTCCGCGGAGACGTTCGGCGAGCTTCGCTCCGGGAGTGGGTCTGCCGCGAGTCTTGCGCAGGACGATGGCGTCGTCGTCACGCTCGAGCTCGCGATCGTGGGTGAGACCGTAGAGATCTCTCTGTAGTCCGCTACCGCGCCCGAGCGTTCCGCCTTCGCCCGAGCCGAGCGGGCTCAGATCCGGCGACGACGGCGGCGACGCCCCGGCGATGTCGCCGCGGCGGCCACGACTGCCGTCTTCGCGACGGGTGAGGGTCCGGGCGTGACCGCAGCGGCCACGACTGCCGTCTTCGCGACGGGGGCGCGGACGACGCCGACCCGTCCGACACGTGCTCGTCTCACTGGCATCTCAGTCTCCTGTCGTTTCGTCGAGGTCGTCGTCGGCCTCGATCGCGGCGATGATCGCCTGGATCGGAATGCGGCCGTCGGCGATCAGTTGTCCTCCGGCGTGGCGCACCGCCGAGGCGAACGGCGCCGCCCACAGGTTCTCGTAGATCAGCACGCCGGCTGTGCTCCCCGGGTCCATCGCGGCTGCGAGATGAGCCACGTCCTCCTCGGCGAGCAGCTCGGCGAGCTGCGCTTCGAGCACCTGCAGCTCCCCGAGGTCCTCGAGGTCGGAGAACTCGGTGGCGTCGAGGTTCCCGTCGGCGTCCTTCGTGATGACCAGGACATCGATCACCCGGATGGTTCCGGCATCGACGAGCGCCAGCAGTTCCTTGGCCATCTCGCCGGTGAAGTTGCTCGCCCCGGCCGGGAACTCGACGATCACGAAGTCGACCGGGCCGAGCTGGTCGAGGGCGGCGTTCTCTTCCGCTGTTGCTGCATCAGTCATGAGTGCTCCGTTCTTGCTGTGATGGTCCGGCGGTCCCGTGATTCGCGGTCTCGGAACCATCTTCGGCAACCGGCGCAGGTCGGGCATCACCTCGTCCGCTGGGTCACCCGGGTGATTCCACCCGCGTCGGCGCCCCGCCGAGGCGTGCTCGACCTGGAGCTCGTCTTGGTGCTCCTGTGGATGATCAAGTGATCTCGCGGGCGGTGACACGCTGTTCTGCAGCATGTAATCGACGACTCACTCCGCGTCGTGCTCCGCCACAACAGCAGCGAAGGACGATCGTGAAGGGAGTCCAGCCAACCCACCGCCGACGCACGTCCTGACGTCGGCTCCGGATCACACCCTTCGCTCAGCCGGCAGGACTGGCTTGACCCGCCGAGCGCAGTGGCGACGGATTGCGAGTGAACGAGCCACCGACGCCGGCCATCAACCCCCGGCGGCGTCCTTGAACATGGCCGGCAGGTCGGCGTCGTCGGTGTCGACCAGGCGG
>JBFKRY010000082.1:0-16215 GCA_041636995.1 Acidimicrobiales bacterium | reverse complement strand
CCGGCGCCACCGCCCGGCGTGGTGGAGCGCGAGGTGCGGGTCGGCCAGGACGACCAGGGGAGCGTGACCATGTTGTTCATGGCCGAGCGGGGGAGCGACCAGCTGACCGACATCGAGCTGGTGGTCCTCCGGCATGTGCTGTCGGCCCGGCTCCGGGACCGGCTACGGGAGGCCTTGGGCGCCACCTACTCCCCGTCGACCTCGATCGCCAGCGCGGAGGAGCCCGATGCGCTGATCGAGACCATCGTGGAGGTGACCGGTGACCCCGACCGCCTCCCCGAGATCGTGGAGGAGACCCTGGCGGTGATGGCCGACCTGCGCTCGGGTGGGATCACCGAGGACGAGGCGGCTCGGGCCCGCGAGCAGGTCCGGCGCGACGTCGAGCTGCTCTCCAACGGGTTCTGGATCGACCAGCTGCTTTATGCGGCCACCCATCCCGGCGTCACGGTGCCGACCGTCGATCAGCGCATCCGGGCGGCCTCGTCGGTCACCGTGGCCGAGCTCACCGCCCTCGCCCAGGAGGTCCTCGTCGACGACCGGTACATCGTCGTCAACCTGGTGCCCGCGGCCTGAGCGGGCGCCGGGGGGTTCCGCCCATGGCGCCGGGCCCGGCCCGGTCCTCACACTGGACCCGATCCCCATGGCCCCGCAGGTGACCGCCGCCCCCGACATCACGGTCGCGCCGCCGCGCCGCGACCTCCCGCCGCTCGGGGTGCGCCACCTGATCCGCCGGGCGCGAGGCCTCGAGGCCCCGGGCCGGGGACGGTTCGAGGAGGCCGACGTGCTGGTGGCCTTCGCCTTCGGCGCCGGGCGCCACGGCAGCATCGGAGCCGCCAACCGGCAGCTCGCCGCAGTCGTGAGCCGGTACTCCCACCTGCCGGTGCTCGCCCAGCACGAGATCGCCCTGGCGCTGTCCGCTGGGGGTCGGCTGGTCGTGGACGTCGAGGCCATGGCCCGTGAGTCGCATGGCCTGGGTCCGACGGCCTACGTGGACACCGCCACCGTGGCCCGCGCGGCAGCGACCGTCGTGCGCGCCGCCGGCTGGACGACGGTGGGCGTGGTCGCTCACCCGGCCCACGCGGGGCGCTGCGGGGCGACGTGCGAGGCCGCGGGCCTCCGGGCCGTCATCGCGCCGGACACCTTCTGGGTCGGCTTCGATCCCGGCTCCCGGCAGTGGTGGACCCGGCGCCGGCGGGCCTGGCTGCTGCGGGAGCTCCCGGCAATCGCCCACCAGTACCTGGTGGGCAACCTGACGCCGCGGCGCTGAGCCGCCGGCGACGGGGTCTCCACACCCCCGCCCGGAACGGAATGCCGCCGGGGTCCATCGGGTTCGTCGGACATGGACGAGCCGAGCCCCGGGCGGCCGCGCGGGTGATCGACCCCGACGCCGGCATCTCGCCGATCACCTACGGGATCGCGTTCGGTGGCGGGCTGATCAGCTTCGCCTCGCCGTGCGTGCTGCCGTTGGTCCCCGGCTACCTGTCGATCATCACCGGGCTCGACGTCAGCGAGCTGGAGGAGTCGAAGCGCTCCAATGCGCTGGCGGTGACCCGGGACACCGGCCTGTTCGTGCTCGGCTTCGGAACCGTGTTCGTCCTCCTCGGGGTGTCGGCCACCTCCATCGGGAGCTTCGTCTTCGAGCAGCAGATTCTGCTGACCCGGGTGTCCGGCGCCCTGGTGCTCGGCATGGCGCTGTTCATGCTGGGGTCCATCCACCTGCAGGCGCCCTGGCTCTACCAGGAGCGGCGCTTCCACCCCCGGCTGGGCCGGTACGGGCGAGCGGCGCCCACGGTGGCCGGAGCGGCCTTCGGGTTCGGCTGGACCCCCTGCATCGGTCCGGTGCTGACGTCCATCCTGGCCATCGCCGCGTCGTCCGGTCGGGCCACCAGCGGGGCGTCGCTGCTGGCGGTCTACACGCTGGGCCTGGGTCTGCCGTTCCTCGTGACCGGGCTGCTGATGGGCCGCCTCACCGGGGGCCTGCGTCGGGTGCAGGGGCACCTGCGCGCCATCGTCGGCACCTCGGCGGTCCTGCTGGCGGTGTTCGGCGTGCTGTTGATCTTCAACCAGCTGATTCGGGTCACCACCGAGCTCCAGGGCCTGCTCCGCAGCATCGGCCTGGAGTCGGTGGTCGAGCTGGGCTGACACCCGAGCGCCGGAGGGACCATGGCGAAGAAGAAGGCGAAGCACCGGAGCACCTACCAGGCCCCGAAGGGTGCCAGCCACGTGCCTGGCACCGAGAAGGCGGCGCCCCCGCCGCGGTCTCGGGCCGCCAGCGGCCCGCGTGGCACCCTCAGCTGGTGGCTGCTGGGCGGGGGCGTGGTGGCGGTGGTCGTGGTGGTGGTCGTCCTGTCGGCCGTCCTCGGCGAGGACCAGACCGGGATCACCGACGCCGACGGCTGGGACCTGCCCGCCCTCGACGGGGAGAACGATCCCGACGGCGACGGTCGGATCACCCTGGCCGAGTTCGCTGGCACCCCGCTGGTGGTCAACTTCTTCGCCTCCTGGTGCGTCTCCTGTGACCGGGAGCTCCCGCTGTTCCGCCAGGCCATCGACGACTTCGCCGGCGAGGTGCAGATCGTCTTCGTGAACTCGAACGAGACCGGGAACTGGCGTCCGATGGCGGAGCGCAACGGCATCGACGACCAGATCCTGATCGACGACATCGGCGGCTCCCGCAACAACGGGCTCTACCGCAGCCTCGGTGGCACTGGCGGCATGCCCATCACCGCCTTCTACGACGCCACCGGCGAGCTGGTGACGGTCTTCCCCGGTGAGCTCGACGCCACCCGCTTGTACCGCAGCATCGAGAGCCTGGTCGGCCCCGGCTAACGGGCCTTCGAAACCCCCCGATATCTTTTTCCAGATGACCGACCGGCCGGGGCGCACCCTGGCGAGCGCGCTCCTGGCGTTCGCCGTGATCGTCGCGGTGGTCGTCCGCGACGCCGCCAACGAGAACGGCGGCGCGTCCCCGGAGACCGCCGTGGCCCTCCCGGCATTCGTCGCCGACGGGCCACCCCAGCACGACCCCGGCGACGCCGTCGTGCTGGAGAGCGCCGAGCGCCTCGACAGCGGCGAGGTCCAGCTCACCGGCTGGGCGGTGGCGACCGACCGGGTGGAGGTGCTCGCCGACGGCCGGCTGATCGGCAGCCTCCCGATCACCGAGGAGCGGGTGGACGTGGCCGCCGAGCAGGACCTCCCGGGAGTGTTCGCGGGCTTCGACGGGCGGGTGGCCCTGGGTCCCGAGCGGGATCCGGCCATCATCTGCGTGGCCCGGCCCGACCAGCTACCCGGGATGCGCGCCTGCGACCAGCCCGCCCCCGACCTGCGGGAGCGGCGGCTTGTGGCCTTCTACGGGGTGCCCTACGCACCGCCCCTGGGCACCCTCGGCGACGGCGAGCCCGACGCGGTGCTGCGTCGCCTGATCGAGCAGGCCGAGCCCTACGCCACCCCGGACCGCCCGGTCACGGTGGGGTTCGAGGTCATCGCCACCGTGGCCCAGTACCTGCCCGGCGACGACGGCGACTACAGCCACCCGATCCCCGTGGAGGACATCTGGACCTTCCTGCGCACCATCCGCGAGGTGGACGGGGTGCTGCTGATCGACTTCCAGACCGGGCGCGACACCTACCTCGACCAGGTGCCCCAGTACCTGGACCTGCTGGCCGAGCCCGACGTGCACATCGCCCTCGACCCCGAGTGGGACATGGAGGAGGGGCAGGTGCCCAACCAGGTCATCGGCTCGTCCGACGCAACCGAGATCAACGAGGTCATGGAGCTGGTGGCCGACGTCATCCGCGAGAACCGGCTGCCCCGCAAGCTGGTGATCGTCCACAACTTCGACGAGATCATGATCACCGGCCGGGAGCTGCTCGACCCCCCGCCCGAGGTGGACCTGGTGATCCACATGGACGGGCACGGATCGCCCGAGCTGAAGATCGGCGTGTACAACCGGCTCGCCGCGGACCCGCCGTTCTTCAACGGGTTCAAGCTCTTCTACCAGCGGGACGTGCCGCTGATGAGCCCCGAGGAGGTCCTCCGCATCCTCGACCCGGACCTGATCACCTACCAGTAGCCCCACACACCTGACTCGCGACAGGTCGTCAGGTCTCGGTCCGGTCCCGGAGGAAGCGGCGCAGGATCTTGCCCGAGGGCGACTTCGGGATCTCCTCGACCATCTCCACCGCCCGGATGTGCTTGTAGGTGGCCACGTGCTCCGCGACGAACGCCATGAGGTCCTCCGCCGAGACGTCCTCGCCGGGTTTCAGCACGACGAAGGCCTTCGGGAGCTCCCCGGCCTCCTCGTCCGGGATGCCGACGACGGCCACGTCGGCCACCGCCGGGTGGGTGATGACGAGTGCCTCCAGCTCGGCTGGCGCCACCTGGAACCCCTTGTACTTGATGAGCTCCTTGACCCGGTCGACGATGTAGAAGTGGTTCTCCTCGTCGATGGTGGCCACGTCGCCGGTGTGCAGCCAGCCGTCGGCGTCGATCGTGGCCGCGGTGGCCTCGGCGTTGTTGAGGTAGCCCTTCATCACCATCGGGCCCCGCAGCCACAGCTCGCCCTCGCCGCCGATGTCCTGGTCCTCACCCGTGACCGGGTCGACGATGCGGGCTTCGGCGTTGGGCACGGTCAGCCCCACCGATCCGGGCCGGTACTGGCCCGAGGGGGTGACGTGGGTGGCCGGGCTCAGCTCGGTCATGCCGTAGGCCTGGATGACCTCGCAGCCGATCCGTTCGGCCGCGTGGTCGGCCAGCTCGCCACCGAGCGGGGCCGCCCCGCAGATCACCACCCGTAGCGACGACAGGTCGTAGTCGTCCACGACGGGCTGCTTGGCGAGGGCCAGGATCATCGGCGGGACCGCGTAGAAGTGGCTGATCCGGTGCTCCTGGACGAGCTCGAGGGCGCGGATCAGGTCGAAGCGGGGCAAGGTGATCACGGTGACCCCGTTCGACAGCATCCCGTTCATGAGGATCTGCATGCCGTAGATGTGGAAGAACGGGAGCACCGCCAGCCCCTTGTCGCCGTCCCGGTAGTCGATCATGGCGTCGCACTGCACGAGGTTGGCGACCAGGTTGTGGTGGGTGAGCATGACGCCCTTGGGGAGGCCCGTGGTCCCCGACGAATAGGGCAGCACCACCACGTGGTCGTGGACGTCCAGGGGCACCTGCTCGACCGGGTCGGCCATCAGCTCCGCCAGCGGCGTGGCCCCCTCGACGGGGCCGTCGGCGTCGATGGCCACGATCTCTCCCACCCCGGTGCCCTCGGCCGCCTCGCGCACCACGGGGACCAGCCGCGACACCGTCGCCGCCACGGACGCCTTGGCGTCCTCGAGCTGGAACCGGATTTCCTCGGCGCCGTAGGTGGGGTTCACCGTGGTGACGGTCCCGCCGGCCACCGCGACCGCGTGGAACACCATCGCGTACTCCGGCATGTTCGGCGCCAGCAGGGCCAGGGTGTCGCCGGGCGAGAACCCCCGGCCGGCCAACCCGCCAGCGAGGGAGTGCACCACCTGCTCGACCTCCGCGAAGCTCAGGGTGCGACCCGACGAGCCGTCGACGAGCGCCGGCCGGTCGGGCACCTCGCCGGCGCGCCGGAGAACGTGGGCGGTCACGGGGATCTCGGGAATCTCGACCGCAGGCATGGTGCTGGGATGGATGATCGGCATCGGTCCTCCGGGGCGTTCGACGGCGCCGCCACGATAGTGAGCGCATCACCCAGCCGCCCGGGATCGGGGCCTTGCGGGACGAAATTGACCGCGCGATATGTTGGAGCCGGTCCGCCACGCCCGAACGGGAGGGGCAGCGTTGCACGGCATCAGGCATCCGCTCACCGGTGAGGTGTACGAGCTCGAGGGTGACCATGTCGTGGTCAGCAAGGACGGCCGGTCGGGGATCTTCACCATCGACGGGCGCTGGATCTCGGGCGAGCTCCGGGTGGCCGACGCCCACCTCTGCGGCTGGCTCGGCAGCGACCGGGGCGAGAACCGCTTCCGGGCCCGCGACGAGTAGCCGTCCCGGACGTCACGAGCAACGAGGAGCCAGCGATGACGGTCACCGAGCCCCGATCGGCGGGGATCTCCTACCAGGAGCTCCTCGACACCGACACCCACGAGGTGAACCCGGTCCTGCGACGGGTGAGCGACGTCGACTTCGGGACCAAGAACATCCCGGTGGAGCGCTACACGTCGCGGGAGTTCTTCGACCTCGAGGTCGAGAAGCTGTGGAAGAAGACGTGGCAGATGGTCTGCCGCGAAGAGCACATCCCCGACGTCGGCGACACCTACGTCTACGACATCGTCGGCCTGTCGATCCTGGTGGTGCGCTCCGCGCCGGACCGGATCCACGCCTTCTACAACGCCTGCCTGCACCGGGGCCGCCAGCTGCGTGAGTGCAGCGGGCACGCGGGCGAGGTGCTGCGCTGCCCGTTCCATGCCCTGGCCTGGCACCACGACGGCACCCTCGCCGAGCTCACCACTGCGTGGGACTTCCCCCACGTGGAGGCCGAGGACTTCTCGCTGCCCGAGGTGCGGGTCGGCACCTGGGAGGGCTGGGTCTTCGTCAACATGGATCCCGACGCCGAGGACTTCGAGAGCTACCTCGGCGAGCTGCCCGAGCACTTCGCCAAGTGGGCGCCCCGCGACAAGTACGTCTCGGCCCACGTGGGCAAGGTGTACCCGGTCAACTGGAAGGTGGCCCAGGAGGCCTTCATGGAGGCCATGCACGTGGTGGCCACACATCCCCAGATCCTCACCAGCACCGGCGACTGCAACAGCCAGTACGACGCCTTCGGGAACTTCTCCCGGGCGATCACCCCCAACGGCACCACCAGCCCCCACGTACCGTGGCGGCCCACCGAGCAGGAGATCTTCGACGCCCTCACCGACCGTCGCCTCGACGAGGACCCGTACGCGGTGGTGCCCGAGGGGACGACGGCGCGCGCCTTCGGGGCCCAGGTGGCCCGGGACCGGCTGCGCCACGCGGTCCCCGACATCGACACCTACTGCGATGCCGAGGTCAACGACAGCATGTACTTCACGCTGTTCCCGAACTTCCATCCCTGGGGCGCGTTCAACCGGATCAACTATCGGTTCCGCCCGGTGGGCACCGAGGTCGACCAGTGCCTCATGGAGTGCATCTACACCGAGGACTTCGCAGGCGAGCGGCCTCCGCCGGCCGAGTACGTCGAGCTGGGCCTCGACCAGGAGTGGATCGAGGCCATCCCGATCCTCGGCAACCTGGCCCGGGTCTTCCAGCAGGACAGCTTCAACCTGCCGAAGGTGCAGCGGGGCCTCGAGACGTTCCAGGGGCCGGGCCTGACCCTCACCCGCTACCAGGAGCTCAAGATCCGCCACTGGCACTCGCTGCTCGAGGGCCTCCTCGGTCTGGACGGCTGATGGCCGACCGGGATGCGTTGCTGGAGGCGGCCATCGACGAGGCCCGGGCCGGGCTGGCCGCCGGAGGCATCCCCATCGGGTCGGTGCTGGCGATCGACGGTGAGATCGTGGGGCGGGGCCACAACCAGCGGGTCCAGCGGGGCAGCCCGGTGCTCCACGCCGAGATGGACTGCCTCGAGAACGCCGGTCGGCTGACCGCAGCCGACTACGCCCGCTCGGTCCTGTACTCCACGCTCTCGCCGTGCGACATGTGCAGCGGCGCGGTCCTGCTCTACAAGATCCCGCGGGTGGTGGTGGGTGAGAACGTCACCTTCCGGGGGCCCGAGCAGCACCTGCGCGACCGGGGGGTCGAGCTCGACGTCCGCAACGACCGCGTGTGCATCGAGCTGATGGAGCAGTTCATCGCCGCCAATCCCGAGCTGTGGGACGAGGACATCGGCGAGTGACCGACGCCGACATCGCCGGCGCCCTGATCGCGCTGGACGTCGACGGCACCCTCGTCCGCTCCGACGGTTCGCTCTCGGCCCGGACCGTCGACGCCCTGGCCCGGGCCCGCGAGAACGGGGCGCGGCTGGCCCTGGCCACCGGCCGCGACTGGTTCGCGATCGAGGGCCTGCTGGAGCAGCTGCCGGCTGTGGAGTACGCGCTCTGCATCAACGGCATCGAGGTGCTCACCCGGGCCGGCGAGGAGCTCCACGCCGGCTCCCTCGACGCCGAGGTCGCCAGGGAGGCGGTCCGGCTGCTGCGCCGGGCCATCCCCGGGGTGATCCTGGGCGCGGGGCTGGCGGGCGAGCTGGTGGCCGAGCCCGGAATCCGGGCCGCCATGCCCCCCGGCGCGGGCGACGGCGTGGTGACCGTCAGCGACATCGCGGACGCAATCCGCGAGGGCGTGCGCGACCTCGTGGTCTCCCACGACGAGCTGGCCCGGGACCTCGATCGCTTCCACGCCATCTGCGTCGAGGCCCTCCCGCTCGACGACGTCGACGTGGCCTACACCGGGCTCCCGATGATCGAGATCGTCCCGTCCGGGGCCGGCAAGGACGCCGGGCTGGCGTGGCTGGCGTCGCATCTCCGCGTCGACCGGCAGCAGGTGGTGGCCTTCGGCGACGGTCTGAACGACCTGGCCATGCTCCGCTGGGCCGGGACCGGGGTAGCGATGGGTGACGCCCCCGAGCTCGTCAAGGCCGCCGCTGACCACGTGACCGCGACCGCCGACGACGACGGCGTGGCCCGCTGGCTCGAGGACCGCTTGCCGACCCCCGCCGACGGTGACACTGGGGTCTGACCCCGCTGATCACCGAGTTGTCTACAACTTGTCTACGTCAGTGGTCAGAAGTGCGGGAGGACCTCGGCCATGGCGTCGAGAACGGTGCCCAGCTCCGCGTCGGTGATCACCAGCGGTGGGCACATGGCCAGCGCGGTGCCGATCGGGCGCAGGATCACGCCCCGTTCGAGCATCGCGTTCCGGGCCGGGACCGCGTCTCGGCCCAGCTCCGCGGCCCACATCCCGCCGAGGCCCCGGTAGGACTCGATCAGCCCGTCGCCGGCGAGCGCGGCCAGGCCGGCCTCGGCCACGGTGCCGATGTGGGTGGCCCGCTCCACCAGACCCTCGTCCCCGATGATCTCGATGTTCTTGATCGCGGCGGCGGCGCAGGCCGGGTGGCCCGAGTAGGTGTAACCGGTCCTGAGCACCCCCTCCATGGCCTCGAGGGTCTCGCACACCGCGCGTGATGCGATCACGCCCGACACCGGCAGGTACCCGGACGACACCCCCTTGGCGAAGGTGATCAGGTCGGGCGTGACCCCCAGGGTCTGGGCCCCGAACCACTGGCCGGTGCGACCGAAGCCGGAGATCACCTCGTCGAAGATCAACAGCGCGCCGTGGTCGTCACACAGCCGGCGGGCGCCCTCGAGGTACCCGTCGGGGGCGACGTGCACGCCGCCTGCGCCCTGCACCGGCTCGGTCAGCACCGCGGCGATCCGTTCCCCCTGCTCGGCGAACAGGGTGGCCATGGCCTCGATGTCGTCGTGGGGGACCTCCACGAAGTGGGGGACCAGGTCCCCCCACCCCTCACGGTTGGGGGCGATCCCCTGCGCCGAGGTGCCACCGAGGTTGGTGCCGTGGTAGCCGTGGGTACGGCGGACCACCAGCTGGCGATCGTGATCGCCTCGGACCTGGTGGGTGAGCCGGGCCAGCTTCAGGACGGTGTCGACCGCCTCGGACCCCGAGCACCCCAGGAACACCCGGCCCCCCGGAAGCGGCGAGCGCTCGACGATCATCTCGGCGAGCCGGGCGGCCACGCCGTTCGTGAACGGATCGAAGGTGTGGTACGCAGCGAGCTGGTCGAGCTGGGCGACGATCGCGTCGCGCATCTCGGAGCGCCCGTGGCCGATCTGGCAGTACCAGAGGCTGGCCAGGCCGTCGATGTAGCTCCTGCCGTGCTCGTCCCAGATCGTGGAGTCCTTCGCCCGGACGATGTTGATGAGCTCGTTCTCCGCCTTCGCAGGGTGGGTGAACGGGTGCAGCAGCGCGTGGGTCATGGGGTGCATCCTCTCACCTCACGACGTCGACATCGAGACGCCCGAGGTCCGGGCCCGACCCGTTCTCAGCGCCTGGCTCGGCTGGTCAGGGCATCGAAGAGGGCCTGCTGGGTGGGGTCCCGATCGGCGGTGAGCTCGGGATGCCACTGCACGGCGAGCACGAACGCGTGGCCGCGGAGCTCGACCGCCTCCACCACCCCGTCGGATGCGGCGGCCACCACCCGCAGCCCGTCGCCGAGGCGGTCGATCGCCTGGTGGTGCCACGACGCGATCTCCACCTCGGCGCTGCCCATGGCCTCGGCCACCACGGCATCGGGCTCGACCTTCACCAGGTGCGGAACCGGTCCGGGAGGATCCGCTCGGTGGACCACGATCTCGCCGACCGCGTCGGGCAGGTGCTGGATCAGGCTCCCCCCGAGCGCCACGTTCAGCACCTGCATGCCCCGGCAGATGGCGAGGGTCGGGATGCCGCGCTCGATGGCGCCGACCAGCAGCTCGAGCTCGAAGCCGTCGCGCAGGTCGCTGGTGCCGTAGACCTCGGGATGGCGGGGCTCGCCCCAGCGGGCCGGGTCGACGTCGGCGCCGCCGGTGACCACCACGGCATCGACCATGTCGAGCAGGCCCTCGACGTCGTCCTCCCCGGGCGGGACCAGCATCGCCCGACCGCCGGCGCGGCGCACCGCGTCGTGGTAGCCGGCCGGTTGGGTGAACCGGGCGTCCTCGTCGGGCGCGTCGGTGGTGATCGCCACCACCGGCCGGGTGGTCACGCCCGTTCCTGCAGATGGGTGTACGCGGCCGCGGTCAGCACCCTGACCCCGATGGGGATGACCCGCTCGTCGACATCGAAGTGGCCCCGGTGCAGATCCAGCCGCTCGCCGTCGGCGTCGGGGTCGTGGGTGCCCAGGCGGATGTAGGCGCCGGGCCGCTCCCGCAGGTACCAGGCGAAATCGTCACCGCCCCAACTCTGCACGGCCTCGGTGACCCGGCCGTCGGACAGCTCGGCGCGGGCCGCCCGCCGCAGCATCTCGACGGTCTCGGCGTGGTTCACGACCGGGGGCACCCCGCGCACGTAGGTGACCCGGTGATCGGCGCCGGTGCCCTCGACCGCTGCGTTCACCGCTCGTTCGAAGGCGGGTCCCAGGCGCTCCCACGCCCGGTC
The DNA here is from genome assembly GCA_041636995.1 of Acidimicrobiales bacterium. Classification (GTDB taxonomy): domain Bacteria; phylum Actinomycetota; class Acidimicrobiia; order Acidimicrobiales; family UBA8592; genus JBFINV01. The sequence continues at coordinate 5,121 of JBFKRY010000082.1, read as the reverse complement.
GGAGGGGGTGCGGATCGACGCCCGCAGCCGGGCGTGGGTGGGGATCACGTTGGCGGCGTCGCCGCTTCGGAACGACCCGAAGACCAGCTTGATCGGCCCCGACGACGTCCCCAGCTCGGCTCGGACCCGGTCGGGTAGCTCGGTCACGATCCGGGCCGCCAGCTCCACCATGCTCACGGTCTCCTCCGGCCGGGCGGTGTGGCCGCCCGGACCCGTGAGCACGATCTCAGCAGCGTCCGCGGCCGAGGTGATCGGCCCGGCCCGCAGCCCGATCCGGCCCACGTCGAGCTTGGGATCGCAGTGCACGCCGAGCACGGTGTCCACGCCGACCAGGCCGTCGTCGGCGATGACGTCGAGGGCGCCGCCCGGGATCTGCTCCTCGGCGGGCTGGAAGATGAGCCGGACCCGGCCGCCCAGCTCCTGGGCCAGGTGAGCCAGGTAGATCCCGGCGCCCAGCACCACGGTGGTGTGCACGTCGTGACCACACGCGTGGGCCACGCCGGGCACCTGGCTGCGGTAGTGCACGTCCTTCTCGTCGTCCATTGCCAGGGCGTCGATGTCGCCACGAAGCGCGACCAGCGGTCCGTCACCGTTGCCGATGTCGCAGATCAGGCCGGTTCCCGACGACAGCACCCGAGGCTTCAGGCCGGCGACCTCGAGCCGCTCCGCGATGAACGCGGTGGTCTGGTGCTCCTCGCCGCTGGGCTCGGGGTTGGCGTGGAGGTGGCGGCGGAACGTCACCAGCTCCTCCTCGTGGGAGTCGAGCCAGAGCCGGAGTCTCGGCCCGGTCACGCTGTTCATGCCGAAGGGGCTTCGCCGGCTCATCCGGCGAGCTCGTCGAGATTGCCCGACACTCGGGGCTGGTCGGTCTCCAGCTCCTCGACCAGGCTGGCCACCACGTCGCGGAACGTGCCCCCGCTCTCGACGATGCGGCGCTGGCGCAGGTAGCTCGGTCCGATCGCCCACAGGTCGAGCAGGTCGTCGAGCTCGGCCTCGGCCCCGATCTGCTTGGCGGTGGGCCGGATCTCGTCGATCAGGTCCTTCAGGAGCTCCCTGGCGGCGCGGCGGTGGCCCCGGTCGTCCACGATCAGCTCGGCATCGACGCCGTGGCGGGCTGCGACCCAGCGGTTCTCCCGGATGGTCCACTCCCGGGCGCGAGCCGGGAGGTCGCCGCGCCGGTGCTGTTCGGCGATGTAGGCCGCGAGGGTCTGGGCCAGCGCCGCGAGGGCCGTGGTCTCGCGCAGCGTCGGTGCCGCGTCGCACATGCGCAGCTCCACGGTGCCGAAGTCGGGATGCGGCCGGATGTCCCACCAGACCTCGCGGATGGACGAGATGGCCTTGGCCTCGAGGAGGGTCTCCATGAAGTCCTCGAAGTCCCGCCAGTCGCGCACGAGCGGGGGCAGGCCCGCGGTCGGGAGGGCCTCGAACACCTTCGATCGCGACGACGCCAGCCCGGTGTCCTCGGTCTCGAGGTAGGGGCTCGACGACGAGAGGATCAAGAAGAGCGGCAGGTGGCGCTGCAGCTCGTTGAACACCGCGATGGCCTCCTCGCCCGAGCGCATCCCGACGTGGAAGTGGGTGCCGCAGATCAGGAGCCGTCGGGCCGTCCACTGCATCTCCTCCACCAGCGCGTGGTAGCGCGGATTGGGGCTCACCAGCTGGTCGCAGGACCGGGCGAAGGGATGGGTGCCGGCGCTGAACAGGGTGAGCTCCCGCTTGGTGGCCGCCTCGCGCACCTCCTCGAGGGTGGCCTGGAGGTCGGCCTTGGCCTCGGCCGGCGAGCTGCAGACCCCGGTGATGATCTCGATGGTCGACTGGAACAGCTCGTGCTTGGCCTTGGGGTGCTCGCCGCCCGGATGGGGGCGGCCGAGCTCGGCCAGGATCTCGTTGGACGCGCTCACGAGATCACCGGTGACGGCGTCGACGACGTGCAGCTCCAGCTCGATGCCGAGCGACGGCTCGTCGTTGATGGTGAAGTCGATGTGCATCCCGGACCTCGCAAATGCGCAGTTGCCAACGATACTCGGCGTGGTGCCGGGCGAGCACCGTCGACCGGCCGATCTGATCCGAGTGGTGGGGTGCAGCGCCGGCTGGCGCCGGGTGACGAGGGCGTCCCGGCCGAGACTCCGGAGCTCCGCCTGGCCTCGGAGCTCGAGCGGGCTACTGTTCCGGAACCGACGAGGGGGGCACCTCATGACGCCATCCATCGCGGCGGGACCCACCGACCCGCCCCTCATCGACCAGACGATCGGCGACAACCTGGCCGCCACGGCGGCCCGGCTCCCGGACCGGGAGGCGCTGGTCGTCCCCCACCAGGGCATCCGCCAGACCTGGGCCGAGCTCGACGCCACCGTCGACGCGGTCGCCAAGGGCCTGCTCGCCCACGGCATCGAGGCCGGGGACCGGGTCGGGATGTGGAGCCCCAACTACGCCGAGTGGGTGTACATCCAGTACGCCACCGCCCGGATCGGCGCCATCCAGGTCAACGTCAACCCCGCCTACCGCACCAACGAGCTCCGCTATGCGCTCGAGCAGTCGGGCTGCCGGCTGCTCGTCACCCGCACCTCGTACCTCACCTCGGCATACCGCGAGATGATCGACGAGGTGGGGCCCGGCATCGACACCCTCGAACGGGTCCTCTACTTCGACACCGGCGACTGGGCCGACCTGCTGGCCGCGGGCCAGACCGTCGACGACGACGCCCTGGCGGCCCGGGCGGCCTCGCTCACCCCGAACGATCCCATCAACATCCAGTACACCTCGGGCACCACGGGCCACCCGAAGGGCGCCACCCTCAGCCACCGGAGCATCCTCAACAACGCCCGTTTCGTCGGCCACGCCTGCGCCTACACGGACCAGGACCGGGTGTGCATCCCGGTGCCCTTCTACCACTGCTTCGGCATGGTGATGGGGAACCTGGCGTGCTCGGTCTTCGGCGCCACCATGGTGGTGCCCTGCCCCACCTTCGAGCCCGGCGCGGTGCTGCATGCCATCGAACAGGAGCGGTGCACGTCGCTCTACGGGGTTCCCACCATGTTCGTCGCCGAGCTGGGCCACCCCGAGTTGCCCTCGGTGGATCTGTCGAGCCTGCGGACCGGGATCATGGCCGGCTCGCCCTGCCCGATCGAGGTCATGCGGCGGGTGATCGACGACATGAACATGTCCCAGGTCACCATCGCCTACGGCATGACCGAGACCTCTCCGGTGTCCACCCAGACCAGCGTGGACGACTCGGTGGAGCATCGGGTGTCGACCGTGGGCCGGGTGCTGCCCCACGTGGAGTCCAAGATCATCGATCCGGAGACCGGCGAGCCGGTGCCCAGGGGCGAGCGGGGCGAGTACTGCACCCGGGGCTACCACGTCATGCTCGGCTACTGGAACGACCCGGAGCGCACTGCCGAGGCCATCGACGCCGACGGCTGGATGCACTCTGGGGACCTGGCCACCATGGACGACGACGGCTACGTCAACATCGTCGGCCGCCTGAAGGACATGGTCATCCGGGGCGGCGAGAACATCTACCCCCGCGAGATCGAGGAATTCCTCTACACCCATCCGGCGGTCGCCGACGCCCAGGTGATCGGCGTGCCCGACGAGCGCTACGGCGAGGAGCTGATGGCCTGGGTCCAGCTGGCTCCCGGCCAGGAGCTGACCGAGGACGAGCTGAAGGAGTACTGCCGGGGACGTATCGCCCACTTCAAGGTGCCCCGGTACGTGAAGTTCGTGTCCGAGTTCCCCATGACCGTCACCGGCAAGATCCGCAAAGTGGAGATGCGCGAGAAGTCGATCGCCGAGCTCGGCCTCTGATGCCTGCGGCGAACTGGTTTCTGGCAGCCGGCGGTTGGCAGCCGGCGGTGCGGGAGTCGGACGGCTAGGGCCGCTCTGGCGTCTGGGCGTTGTTGCCTGCGGTGATCTCCCGGGGCTGGGCGGCCATCAGGGCCGAGAGCAGCTCGGTGAACGCGGTCACCCGCTTCGCCCGCGTCGGGGTCAGGTGCGCGGTCACCGCGAACCAGAAGCCATCCGTGCTCCAGATCGCCAGGTGGCGGGTCCGGGCCAGGCTGCCGATGTCGGTCACGCCCAGCGCCAGGGGGCCGTAGCCGGAGCGCAGGACCATGTCCTCGGGGCGCAGCAGCGGGCCCCGCAGCCGGAACAGGCCCAGCTGGTTGGGCCCGGCCGCGAGCAGCCAGTCGTAGTGGTTGCCCAGGTCCAGGTGGGGCTCGGGCCGGCGCTCGACCATCGCGAGCGTGCCCTCGTTGTGCACCACCCAGAGGGTCTCGGGGGGCTCGCCGTCGCCGAGGAGACGGTGCGCCTGGACGCGGAACTCGCTCATCTCCAGCAGCCTGGACCAGCGACGGGGGCTGGTCCACGGACCTTGGTCACCTCGTGGTGATCGGATCGATCGGGGTCTCCGGCGCCAGCCCGGCCCCCTCGACGAGCTCGGCCACCTCGAGGCAGAGCAGCTCACCCCAGGCCGGGCCGTTCACCAGCACCCCCACCGGGAGGCCGTCGACCAGCCCGGCGGGCACTGCAGCCGACGGCAGGCCGAGGGCGTTGGCCGGCATCACCGGCCGGGCCTGCAGGAGTGTTGCCAGCGCAGCGTCGGCGGACTCGGCGTCGGCCCCGTGCCGGAAGGGGAGCTGGGTCCAGGTGGGGGTGACGAGCACGTCCCACTCGGTGAAGAACCCCGCCCAGTCCCGCATCAGCGCCTGGCGCTGCATCCACGACATGGCCGCGGTCTCCAGCGACGGCGGGGCCTCGGTCTCCCCGGCCATGCGCAGGAACTCGATCGTGGGCGCCGACAGCATCGGCTCCAGCAGCGGCAGGGCCAGCTGGACATCGCCCAGGACCAGACCCCGCCAGAGCTCGATGACCTCCTCGTAGCGCGGAGGGTCGACCTCCTCGACCACGCAGCCGGCGCCCCCGAGGGCCCGGCCCGCGGCGCGGGCGACCTCGGCCACCCGGGGATCGGTGTCGCCGCCGGGCGGCTCGGCGACCAGCGCCACCCGTCGCCTCCCCGGCGCCGGGGGATCGAGCGGCACCGGGACCGAGTGGGGATCGCGCCAGTGTCGTCCGGCCAGGATCTGCAGGCCGAGGCGGACGTCGGCCACGGTGCGGGCCATG
>JBFKRY010000081.1:0-16322 GCA_041636995.1 Acidimicrobiales bacterium | reverse complement strand
GGCGTAATCGGTCAACAGTTCCTCGACCCTGGCCGGTGCGGCCGAGGTGGAATCGCTGTCAGACCCTCGCAGCAGCCAGCCCGCAACGCCGCCCACCAACAGCGCGATGATCGCTACGAGTACGAGAACTACCGGTCGCCGGCGCGTCTCCTTCGAACCTTCGTCCACTTGTGGGGCCTGTTCGGTCGTGTCGCTTGCCGCCATCTCGAACCCCTTCCCCTCGCGCGCGGAATCCGCTCCTACTGAATCACTCGACCCCCCACCGGGCAAAGCTAGAGGTCGGTTCGCTAGTACTCGGACCAGTTGACGACCGAGCGGGCACGACGCGCCGGGCACCCATATCCGCTCCGACCCTCGGACCGAAGGACCCGCTCAGGATCGGCACGTCCTGAGCGTTCCTGGGGCGGGTCAGCTGGTCTCGATGACCGATCCGTATCGCTGTTGGGCGGCTTGGGCTGAGGTGCCGAGGAGTTCGCCGATGCGCTGCCAGGAGATGCCCTTGGCCCGTGCGGCGGTGACGGCTTCGACGATCTGGCGCTCACCGCGGGCCCGCGCCAGCGCGGCGCGTTCGAGGAGGTACTCCTCGACGGGACGTTCGTCGTTGGGGTCGGGTTCGTAGTCTTCGAACCGTCTGGCGAGTTCGTCGGCGTGGTCGAGGATCTCTTGGATCGATCGGGGCATGGTCAGGTCTCCAAGAACTTGGGTCGGGCTGGCATGGCGTGAACGATGAACTCGACGCCCTCAGCCTCGGCGACCCCGATTTCGAGAAGCCGGCCTGAGCTGTCGGGGCCGATGAGCATGGTGAGGTCGCCGAGGTCAAACACTCGGATCGGGTTGCGGTAGGCGTGCGACATGTGGTCGTCGGTGACCCCGTGTCGGCGTGCGCTGGCCAAGATCACCGGATCCACACCTCTCAAGTTACCTTGATGCACGCCGACAGCGCTGGTCGCCTGGGTTCTCCGCCAACACAAGGAGAACCCATGCACGCGACAACACATCGCCGTGACACGGTCGGCCAGCTCGTCCTGGTCGACGTCGATCCCATCCGCCAGCGAATCAATCAAGCCATCGGCGGGTTCTTGGCCGGTTACTCGGGTGCCACCTTGGAGGCCTACCGGCTCGACCTGCGCCAGTGGGTCGGCTGGCTCGACAGCGCCGGACTCGACGTCTTCTCCGTCGAGCGGGCCCACATCGAGCTCTACGCCCGCTGGTGCGAGTCCGAGCACAAGGCGCCGCGACCAGCGGCCGCCGACTCTCGACGATCTGTGGCTTCTATCGCTACTGCTCCCAGGAGCGGCTCATCGACCACAACCCGGCCGCCCACGTTCGCCGTCCCAAGCAGAACTACGAGTCCTCCACGCTCGGGTTAGATCGCAATGAGCTCGGCGCCTTCCTGGTGCAGGCTGGGCTCTCGGGCGGCAGGGACCACGCGCTGGCGTGCCTGTTGGCGTTGAAAGGGTTGCGGATCTCCGAGGCCCTCGGCGCCGACGTGGACAACCTCGACGTGAACCGAGGCCACCGCACGTTGTTCATTCAGCGCAAGGGCGGCAAGACCGACACCATCCCCCTGTCACCGCGCACCGCTCGGGCGCTCGATCTCTACATCGGCGAACGCGACTCGGGGCCGATCTTCTTGAACCACGACGGCACCCGACGCCTCGACCGCCACGCCGCCGCGAGGATCGTGCGACGGCTGGCCAAACGAGCCGGGATCGACAAGCGGATCAGCCCCCACTCGCTCAGACACTCCTTCATCACCGCACTCTCGACGCCGGAGTGCCACTACGCGACGTCCAAGAAGCCGCCGCCCACGCCGACCCCAGAACGACGATGCGCTATGACCGCGGTCGAGGATCTCTCGACCGGCACGCCACCTACATCGTCTCCACCTTCGTCGCCGGCGCCAGCCGCTGACCACCGGGCGAAGTCACCGACGACTACCCCCAGTCGTCGGTGGCCGCTCGGATACTGCCGGTTCTGCGTGGCTGCCAGCAGCTTGCTCTGACGTGGTTATCGATCGTCTTGACTTTGGCGGGCGTCCCAGTCGGCGACTCGTTGGGTGTCCTCATATGTCTCCCATCGGGTCAGGCGTCCCCATCTGATCTCCTGGAACAGGATGGCGCGGTTGTTGTACACGTCAGCTGCGCCGTCGGCACCGGGGATGTAGTCACGGACGCGAACGGCGATGCGTGTGTTCCAGGGCGGGCCGTTGACGAGGACGTCCTCGACCTCGAATTGGACACCCTCGGCTACGAAGCGGTCGGCGAACGCCACGACCTCGTCGATGCCTCGATGGGTCACGTGTCGGTCTCGGCCGAGCACCTGCGGGCGGAACATCGTTGACCACGAGTGGTCCCCAGGGAACGCCAGCTCCAGATCGGGGTGGGCCATCTTGAGCATCAATGAGTAGTCGCCGTCGTTCAGTCGTCGAATGCCGCGTCGCAGGAGCGCCCGCACCGTTGCCTTGTACATGGATCGTCGTCCTCTTCGCGCCTAGAACGAACACTCTAATCGTGAGACTCAGCTCTACACTGGGCGAGGTGACCGATACTCGAGACCGGATCATCACTGCGACCAGCGAGCTGTTCCGACGCCACGGGTACAACGCCACCTCGCTGAAGCAGATCGCCGCAGCGTCGGAAGCGACGATCGGATCGATCTACCACTTCTTCCCCGGCGGCAAAGAAGCGCTCGGAGTCGCCGTCATCGGAACGACCGGCTCGGTGTACTGCGAGCTCTTCGAGTCATTCGCCAGCGACCCAGCCGACCCGGTCCGGGGCTTTCACGACTTCTTCGCCGGCGCTGCCCAAGTCCTCGAGGAGTCCGGGTACATCGACCCCTGCCCCATCGGGACCATCGCGAGAGAAGTTGCCAACACGAGCGAACCGCTGCGCCTTGCAGCCGAGGAAGCGTTCGGCTCGTGGATCACTTCGGCGCAACGGTTCCTCGTAGACGCCGGCATCGACGAGGATGCAGCCGACAGTCTCGCGACAGCATTCGTGACCATCGTCGAAGGAGCGTTCGTGCTCAGCCGCACCACGCGAACGACCGATCCGATCCGAGCTGTCGGCGACCTCGTTGCAGAGGCGATCGAAGCCGCTCTTGAACGCCGCCCTGCGCAGGCCACGTCCACCCGCACTTGATCGGCACGTCTGATCGGGCGCTTAGGCGGCCCGGCGCGCAGGGCGGGCGGTCGATAACACCCCAGCGGGTTGACGGCCAACGCACCCCACTCCCGGCGAACTCGGACGGCCCAGCCGCTCGCTATCGCCGCGCGTAACGCCGCCTGGTGGGTCGGCAGCTTGCCCTGGCTGCGACTCCGGAGAGCTCCAGCAAGACCCTCCGGCTGTCAGCGTCGTGCGCGAGGAGGGACTTGAACCCTCACGTCCTCGAAGGACACAGGCACCTGAAGCCTGCGCGTCTGCCAATTCCGCCACTCGCGCGAGTGGAGAGATAGAGCGTACCGGCCCGCCGGCCGAAGGCGGTAGCCGGTCCCCTCAGACGGGAACGCCCAGGCTGAGGGCCAGGGCGTCGGCGGCGGCGTCGATGGCCCGGTCGACCCGCTCGTGGTCGCCGGTGACCTGGCGATCGCACGCCAGCGACGTGGCGAGGGCCGAGAACATGGTGGCGAACGTCCGGGCGTCGGTCTCCCCGGCCCCCAGGCGGCGGGCGGTGAGAGCGGCCTCGTCGAGCGAGTCCTGGATGGCCCCCTCCAGGAACTCCCGGAACGGGGCCTCGGCGCGGAACCCCCGGCCGGCAGCGTCGTAGAAGAGGCGGGTGGCGCAGGCGTTCTCCTCCCCGCTCAGCCAGCGCAGCGCATCACGCAGGCCGTCGGCGACCGGCCGACTGCGGGGCACCCCCGCCAACGCTTGGGTCAGCTCCTTGCGGCGGCGGGCCCGGATGGTCTTCACGGCCTCGGTCAGCAGCGCCTCCCGGGTCTTGAAGTAGTACACCAGCATCCGGTCGCTGGTGCCGGCGGCCTCGGCGAGCACCACCAGCGAGAGGTCGGTCCGACCGGAGTCGAGCATGGTCTCCACCACGGAATCGAGGTAACGCTGCCGAGTGGTTGCTCCCGCCATAGGACACCTCTGTGCGCGGCCGCCGAAACCGCACCCTACTGCGTTGGCCTCGCCGCGTCTCCGGCCGATCGCCGGGGCGCCGTCCGCAGCGGCCGGGCGGGTCACTATCGTGGCCCCACAGCGGACCGGAGCGGACGAGATGGGCATCCGAGCATTCGAGCGCAGCGTGGAGCGCCTGGTGGAGGGCACCTTCTCCCGCGTCTTCCGCAGCGGCGTCAAGCCCGTGGAGCTGGGCCGGCGGCTGGTGCGGGAGATGGAGACCAACCGCTCGATCGGCGTCAACGGAGAGCGGGTGGCGCCCAACCACTACGTGGTCGCCCTGGCCCCGGCCGACGCCGAGCGTCTCGGCGAGGTCACCGAGTCGCTGCGCCGGGAGCTGGCCGACGCGGCACGCGAGCACGCCCGCGACGAGCAGTACACGTTCCTCGGCCCGGTCGACGTCCAGATCGTCGTGGAACCTGCGCTCAAGACCGGGAGCTTCCGCGTGGCCGCCAGCCTCCGCGAGGGCGAGGGCGGCATGGCCCCGGGCTCGCTGGTCCTGCCCGACGGCCAACGGATCGTGCTCGGCGAGGCCATCGTCTCCATCGGCCGCCTGGGTGACTGCACCCTGGTGCTCGAGGACGGCAACGTCAGCCGCCACCACGCCGAGATCCGACCCTACGGCACCGGCTTCCGGTTGGTGGACCTGGGCTCCACCAACGGCACCTTCGTCAACGGCGAGCGCATCGCCGAGCGCCAGCTCCGCGACGGCGACGTCCTCCGGTTCGGCGGCATCCCCATCCGCTTCGAAGCCAGCTGAGCGCGGCGACGACCCGATGAGCGACGACGCCCGCGACGACCCGGTCCTCTACGACAAGGACGGCCACGTCGTCACCATCACCTACAACCGGCCCGACCGGCTCAACGCGGTGAACGGGGCCATGCGCGACGGGCTGAACGCCGCCTGGGACCGGTTCCTCGGCGACGAGGACGCCTGGGTCGCCATCGTCACCGGCTCGGGCAAGGCGTTCTGCGCCGGCGCCGACCTGGTCGACCCGAAGGGGAGCGTGGGCACCTTCCCGGGCACGTTCTGGGAGAAGCCCACCATCAACAGCTTCGAGAGCGGCCTCGAGCTCTTCAAGCCCACCATCGCCGCCGTGAACGGCCCCTGCATCGGCTACGGCCTCACCGCGGTCACCTTCTGCGACTTCGTCATCGCCAGCGACCGGGCCACCTTCGCCTACCCCGAGGTCCGCATCGGCACCCCCACCATCGTGGGCTCGATCCGGCTACCCCGGCGGCTGCGCTGGGCCGACGCCATGGAGCTGCTGCTCATCGGCGAGCCCGTCGACGCCCAGCGGGCCCGGGAGATGGGCCTGGTCTGGAAGGTGGTTCCCCACGATGAGCTGCTGGGGCAGGCCCGGGACCTCGCCGACCGGCTCTGCCGGTCCGCCCCGCTCGCGGCCCGGGCCACCAAGGAGGTGGCAGTGCGCACCCAGGACATGGGCTGGGTCGAGGCGGTCCGCTTCGGCGAGACCATGCGCCTGGTGGCCAACGCCACCGAGGACGCCGCCGAGGGCCGGGCCGGCGCCAGGGAGAAGCGCACGCCCCGCTGGCGTGGCCGCTGAGCCCGCCCGCCGGGTCCGCGCGGCCGACGAGAATTAGGCTGTCGCCGCTGTGTCCGAGCAACTCCTGGATCTCTTGAAGCTCGGTCTGCTCGCCCTGCTGTACCTGTTCTTCCTGCGGGTCATCTGGGCGGTCTGGACCGAGCTGCGGGCCCCGGTGCCAGCACGGGTCCCGGTGGGGCCGCGCGGCCCCGCCCGGGCCCGTGGCGGGCGCCGCCGCGAGCCCAAGCCCCGCCGGCGCGAGCTCACCACCGTGGCCATCGTGGAGCCGCCCGACCTCGCCGGCGGCCGCTACCCCCTCGGCGCGGAGATGACGATGGGTCGTGCCCCGGGCTGCACCGTCGTCCTCGACGACACCTACGTGTCCCAGCTGCACACCCGGATCTTCGGCCAGGACGGGGCCTACTACGTCGAGGACCTGGGCTCCACCAACGGCACCTACCACAACGGCGACCCCGTCTCCGGTCCCGAGCGCCTCCACCCCGGCGACCGCATCCAGATCGGCAACGTCGTCCTCGAGCTGTCATGAGCGCGGCCCGCTTCACCTGGGGGTTCCGCTCCGACGTGGGCCGGGTCCGGGAGATCAACCAGGACGCGGTCCACGCCGAGGACGGGCTGTTCGTCGTGGCCGACGGCATGGGCGGCCACCGGGGCGGCGAGGTGGCGTCGGCGGTCGCGGTCGAGGTGTTCGCCGAGCCCGTCGCGGAGGCCATGACCCTCGACCACCTGATCGACCGGGTCCGTGACGCCCACGAGGCCATCATCGAACGAGCCGAGGCCGACCCCGAGCTGCTGGGCATGGGCACCACCCTGTGCGCCCTCGCCCGCCTCGCTCACGACGGCGACACCCTGGGGCTGGTCAACGTGGGCGACTCCCGCATCTACCGCTTCGCCGACGGTGAGCTCACCCAGATCAGCCAGGACCACAGCTTCGTCGGCAACCTGGTCCGCGCCGGGCGCCTGTCGCCCGAGCAGGCCGCGCAGCATCCCCAGCGCAACATCGTGACCCGGGCCCTCGGGGTCGGCGACGACCTGTTCGTCGACTACTGGGAGCTCCCGGCCCGCGCCGGTGACCGCTACCTGCTCTGCAGCGACGGGCTGGTCGACGAGGTCACCGACGCCCAGATCGCAGCGTCGATGCGCCGACTGGACGACCCCGAGGAGACCGTCGACGACCTGGTCCGGCTGGCCCACGAGTCCGGGAGCCGGGACAACGTGACGGTGCTGGTGGTGCGGGTCGACGAGGGGAAGGCCGACTTCGACGAGGCCGCCGCCGCGGCGCCCCACGTGAGCGCGCCCGAGGGCCTCGACCCCGACGTGATGCCGGACCCGCGCCCGGTGGCGGTCGACGACGGCGCCCCGGCCGAGGCCGGCGAGGTCGACGAGGTCGACGAGGGCGAGGCGTACCAGCGCCCCCGGGGCAGCCGGCGTCGCTCGCTGATCTCCATCGCGGTGGTGGTCGTGATCCTGGGCGCCGGGATCTGGCTGGTGGGCACCTACGCCCGCGACAACTACTACGTGGGCTTCGACCAGGACCAGATCGTGATCTATCAGGGCCGCCCCGGCGGGGTCCTGTGGTTCGATCCCACGGTCGAGGAGCCCACCCCGTTCCTGCGGGTCGACCTCACCGACGCGCTGGCCCTCGAGGTGGACGCCAATCCCGAATTCGGGTCCCTCGACGCCGCCCGGGACTACCTGGCCGAGCTCGAGAGCCGGGCCCTCGGCGGCAGCGATCCCGACGGCTGATGCTGCGCCGCCGCAACACCGAGCTGGCGCTGCTGCTCATGGCCGCGATCGTGATCGTGGCGTCGTACGTGCTGGCCACCCTCGGCCGGCTCTCGGAGATCCCGGCCAACATCGTGCCCTTCCTGGGCGTGATCCTGGGGTTGTTGCTGGTGGCGCACGTGGCCACCCGCCGGCTGGCTCCCGAGGCCGATCCGGTGCTGCTGCCGCTGGCCGGGCTGTTGAACGGCTTCGGCTACGTGTTCATCGCCCGCCTCGACGAGGACCTGGCCGGCCTCCAGGCCACCTGGACCCTGCTCGGCGTGGGGGCGTTCATCGCCACCCTGGTCGTGGTGCGGCCGGCCCGCTGGCTGGAGCAGTACCGGTACACCCTGATGCTGGTGGGGATCGGCCTGCTGGTCATGCCCCTGGTCCCGGTCCTGGGCTCGGAGATCAACGGGGCCCGCATCTGGGTCTCGGTCGGGCCCATCAACTTCCAGCCCGGCGAGTTCGCCAAGATCGCGCTGGCGATCTTCTTCGCCGGCTACCTGGTCGACAAGCGCGAGGTGCTGGCCCTGTCGAGCACCCGCCTGTTGGGCATGGCCATCCCCGAGGCCCGCCACCTGGGACCCATCCTGCTCGCCTGGGGCGCGTCCGTGCTGGTGATGGTGGCCGAGAAGGACCTGGGCTCGTCCTTGCTGTTCTTCGCGCTCTTCGTGGTCATGCTGTGGGTGGGGACCGAGCGCCCGTCGTACCTGGCGATGAGTCTGGTGCTCTTCGCGGGCGGCGCGGCCCTGGCCTACAGTCGCTTCGGTCACGTGCAGGATCGGGTCGAGGTGTGGCTCGACCCCTTCGACGACCCCTTCGGCGAGGGGTTCCAGGTCACCCAGAGCGCCTTCGCGCTCGCCGACGGGGGGCTCACCGGCACCGGGCTCGGCGTGGGCAGCCCCAACACCGCCAACATCCCGGCCGTCGAGACCGACTTCATCTTCGCCATCATCGGCGAGGAGCTGGGACTGGCCGGCTCCACGGCGATCCTGGTGGCGTTCCTGTTGATGATCGGCAGCGGGCTGCGGGTGGCCATCACCGCCGAGCGGCCCTTCGAGAAGCTCCTGGCCACCGGGCTCACCATGCTGTTGGGCTTCCAGGCCTTCATCATCATCGCCGGGGTGATCCGGGTCCTGCCCCTCACCGGGGTGACCCTGCCCTTCGTCAGCTACGGGGGCTCGTCGCTGCTCGCCAACTGGGTCCTGGTGGCCCTGCTGCTGCGGATCTCCGACGACAGCGCCCAGCGCCGCCTTGAGGCCGCGGCCGGGCAACGGGCCGGGGTGGCCGCGTGAACACCCAGATCCGATTCCTGGGCGTGGGCCTCATCGTCTGCTTCGTCGCCCTGTTCGTGCAGCTGAACCGGATCCACATCCTCGACCAGGAGCAGCTGCAGGCCAACCCCGCCAACAACCGCCAGATCGAGCGGGACTTCAGCCGCGAGCGGGGCAGCATCTTCACCCGGGACGGCACCGTGGTGGCCCGATCGGTGGAGGTGGACGACGACCTCGAGCGGGAGCGCGTCTACCCCGAGGGTGAGCTCTACGCCCACAGCACCGGGTACTTCTCGTTCCAGTTCGGCGCCGACGGGCTCGAGCGCCAGTACAACGAGGAGCTGGCCGGCCAGACCACCGAGCAGCAGTTCGGCAGCCTCTCCGACCTGTTCCGCGACACCGACACCACGGCCAACCTCACCATCACCATCCACCACGAGGTGCAGACCGTCGCCCGGGCCGCCCTCGGCGAGCGCCGCGGGTCGGTGGTGGCCATCGATCCCCGTAACGGGGAGATCATCGCCTTCTGGAGCTACCCGTCCTACAACCCGACAGTCCTGGGGTCGGTCGACCTGAAGCGGGCCGAGAGGCGCTGGAACCGGCTGGAGGAGCTCCCCAACGACGAGGATCCCCGCCTGGCCCGGATGTACCGGGAGATCTTCTTCCCCGGATCCACCTTCAAGGTGGTCACCGCGGCGGCGGCCCTGGCCTCGGACGCGGCCACCATGGCCGACCCGGTGTTCCCGTCTCGCAGCGAGTACGTGGCCCCGTTGACCACCGTGCCCCTGCGCAACTTCGGGGGCGGCAGCTGCGGCGGCGACATCCTCGAGAGCCTGCGCATCTCCTGCAACACCGCCTTCGCGGAGCTGGCCGCCGAGGTGGTGGGCCCCGAGCCCATGATCGAGGTCGCCGAGCGCTTCGGCTTCAACTCGGTGCCCCCGCTGGACCTGCCCGGGGCGGTGGCGTCCAACTTCCCGACCGACTTCGGGGCCCGAGTGGGCCAGACCGACGGCGAGCCGCCGGTGCCGATCGTCGAGAACACCCCGGCGCTGGCCCAGTCGGGGATCGGCCAGTTCGACGTGAAGGCCACGCCCCTGCAGATGGCGCTGGTGGCGGCGGCGATCGCCAACAACGGCATCATCATGGAGCCGCACCTGATGGCCGAGCTGCGCGATCAACAGGGCGGGCTGGTCGAGCAGTACCGGCCCCGGGTGTGGCGCCAGGTGCTGTCGACCCGGGACGCCGGCCGGCTGCGCTCGGCGATGGTGACCACGGCCACCAGCGGCACCGCCACCGGCCTCCAGATACCGGGCTTCGAGGTGGGCGGCAAGACGGGCACCGCGCAGGTGGATGCGTCCCGCCCCGACGACACCCACGCGTGGATCATCGGCTTCGCCGGGCCGCCCGGTGCCGAGCCGTCGGTCGCGGTCGCGGTCATCGTGGAGTCGGTGCCCGGCGGGGGCCAGCAGACCGGCGGGTCGGTGGCCGCGCCCGTCGCCCGAGCGGTGCTGGCGGCGGCTCTGGAGGCCCGCGGATGACCCCGCGGGACGCCCCTCCCTGCAGCCGTTCACGCAGGCCCGACCACTAGACTCGTTGAGCTATGTCCGAGCAGGGACCCACCGTCTTCGGCGGCCGCTACGAGCTCCACCGGCGCCTGGCCAAGGGGGGGATGGCCGAGGTGTTCCTGGCCAAGGACCAGCTGCTGGACCGGCCGGTGGCGGTCAAGGTGCTCTTCCCCCAGCTCGCCGCCGACCCCAGCTTCGTGGAGCGGTTCCGGCGCGAGGCGCAGAGCGCCGCCAACCTCAGCCATCCCAACATCGTCGGGGTCTACGACTGGGGCCGCGAGGGCAGCACCTACTACATCGTGATGGAGTACGTGCAGGGGCGGAGCCTGTCAGAGGTCATCCGCGACGAGGGCCCCCTCGACCCCGTCCGGGCCGCCGAGATCGCCAGCGAGATGGCCGCGGCCCTGGGCTTCGCCCACAAGAACGACTTCGTGCACTGCGACATGAAGTCGGGCAACGTGATGGTCACGCCCAGCGGCCACGTGAAGGTGGCCGACTTCGGGATCGCCAAGGCCATCTCCGGCGGCGGCCAGTCCAAGCTCACCCAGACCGGCGCGGTCATGGGCACCGCCACCTACTTCTCCCCCGAGCAGGCCCAGGGTCAGCCCCTCGACGGGCGTAGCGACCTCTACTCGCTGGGCGTGGTGCTCTACGAGATGCTCACGGGGTCGCCGCCGTTCACGGGCGAGAACCCGGTGGCCATCGCCTACAAACACGTCCAGGAGACCCCCGACCCCGTCGGGGCCCGGCGCCCGGGCATCCCCGAGGCCATCCAGGCCATCACCGCCAAGCTGCTGAACAAGGATCCCGCGGGGCGCTATCCCCAGGCCTCGGACCTGCAGTCCGATCTGCGCCGGTTCCTGGCCGGGGAGCACACGATCTCCCCGTCGCCGGCTCCCCCGGCGGCGGCCTCCTCGGACACCGGTGCCCCGCCGGTGGTGCCCATCTCGGGTGGGCCCGGCCAGGCGCCGCCGGGCGCCCCCCCGGTGACGCCGGTCGCCCCCGGGTACCCGGCCGGCGGGCCCTACGCCCCCGCGGGGTACGGTGCCTACCCGGACGACTCCCAGTCGGCAACCACCCAGATGGGCCAGGTGGCCCCACCGCCCCAGGTGGTCCGGGGTCCGCGAGAGCCCGAGCCCTACGACCCGTATTACGACTACGACGAGCCCGACCGCCGGACCTGGCTGTGGGTCCTGCTGAGCACCGTGCTCCTCGGGGTGCTGATCGCCCTCATCATCGTGCTCATCAACGTCACCAGCGACGACGGCGGCGGCGGCGCCGACGACGTCACCACCATGGTGCGGGTCCCCCAGGTGGTGCAGCTTGACCGGCAGGAGGCCATCGCCCGTCTCGAGCAGGCGGGGCTGCGGGTGGGCCAGATCACCACCGAGGAGAGCTCGGACTTCCCGGTCGACCTGGTGATCGGCCAGGACCCCGAGGCCGGCACCGAGGTCGAGGAGGGCGACCCGGTCGACCTGGTCGTGGTTGTCGGGCCCGACGCCAAACCGGTGCCGTCGGTGGTCGGCCTCACCGAGGCCGATGCCCGGGTGACCCTCGCCGCCGCCGGATTCGAGAACATCCGGACCGAGACCGTCGAGGCCGATGAGGAGGAGGGGATCGTCGTCGAGCAGGTGCCGTCGGCCAACGAGGAGGTGGACGTCGAGTCCGAGATCCTCCTGCGGGTGTCGGGCGGCCCCGGCGCCATCCAGATCCCCAACATCGAGGGCCAGGCCGAGGCCGACGGGGTCCGGATCCTCGAGGAGCTGGGCTGGATCGTCGAGATCGAGCGGGTGGAGAGCCAGGACATCCGCGAGGGCTTCGTGGTGGGTACCGACCCCAGCGCCGGCAACGAGCTCGAGCCCGGGGAGATCATCCGACTGCTGGTCTCGTCGGGGCCCGGGGTGGTGCGGGTGCCCAACGTCTTGGGCCTGACCGCGGAGGAGGCGGCCCGGGTCCTCGAGGCCGACGGGCTACGGGCGGTCCCGGACGTGTGCATCATCGACGACCCCGACACCCAGGTCCCCGGCCAGGTCATCGAGCAGACGCCCAGTGGCGGCGTCGAGATCGAGGTGGGTATGAGCGTGACCATCTGCGTGGGCGTCGAGCCCGACCCCACGCCCACGCCCGAGCCCGACGAAGAGGAGTAGGGCTCCTCAGGCGGCCAGGAAGTTCTCGATGATGGCGTGACCGGAGGCGGTGAGGATCGACTCCGGGTGGAACTGCACTCCCTCCACCGGCGCCTCCCGGTGGCGCAGCCCCATCACCAGACCGTCGGCCGAGGTGGCGGTCACCTCCAGGACGGGTGGAACCGTGGCCGGGTCGACCATGAGCGAGTGGTAGCGGGTGGCCTCCAGCGGTGACGCCAGGCCGGTGAAGACCCCGGCACCGCGGTGGTCGATCAGCGACGTCTTGCCGTGCATGACCTCGGGGGCCCGGACCACCGTGGCCCCGAAGCCCTGGCCGATGCACTGCAGCCCCAGGCACACGCCGAAGATCGGGGTGTGGCCCGTGAACCGCTCGATGAGCGCCAGGGAGACGCCGGCGTCGTCGGGGGTCCCCGGGCCCGGGCTGATCAGGATGCGGTCGGGATCGAGGGCGACCGCCTCCTCGACGGTGATGGCGTCGTTGCGGTGGACGACGGGCTCGGCGCCGAGCTCCCCCAGGTACTGCACCAGGATGTAGACGAAGGAGTCGTAGTTGTCGACGACGAGCACGCGCGGGGCCATCGGGACGCAGGCTACCGGTCGGCGCCGGTGCGCCTGGCCCGCAGCGGAGGGAGCGGTATCATCGGCGCTCATGGGCAAGCCTCCGAAGCACCGCGTGCCGAACAGTCGAGTGACCGAGAAGGGGACCAGGCCCCAGGGCGAGAAGGTGCTGACATCAGCCAGCTACGCCCACTCGGGCCACAAGGTCAGCCCCCTGTGGGTACCGGTGCTGATGTTCGCGCTGTTGGGCATCGGGGCGCTGATGATCATCCTCAACTACGTGGATCTGCTGCCCGGCGGCACCAACAACTGGTACCTGGTGGGCGGCCTCGGGCTGATCCTGGCCGGCATCATGACGGCCACCCAGTACCACTGACCTACCACTGACCTCCCACTGATCTCGCGCCCGCCGGCCGCCGCTGGGATCGCTTGCGGCTGACCCGAAGCTGAATCGCGCCTGACCTCTACCTGACTCGCCGCTGACCGCCGCCGGTGCGAATCACACGTCTGTGATTTGTCCCCAGACTTATCCCCTCCCTGTGGACAACCGCGCTGTTTCCCCACGTCACACACCCTGAACACCGGCAACCATGTCCACACCTCCGTGGGCTCGAGCCCACAAGTCCGGACGATGTCTTGCACCTCCGGATACGGGATTCTCGGGTCGAGCTGCTATGTGGGCCCGCGATCGCAGGCTCACTCGATGGGGGCCCGCGATCGCAGGCTCACTCGATGGGGGCCACCAGGTCCATCTCGCCCTGGCAGTGGCGGGGCGGTTCGGGGTCCTCGTGGGTCGCCACCGTCATCCGGACCTCGGTGCCGCAGACCGAGCACCGGTACCTGATCTTCACCTTGCGCAGCTCGCCCGGCGGGGGTGGCTCGGGCAGCGGGGTGGCCAGGGCGCGCAGGACGGCCAACCCCAGTCGGAAGATGACGTAGGCAGCCACGATGGCCACCAGCACGCTGATGACGGTCGCCATGTCACTGCCAGGCTACGACGCGTCGATCGAGACCGACGACAACTGCCCGTGACGGCCCCGTTCGATCACCGTGCACCGTCCCGGCACCGAGTGCACCGCGTCGACCAGCATGCGCAGACCGTTGGTGGACGGGCTCGAGCCCAGGGACAGCACCGACGGGACGCCGTCGAGGGCTGGCTCCACGTCGTCGTCGGCCAGCAGGGCCAGCACCACCGCGCTCGGCTCGGCCACTACGGCCCGTTCGTCGGCAGCGGTTCGAGCGCCTCGCATCGCCAGCCACCCGAGCACGTCGTCGTCGGGTCGGGCCACCAGCTCGGCACCGGTGATCGTCCGCCCCGTCCGGGCGCCGCCCTCGACGACCACCGCCGCGGCCCCGTCGGCGTACTCGGCCAGGTGCCGGGCGGTCTGGAGTCCGTCGGGCCCCACCAGGGGCGCCAGGTCGTCGCCGAGCTCGCGCTCGTCGCCGACGTCGGAGCCGATGTCCCCACCCGGGGTGGCCACCGGCACCAGCGCCGCCGGCTCCGCCCCTCGGTCGGCTCGGGCCAGCTTGGCCACGTGATCGAGCGCAGCCCGGTTGAGGCCCCGGCGGGCAGCCGTCTCCTCGAGCCAGGACACCTCCGGTTGGTCCATGGTCGGCCGGCCGTAGTCACGGACCAGCCCGGCCCCCGGCGGGACGATGCTGGTGGCGTCGATCCCGGCCACCACCGTGCGACCCGGCAGGGAGCACGCCAGGCCGACCAGACCCAGGCCGGCGACGCCCTGCCCGTCGATGGTGAGCGCCGGCACCTCGTCCCAGCCCAGCTCCTTCCCCGCCCGCCGGGCGATGTTCAGGTCCTGGGCGCCCACACCGGGGTCGCACGCGACCAGGACCCGGTCGATGGCCGACGACGCGGGTCCGAGCCGGTCGGCCACCCCGGCCAGCGCGATCTGCAGCAGGACGTGGGGCGCGGTCGCCGCCAGCGGCCCGTGCCGTAGCGACCATGGAGTCCGCGCCGCAGCGACCAGGCGGGCGGTCATCGCCGGTCAGTGGCGCTCGCCGCGCAGGTCGAACGCCACCTTGACCGCCCCTCGGGGCCCGGCCTCGGCGGCGTGGCGCAGCGCGTCCCGGTAGCGGTCGAGCGGGTAGGTGGCCGAGACCAGCCGCCCCAGGTCGGCGGACGCCACCAGGTCGAACGCCAGCTGGAAGCTGTTGGCGGCGCTGCCGTCGGGCAGGCGCTCGGTGCCGTAGGTGTAGGACCCGACCAGCTCCGTCTCCCGATGCCAGAGGGGGGTGAGGTCAAGCTTGGTCACCCCGGGCATGCCCAGGAGCACGATCCGGCCCCGGGGCCTGGTGACCGAGAGCGACGCGGTGATCGACGCCGCAGACCCGACTGCGTCGATGGTGGCGTCGGCCCCGCCGCTGAGATCGTGGCCGATCATGCGGCAGCCGGTCACCCGGCGGACCGCTCGCTTGAGCTCGCCAGGCTCGACGACGAGGTCGGCGCCGAGCTCGCTCGCGAGCTGCTGCTGGTGGGGGTACTTGGCCGCGGCGACCACGGTGCCGGCGTCGGTGTGACGCCGGATCGCCGCCAGCGCGCACAGCCCCATCGTTCCTGCACCCTGGACGACCACGGTGTCGCCGGGCTCGATCCGGGCCTTGAACGCGGTGTGCACCCCGCCGGCGGTGGGCTCGATCATCACCGCGGCCTCGTCGTCGAGGTGGTCGGGGACCACGTGCAACTGGGCCCGGTGGGCGACCAGCTCGGCGCCCCAGCCGCCGCCGGTGCTGGCGCAGTAGCCGGTCTGGATGCCGTCGTCGATGGGGCCGCCGAGCAGGTAGCCGTAGTCGTCGCCGTCGCCGAGGGCTGCGCCCTCGAACGGTGGCGGCTCACCCCGACAGCTCGGGCCGAGCACGGGTTCGAGCACCACCCTGGTGCCGTCGTCCAGGGTGCCCACGACCTCGTGGCCGGGCACGAACGGGAACGACACCAGGGGCTCGAAGTAGCGCGACGACTTGCCGTCGACGGTGGCCAGGTCGCTGCCGCAGATGCCGGCCAGCCTGGGGTGGACTCGCTGCCAGTCCTGGCCGGGCAGCTCGGGCGGGTCGATGTCTCGCAGGTGCAGCGGACCCAGGTGGGCGCCCGCACCCGGGGCCAGGCGCGACGCCATCGCAGCCGCGGCGTACCTCACCTCGTTGCGCTCGAAGACCAGTGCCCTCACGCCGCCACCCTAGTGGTGTGTCGCAGAAATGCTGATCTGGTCGCAGCCGAGACCGGCGTCGCTGGCAAGGCGCGGCGCCGAAGGCATAGCCGCAGCCCTACGCCGAGGTGACGCAACGCAGCCAGCGGCGTCGGGTGACGGCGAGACCG
>JBFKRY010000080.1:0-16338 GCA_041636995.1 Acidimicrobiales bacterium | reverse complement strand
GCCGCGCAGCGGCGCCGACCTGCCGAACGATCGATGAGCCCCGGCAGAGCCGGGCCGTCCAACCGAACGGCCCGCACGCGCAATCGTCCACGACCCCACGTGGTGGAGTCAGCCGAAGGCTGCGGCAGCCGCAGGCTGCCAAGCGCGGTTCGCGCAGATTCGTGAGCACAGCGAACGAATCGCTGCGAACTCGGCCGGACCGCAGCGCAGCGGCGCTGACCGGCCGAAACGTCGATGAGCCCCGGCGGAGCCGGGCCGTCCAACCGAACGAACCCTGCGCTCGAGCCTGCCCGAACCCGAACGCATCCGGGCAGCCGAAGGCTGCGACAGCCGCAGGCTGCCTAATAGAGGAACATGGGCTTGCCGTCGACGTCCTTGACCTTGGGGCGGTACTCGTCGACGTCGTACAGCTCGTCGACGTCGACCCGCTTGACCCCCTCGCCCGTGACGGAGATCGGGACGTTGGTGTACTGGCCGTCGCGCAGCGCCACCATGAGCCCGGACTGGCCCCGACCCGCGAGGTCCGCGGCCATCACCGCGTAGTTCATCGCCACCATGAGGTCGAGGCTGTCGGGGCGGCCCGACCGCATCAGGTAGGCCACCTCCTGGAGGACGATGCCGATGCCGGTGCGCTCCTTGAGGAGCTCACCCGTGGTCCTGCCGATGCCGCCGAGCTTGCGGTGGCCGTAGGCGTCGGCCTCCCCGGACAGATGCAGGTCGCCGCCCTCGACGGTGGCGCCCTCGGACACGGTGATCATCGCGTAGTTCGAAGGGTTCCTGGCCCGGTCCTTGATCACCAGCTCGGCCAGCCGGTCGATGTCGAAGGGCACCTCGGAGATCAGCGCCCGGTCCACGCCGGCGAGGTAGGCGGTGATCAGCGAGGTCTCGCCCGAGTAGCGGCCGAACAGCTCGACCACGGCGATGCGCTCGTGGGATCCGGTGCTGGTCCGCAGGTTGTGGATGAACTCGACGCCCCGGGAGACCGCGGTCGAGAAGCCGATGCAGTAGTCGGTGCCGTGGACGTCGTTGTCCATCGTCTTGGGGATGGCGATGACCCGCACCCCCTCGGTGTGCATGCGCAGCCCGTAGGAGAGGGTGTCGTCGCCGCCGATGGGGAGCAGCACGTCGAGGTCGAGGGCCTCCAGCACCCGCTTCACGTGCTCGGTCAGGTCGTGGGGGCCCTCCCCCTCCACCTGGTCCCGCAGGAAGTCGGGGACGTCCTCGTCGGGCACCCGGCTGGGGTTGGTCCGCGAGGTGTGCAAAAAGGTGCCACCGGTGCGATCCACCGTGCGCACCGCGGCCTTGTCGAGCGGCAGGGTGTTCTCGGCGATCGACGCCGGATCGTCGGGGTTGCAGCGCAGCAACCCACCCCAGCCCCGGCGGATGCCGACGATCTCGCCGCCGCCGTCGACCACCCGGCCGACCGCAGCCTTGATACAGGGGTTGAGGCCGGGGACGTCGCCCCCGCCGGTGAGGATCCCAGCTCGCATAGGAGACGGAAGTTAGCGGATCGCGGCGGGGGTCACGCAGGCTGCCGGCCGAGCAGGGCCAGCAGCCGGCTCCCCGGACGGTCGTCGACCGGCTCGAGCATGGGCCCGAACATGTCCGATGCCGCCAGCTCGCCGGCCAACGGCAGCCAGAACTCCAGACACCAGCTCGCCAGCTCGGGATCGAGCTCGATGTCGTCCCTGCAGGCGACCGCCAGATCCCAGCCGTGGACCAGGTTCTCGGTGATCCGGAAGCCCACCACCTGGTGCAGCGGCAGGGTCCCGAGCGGGTGCTGCACCGTCTGGTCGAGGTCGGCACCGGCCACCGCGTCGATGGCCCTGAGGGCGGTACCCCGCCACGCCGAGACCGGATCGTGGCCCAGGACCCCGACGTCGACGTCGACGGGCTCGAACGCCCGGCCGGCGACCAGGTCGGGCATCTGGGCCTCGCCCACGACCACGTGGGCCACCACCGCCTTCACGATCCACTCGGTGGCCGGGGTGGGCAGGTCCCACTGGTCGTCGCCGATGGCGATCACCCGCGCACCGAAGAGCGCCGATGCCCGGCTGTAGGAAGCGACCAGGTCGGGCACGGTGGCGTCGGCGACCGCGCCGATCACTCCCACTCGATGGTGCCGGGCGGCTTGGAGGTGATGTCGTAGGCCACCCGGTTGATGCCGGGGACCTCGTTGATGATCCGCCGGCTCATGGCCTCGAGCACGTCGTGGGGGATGCGGGCCCAGTCGGCGGTCATGGCATCCTCGCTGGTGACGGCCCGGATGATGCAGGGGTGCCCGTAGGTCCGCTCGTCACCCATGACCCCCACCGCACGAATGTCGGGCAGCACCGCGAAGGACTGCCAGATCTCCCGCTCGAGACCGGCCCGGGCCAGCTCCTCGCGCACGATGGCGTCGGCCTCTTGGAGGATCGCCACCTTCTCCGGCGTGACCTCCCCGATGATCCGCACCCCCAGGCCCGGGCCCGGGAACGGCTGGCGCCAGACGATCTCGTCGGGCAGGCCCAGCTCGTGGCCCACGGCCCGGACCTCGTCCTTGAACAGGGACCGCAGGGGCTCGACCAGCTCGAAGTCCATGTCCTCGGGGAGCCCGCCCACGTTGTGGTGGCTCTTGATGGTGGCCGCGTGCTCGCTGCCGGACTCGATGACGTCGGGGTACAGCGTGCCCTGGACCAGGTAGTGGGCGTCCTCGATGCCGCCGGCGGCCCGCTCGAACAGGCGGATGAACAGCTCACCGATGATCTTCCGCTTGGCCTCGGGCTCGATGACGCCCTCGAGGCGCTCGAAGAACTCGTCGGCGGCGCGCACGTGGACGAGCTCGATGCCCTGGGATCGCTGGAAGGTCTCCACAACCTGCTGCCCCTCGTCCTTGCGCATCAGCCCGGTGTCCACGAAGACGCAAGTGAGCTGGTGGCCGATCGCCTCGTGCACCAGCGCCGCGGCCACCGCCGAGTCGACCCCGCCGGAGAGCCCGCAGATGGCCCGGCCGGTGCCCACCTGGGCCCGGATGGCGTCCACCTGGGCCTCGATGAAGTTCTCCATGGTCCAGGCCCGCTCCACCCCAATGGCGTCGAGCCAGCGCTCGAAGACCTGCTGGCCCTGGGGGGTGTGGGAGACCTCGGGGTGGTACTGGACCGCGAAGATCGAGCCCCCCTCGAAGGCCGCGACCGGGGCGTCGGCCGTGGACGCGATGACCGTGAACCCGTCGGGCACGTCGGTGATGCAGTCGAAGTGG
The DNA here is from genome assembly GCA_041636995.1 of Acidimicrobiales bacterium. Lineage (GTDB taxonomy): Bacteria > Actinomycetota > Acidimicrobiia > Acidimicrobiales > UBA8592 > JBFINV01. The sequence goes on along the minus strand of JBFKRY010000080.1, from coordinate 13,100 downwards.
CTCATCCAGACGGTCTGGGCCCACGGCTGCCCGGCCAGCAGCCGACCCCCGCCGCCGACGACCTCCAGCTCGGTGCGCCCGTACTCGCCGGCGTCGAAGCGGGACACCTCGCCGCCGAGCTGGCTGGCGATGAGCTGCGCGCCGTAGCAGATGCCGAGCACCGGGATGCCGAGCTCGTACACCTCGGGGTCGATGGTGGGCGCTCCCTCGAGACGCACCGACTTGGGCCCGCCGCTGAGCACGATGCCGGCGGGGGCTCGGGCGGCCAGCTCCCGGGCGGTCACCGTGTGCGCCACGATCTCGCTGTAGACGTGGGCCTCTCGGATCCGCCGGGCGATCAGCTGCGCGTACTGGGCGCCGAAGTCCACCACCAGGACCTTCGGGGTGTCGGGCCGGTCGCTCAACCCATCCCGATGCCCTGCTGGCGCTGGAGGTACTTGCCCTCGGTCTGGAGCGCCGGCGCCACCATGACCTCGGCCTTCTGGAACTCCTTGAGCGTGCTGTAGCCGCACGTGGCCATGGAGGTCCGCAGCCCGCCGAACAGGTTGAGCCGGCCGTCGTTCTCGCGCGCCGGCCCGACCAGGATCTCCTCGAGGGTGCCCCGGGTCTGGGTCTGGACCCGGGCCCCGCGGGGCAAGGTGGGGTGGAACGTGGCCATGCCCCAGTGGAACCCCCGGCCCGGCGCCTCCTGCGCGGCCGCCAGGGGCGAACCGACCATCACTGCGTCGGCGCCGCACACGACGGCCTTGGCGATGTCGCCGCCGGTGGCCATGCCCCCGTCGGCTATCACGTGGACGTACACCCCGGTCTCGTCGAGGTGGCGCATGCGGGCGGCACGGGCATCGGCGATGGCCGTGGCCTGCGGGACGCCGATGCCGAGGACCCCGCGGCTGGTGCAGGCGTGGCCGGGGCCGACCCCGACGAGGATCCCGGCGGCACCGGTGCGCATCAGGTGCAGCGCGGCCTCGTAGGATGCGCAGCCGCCCACGATGACCGGCAGCGGCACCTCCCGCACGAACTTCTTGAGGTTGAGGGGCTCGACGGTCTTCGAGACGTGCTCCGCGGTCACCACGGTGCCCTGGATCACCAGCAGGTCGAGCTCGGCCGAGAGCAGCTGGTCCCGGTAGGCCTGGGTGCGCTGGGGGGTGACGGCCACGCAGGACGTGACCCCGGCGGCGTTGATCTCGGCGATCCGGGCCGGGATCAGCTCGGGGATGATGGGGGCGTTGTAGAGCTCCTGCATCCGCAGGGTGGCCTTCTCGGGCTCGAGGGAGGCGATCTCCTCCAGCACCGGCTCCGGATCCTCGTAGCGGGTCCACAGGCCCTCGATGTTCAGGACGCCGACCCCGCCGAGCTGGCCGATCCGGATCGCGGTCTGGGGGCTGACCACGCCGTCCATGGCGGCAGCCATCAGCGGGAGGCCGAACGTGAAGGCGTCGATCTGCCAGCTGATGTCGACATCCTGGGGATCGCGGGTCCGCCTGCTGGGGACGATGGCGATGTCGTCGAACCCGTAGGCTCGGCGCCCGGATTTGCCCAGACCGATCTCGATCTCTGCCACAGCCCCTACTCCCATCGACGCCGGCGAAGAAGCGCTCAGTGTAGTGGGGTGCCGGCGGCGGGCCGGACACCCGACGCCCGGGGACCTCTCAGCGCAGGAGCCCCTCGTCGGCGCCGACGGCGATGGCGAGGAGCTGGCGGAGCATGGCTGCGGTGGCCCCCCAGACGGTGTCGCCGTGGAGCTCGAAGAAGCTGATGGGCCGGGTCCGGTGGCCCGTGGTCCAGATCTCCTCGCGGTACACCTCGGGGAGCATCAGCTCCGCCAGCGAGACGTGCAGGATCTCGTCGACCTCGGCCTCGTTGGGGGTGAGCCGGGGCCGGTGCGGGAGCCGGCCCACCAGCGGGGTGACGAAGCTGGAGCTGCCACCGGTGACGAACGAGTCCAGCTCGCCGATGCGGGTGGGCAGGTCGGGGTCGAGGGCCACCTCCTCGTGCGCCTCCCGCAGCGCTGCGGCCCACTCGTCGGCGTCGGTGGGGTCGATGCGGCCGCCGGGGAACGCCACCTCCCCGGTGTGGGCCCGCATGGCCGACGAGCGCCGGGTCAGGATCACCCAGGTCTCGCTCCCGTGCTCGTACAGGGGCACCAGGACCGCCGATCGCTTCCCGTCCGATTCCGGCGGCTGACCGACGGCGCGGCCACGACCCCGTCTGGCCAGCCGGGCCTCGATCTGGTCGATCCCCACCGCCGGGTCGTCGACGTGGGCCCACGGCGCCGGTCGCCCGGGCACCGCCCGGTCGGGCCGGGGGATCGGCTGGGGGCCGCCTCGCTCGGTCACGCCCGCTCAGTCGGCTCCCGCGATCCCGGCGGCGTCGGCCTCGACCAGGGACTCGAGAAGCTCCCGCAACCCGCCGGTCTTCAAGTTGCTCATCACCCGGCCGGGCGGTGTCTCGCCCCGCTCCCACTCCATCCACTGGTCGAGCAGCTTGGCCGGGTTCGTCGGCGGTCGGTCGTTCATGGCTCGCAGGGTACCGCCGGGACGCGAGCAGGCCGGGCCCGCGGGCCCGGCCTGGTCGAGCTTCACCGGCTGGGGCGGAGCCGGATCGTCGACAGCGGGCTACATCATGCCCATGCCGCCCATGCCGCCCATCGGATCGCCGCCAGCCGGCATCGGCTGCTCCTCCTCGGGCTTGTCGGCGACCAGGGCCTCGGTGGTGAGCAGCAGGCCGGCGATCGACGCCGCATTCTGCAGCGCCGCCCGGGTGACCTTGGCGGGGTCGATGACGCCGGACTTGATCAGGTCCTCGTTCTTGCCCTTGAGGGCGTTGAAGCCGATCGGGCCCTTCTCGTTCTCGACCTCGCGCACCACGATCGAGCCCTCGTAACCGGCGTTCTCGGCGATCAGCCGGGTCGGCGCCGACAGCGCGTGGCTCACCAGGCGGGCCCCGGTGGCCTCGTCGCCCTCGAGGGACTTGGCGACCTTGTCGACCGCGGCCCGGGCCCGGATCAGGGCGGTGCCGCCACCGGCGACCACGCCTTCCTCGATGGCGGCCCGGGTGGCCGAGAGCGCGTCCTCGATGCGGTGCTTCTTCTCCTTGAGCTCCACCTCGGTGGCCGCGCCGACCTTGACGACGGCCACGCCGCCGGCCAGCTTCGCCAGCCGCTCCTGGAGCTTCTCGCGGTCCCAGTCCGAGTCGGTGTTCTCGATCTCGGCCCGGATCTGGTTCACCCGGCCGTCGACGTCGGCGCGGCTGCCAGCACCCTCGATGATGGTGGTGTCGTCCTTGGTGATGATCACCTTGCGGGCGCTCCCGAGCAGGTCGAGGGTGACCGAGTCGAGCTTGAGCCCGACCTCCTCGGCGATGACCTGGCCGCCGGTGAGGATGGCCATGTCCTGCAGCATCGCCTTGCGGCGCTCGCCGAAGCCGGGGGCCTTGACCGCGACCGAGTTGAACGTGCCCCGGATCTTGTTCACCACCAGGGTGGCCAGGGCCTCGCCCTCGACGTCCTCGGCGATGATCAACAGCGGCTTGCCCGACTGCATGACCTTCTCGAGCACGGGCAGGAGATCCTGGACCGAGCTGATCTTGCCCTGGTTGAACAGCAGGTAGGGCTCGTCGAGCACGGCCTCCTGGCGCTCGGGGTCGGTCACGAAGTACGGCGACAGGAAGCCCTTGTCGAACTGCATGCCCTCGGTGAACTCGAGATCCATGCCGAACGTGTTGGACTCCTCGACGGTGACCACGCCGTCCTTGCCGACCTTGTCGATGGCGTCGGCGATGACCTTGCCGACTGCCTCGTCGGCCGCGGAGATCGACGCCACCGCGGCGATCTGGCGGACGTCGCTGGCGACCTGGACGGCCTGCTTCTGGATGGAGGCGACTGCGGCGTCGACCGCCTGGGCGATGCCCCGCTTGAGGCCCATGGGGTTGGCCCCCGCGGCCACGTTGCGCAGGCCCTCGCGGACCATGGCCTGGGCCAGCACCGTCGCAGTGGTGGTGCCGTCGCCGGCGACGTCGTTGGTCTTGGTGGCGACCTCCTTGACGAGCTGGGCCCCCATGTTCTCGAAGGGGTCCTCGAGCTCCACCTCACGGGCGATCGACACCCCGTCGTTGGTGATGGTGGGCGCGCCGAACTTCTTGTCGAGCACCACGTTCCGGCCCCGGGGGCCGAGGGTCACCCTGACCGCGTCGGCCAGGTGGTTGACGCCGTTCTCGAGCTTGCGGCGCGCGTCTTCGTCGAACTTCAGGATCTTCGGCATCGGTGGCTCTCCTAGCTGACGACGGCGAGCACGTCGCGGGCCTGCAGGATCAGCAGGTCCTCGCCGCCGCTGGTGATCTCGGTGCCGCCGTACTTGGCGTACACGACGGTCTGGCCCACCTCGATGTCGACAGGGATGAGCTCGCCGGTCTGCTCGGAACGCTTCCCAGGGCCGACGGCGAGGACCTCACCCTGCTGGGGCTTCTCCTTGGCCGTATCGGGGATGACCAGGCCGCTGGCGGTGGTCTCTTCGGACTCGCTCGGCCGGACGACGACTCGGTCCTCCCGGGGCTGCAGGTTCATGCTTGGCGTCTCCTCGGACGGTTGATCAACGGAGTGGATGTACGGGAACGTGCGTTGGCACTCTCCCCATTCGAGTGCCAACGATACGCGCGGTGATCCGAAATGAAAACCACCAGAGGCCGCTTCAGCGCGGCGGGACGACGGGATCGATGCCGAGGTCGCGATAGGTGGCGATGGGGAAGTACGCGATGCCCCGGACCTCGATGAGGGGGCGGGCGGTGTCGCCCCGGTCGACCAGGGTGGCCGCCGCCACGCAGGCCGCGCCGGTCTCGGTGACCGCGTCGACCGCGCGCAGCAGCGACCCGCCGGTGGTGATGGCGTCCTCCACCAACAGCACCCGGTCTCCCTCCCCGAGCGTGGCCCCCTCGATCAGCTGGTTGGTGCCCCGGCCCTTGGCCTGCTTGCGCACGAAGAACCAGCGGCAGCGGGCCACCCCGGCGATGCCGATGGTGAGGGCGTCGGCGCCGAGGGTGGGCCCGCCGACCACGTCGAAGTCCACGCCCCCGAGCCGGACTGCGTCCACGATGGCCCGACTGGCGGTCTCGAGGTCGTCGAAGTGGGCCACCGCCCGCTTGCCGTCGACGAAGTCCGAGCTCATCGCCCCCGACGACAGCTGGACCGGCTCCGGCAGCCGGCGCAGCCCCTTGGTGCGGACGATGTCGATGGTCTGGCTCCGCAGGTCGGGCACCGCCGGAGACTACTTGGTCGCCGAGTTCGCGGCGGTAGGTTGCAGGAGATGAGCGACTTGCTCCAGGTGACCGGCGAGGTGCGGCGCTGCTGGTGGCCCGGCGACGACCCGCTCTACCTCGCCTACCACGACCAGGAGTGGGGCCGGCCCGTGGTCGACGACACCCGCCTGTTCGAGAAGATCTGCCTCGAGGGCTTCCAGAGCGGCCTGGCCTGGATCACCATCCTGCGGAAGCGGGAGAACTTCCGGGCCGCCTTCGCGGGCTTCGACATCGAGCAGGTCGCCGCCTTCGACGACGCCGACGTCGAGCGGCTGTTGACCGACTCCGGCATCGTCCGGCACCGGGCCAAGATCGAGTCCACGATCAACAACGCCCGGCGGGCGCTCGAGCTCGTCTCCGAACGGGGGTCGCTGGCCGCGTACTTCTGGTCGTTCGAGCCCGAGGGGCCCGAGGCCGACCCCGACGGCGCCGGCCCGATCCCGTCGAGCACCCCCACCTCGGCCCGGCTCAGTCGCGACCTCAAGGCTCGGGGCTGGACCTGGGTGGGACCGACCACCGTGTACGCCTTCATGCAGGCCATGGGGATGGTCAACGACCACGTCGACGGCTGCGACGCGGGCGCCGAGGTGGAGGAAGCCCGCCGACGGCTGCGCCGGCCCACCGAGGACTCATCCGACCTCGACCACCGTCGGTGATTGCCTCGACGCAGGGGGTGGCGAAAGGGGTCCGGGCGATGGGCTCATGGTGTCAGGCTCGCGGCCGATGGATTTCCACCGCGGTCCGAACACCGCTATCTTTCGACGAACACAACCCGAGGTGTGCCCAGGGGCTGCCGAGCATGCCGCGTGCGGCGGAGCGGACCACCTGCAGGACCCGGTCTCCAACGGAGGGAATCCAAGACAATGACACGAGCAAAGCTGATGCTGATCGGGCTCGGCCTGGCGCTGGTGGCGCTGATGGCGGCTCCGGCAGCGGCCCAGGATGGCCCCTCGATCACCGTCGAGCCGATGACCGTGGAAGCTCCCGGTGAGCAGGAGTTCACGGTGACCGGCTCGGGCTGGACCGCCGCGCCTCCAATCTTCGTCCTGCCCTGCGAGGCCCCCGAGAGCGGCGACGCCGCCGACATCGACACCGCCACCTGTGACACGTCGAACCTCACCCCGGCCACCCCCGACGCCGACGGCAACTTCGAGGTCAGCGTGACCTACGACGTGCCCGCCGAGGGCATCGCCATCGGCGCCGGTGACGCCGCGTCCACCGAGGCTGCCGGTGCGGTCATCACCGTCGGTGCTGGCGAAGGCGAGGGCGAAGGCGAAGGTGAAGGTGAAGGCGAAGGTGAGGACGGCGCCACCGAGGGCGAAGGCGAGGAAGAAGGCGAGGAAGAAGAGCTCGCCACCACCGGCGTCGAGAGCGGCCTGCTGGCCGTGATCGGCATCGCCGTCGTGGCCGCCGGCGCGCTGGCCGTGGGCTACACCCGCCGCTTCGTCTGATCCTCCCCCCGACGAGAACCACGAGAGCCCGGGCCCGAGCGCCCGGGCTCTCGCTGTTCGCACCCCGTAACCCCGCTGGCGCGGTGGCGGACTGCGCCCGGATCGGAGGACGACCATGACCGAGGAGCGCAGCGACGCCGAGCGCTTCGAGGCGGGCAGGGAGCTGGCCGCCCGCCTGTTCGCGGGTGCTCCGCGGCAGCGGCGCCTCCCCCCGGAGATGGTCCGCCACACCACCGGCCACCTCTTCGGCGACGTGTGGCAGGACGACCGGCTGGAGCTCGAGCAGCGGTCGCTCGTGACCTGCGCCCTGCTCGCTGCGCTCGGCAGGGAGGCCGAGCTGGCGCTGCACGTGCGCGGTGCCCGTAACCTGGGCGTGTCCCGGGACACGCTCGAGGCGGTGCTGATCCACGTGGCGCACTATGCCGGCTGGCCGGCGGGGGTCAGCGGGCTGCGGGTGCTGGACCAGGTGTGGGAGGATATGGACGCCGCCGAGGGGGAGCCGTCGCAGTGAGCACGGTGGGGTTCGTCGGCACCGGGACGATGGGCCGCCCCATGGCCGAGCAGGTGCTCGCCGGAGGCCACCGGGTGCGGGCGTACGACCAGCGACCGGAGGCCCTGGGCCCGCTGCTGGACGCCGGCGCGGTCGCCGCGCCCTCGGCCGCCGACGCCGCCGACGGCGCCGACCTCGCGCTGCTGTCCCTGCCCGGCCCAGCAGAGGTCGCCGCCGCCGTCGCCGGCCCGGGCGGGATCCTCGAGGCTTCGGCACCGCCGCCCGTGGTGGCCGACCTGTCCACCAACGCGGTGGAGACGGTGATGGCGCTGCGTGATCGCTGTGCCGAGGCCGGGGTGGCGTTCCTCGACGCGCCGGTCTCGGGCGGGGTGGGCGCGGCCAGATCGGGATCGCTGACGGTGATGGTGGGCGGCGCGGCCGACGCCTACGAGCAGGCCCGCGCGGTGCTCGGATGCCTGGGATCGACGCTGTTCCACGTGGGCCCGTCCGGCGCGGGAACCATCGCCAAGCTGGTCAACAACCAGATCTTCCTCGTCGCCGGGCTGGTCGTGCAGGAGGCCTACGTCACCGCTGCGGCCATGGGCATGGCGCCCGATGACCTGCACGGCATCGTCTCCGCGAGCTCGGCCAGGTCCTACACCAAGCTGGCGCCGTTGCTGCTGTCCCGCACGTTCGACGACGTCATCTTCCGCCTGGACATCGCCGCCAAGGACCTGCAGCTGGCCGCAGCCTCCGCCGCGGCTGCGGGCGCAGCGACCCCCCTGACCCGGGCGGCGATCGAGCTGTACGAGGCCTCGCTGGCGGCCGGAGACGGCGAGCTGGCCTTCCACGCCACCCTGCGGGAGGTGGAGCGTCGCGCCGACGTCGAGCTCCCGCCCCTGACCCGCTGACGGGAAAGTACGTAGGCTCACGAGATGGTCGAGCTGGTCGACCTCTCCGACGGAGCCTCGTTCCGCGACGGCTTCCCGCAGGACACCTTCACCTGGCTGCGTGCCAACGACCCCGTCCACTGGCACCACCCGACCGACCGCACCCCCGACGGCGAGGGCTTCTGGGTGGTGTCCCGCCACGCCGACGTCGTCGCGGTGCAGCGGGACGCCGAGACCTACTCCTCGGAGACCGGCGGGGCCCGCACGGGCGGGGGCACCGGCATCAAGGACGAGCCCCAGGCGGGGATCATGCTCAACATGACCGACGGCGCCCGGCACCAGCGGCTCCGCTCGCTGGTCAACCGGGGGTTCACGCCACGGGCCATCGGTGCGCTCGAGGGCGAGCTGCGGCGGCGCACCGACCAGCTGCTGGACGCGGTGGGCTCGTCCCGCTTCGACGCGGTGCACGGCTTCGCCCGGGAGCTGCCCGCACAGGCCATCTGCATCGTCCTCGGCGTGCCCCAGGCCCACCGGGCCCAGCTGCTCGACTGGCTCGACGCCGGGATCGAGGCCGCGGGTGGGTCGATCGTGGCCCCCGACGCCACCCGGAGGATCCGCGAGTACGCCAAGGGCCTCATCGCCGACAAGCGGGCCCGGCCCGACGGTGGGATCATGTCGACCATCGTCCACGCCACCGCCGAGGACGGCAGCCGGCTGACCGACCGGGAGCTGGTGGCGTTCTTCGGGCTGCTGTTCCCGGCGGGGGCAGAGACCACCCGCAGCGCCATGGCCGGCGCCATCAAGGCCTTCGCTGACCATCCGGACCAGTTCGACCGCCTCCGGGCGGACCGGGCGCTGGTGCCGCCGGCCATCGAGGAGATCGTGCGCTGGACCACGCCGTCGGTCTACAAGCGGCGGACCGCCACTGTCGACACCGAGCTGGGCGGCCGGTCCGTCAGCGCGGGCGACAAGGTCACGATCTGGGAGATGTCGGCCAACCGGGACGAGCGGGTCTTCGCAGACCCGTTCACCTTCGACGTCGGCCGGGATCCGAACCCGCACCTGGGCTTCGGCTGGGGCGTGCACTTCTGCCTCGGCGCCAGCCTGGCCCGGCTCGAGCTGCGGGTGGCGCTCGAGGCGATGATCGAGCGCTACTCGGGCTTCGAGGCCGCCGGACCTGCAGAGTGGACACCCAACAATCGGCTGTTCGGCCTGCGCCGGCTCCCGGTGATCGCCCGCCCGGCCGGGGAGCCGTGATGCGCGCCGAGACCGCGCGACCCATCATCGAGCTGCTCCTCGACCACCTCGACGCCGGCCGGTCGTGGACCACCGAGGGCGCCACCGTGGCCGCCGCCGACTACGCCGATCCTGCGCACCTGGCCCGCGAGTGGGCCACCGTCCTGCGACGGCTGCCCCAGGCGGTGGCCCTCACCCCGGACCTCCCCGAGCCCCGCTCCCACGTCACCACCGACAGCCTGCCGCTACCCGTGGTCCTCACCCGCAGCGAGGGCGGTGAGGTCCATGCACTGACCAACGTCTGCGCCCACCGGGGCTCGCAGGTGGTCGCCGATGGCCGGGGTCGCAGCCGCCGCCTCACCTGCCCGTACCACGCCTGGAGCTACGGCCTCGACGGCACGCTGATGGCCGTGCCCGACCGGGCGGCGTTCCCCGACCTGGAGACCCCCGGTCCGGGGTTGCAGCGGCTCCCGGTCATCGAGGACGGTGGCATCATCTGGGTGTCGCCGAGCCCTGGCGGGGCGTCGCCCGAGCCCCGGCTGGGTGGTATCGCCGACGACCTCGCCACCTTCGCGATCGCCGAGCACGAGCGCTGGCGCAGCCACCGCTTCGACCTGGCGCTCAACTGGAAGCTGGTGGTCGACACCTTCCTGGAGGGGTACCACTTCTCGTCGCTGCACCGCGACACCGTCGGGCCCGTGTTCCTCCCCAACCTGTGTCACGCCGAGCGCTTCGGCCGCCACCTGCGCGAGGTCCTGCCCCGGCGCTCCCTGGAGCAGCTGCGGGACCAGCCACCCGAGAGCTGGGAGCTCGTGCCCCACAGCGCCCTGGTGTACGTGCTCTTCCCCACCACGGTCTTCGTGATGCAGGTCGATCACATCGAGACCTGGCGCATCGTGCCCGACGCAACCGACCCCGGCCGGTCGCGTTGCGATCTGACGTTCTACGTCCCGCGCGGCGCCACGTCCGGGCCGGCCGAGCGCCACTGGGAGAACAACTGGCGGCTCACGCTGGACACGGTCATCCACGAGGACTTCGCGGCCATGGCAGGCGTGCAGCGGGGCCTGTCGTCGGGGGCGATCGACCACCTCACCGTGGGCGCCAACGAGCCCGCCCTGGGCATGTTCCACGCCGCGCTGGCCGAGGCCATGGACGACGGAGCGGACTGACCCCGGCGCCGGCCGGGTTCCGGGAGCAGCCGGGTCCCCGATGAGGGACAACCGCGACGTGCCCGCGGCTCGGGACGCTGCAGCTCGGCCTTCCGCTCCGAGCGCTACTGCTTGCTCGAGAGCGATCGCCACTTCGGGCTGGCGGACCTGCTGGCCGCCTACCTGGTCGCCCGCGCCCGGGCCCACCCGGAGGTGGTGGCGCCGCCCCGGCGTGATCCGGGCTCAGAGCAGGCCGGGTCGGACGATCACCACCGGGCAGTCGCCATGGTGGGCGATCTGCTGGCTCACCGAGCCCAGCAGCAGGCCTCGGAAGCCCCCCTTGCCCCGCGAGCCGACCACGAGCATGTCGGCGCCGGCGGCGGCCTTGATCAACGAGTCGGCGGGACGGCCGCGGACGATGGTGCGCCGGATCTCGACGTCGACGCCACCGAGGCCCTCGATGACCTCGTCCACCACGTTGGCCTGCATCCGCTCGACCTCGGCCTCGAGGTCGACGGGGTCGAGGGGCACGTAGTTGAAGTCGGGTGACGCAGGCACGTAGGTGTTGGCGTAGGCGGTGACCACCTCGACGCAGGCGTCGCGGAAACCAGCCTCTTCGATGGCCCAGCGCAGCGCGGCCCTTGCGCCCCCGGAGCCTTCGACGCCGACGACGATCCGACGCTCGTGCGGTTCCTCAGCCATCCCGACCCCTGTGTGCCGTTCGGCACGAGCCTACCTCGTGGGCGCGCGTCACTCCTTCAAGGCGACGGCGTTGGGGGTGACGTTCATCTTCGGCTCGTACTCGGCCACCTCGATGGCACGGGCCTCGCCGGCGAAGCGCGCGACCAGCTCCTGGCGGCACGAGAGGCAGGGGCCGTAGAACGCCTGGCTGGCCTGCCGGCCACAGCGCGGGCAGGCGAAGTCATCGAGATCGAGCTGGTCCATCGCCCGAGCATGTCAGATCGCGACCCCACACCCGACCATCCACCCGCCGGGTCCCGGCGTCGACCAGGCTGATGCCGTTCTCGATCCCTGATACTGCCACCGCAACGCTGCGTCGATGGCGGTCGCCGAAGGGCGACCGCCATCGTCGCGTCGGCCGAGCGAGCGCGTCAGCCGAACGAGAACGTGCCGTCGTCGGCGACGGTGACGAAGATGTCGTCGCCGTCGACGTAGCGGCCCTCTAGCAGCGCCAGCGCCAGCGGATCCGCCAGCTCCCGCTGGATGACCCGCTTGAGGGGCCGGGCCCCGTAGGCCGGGTCGTAGCCGCGCTCGGCGAGCAGCGAGCGGGCGGCATCGTCGATCTTGAGGGTCAGGCGCCGATCCGCCAGCCGCCGCCGCAGGTGGTCGAGCTGGATGTCGACGATCTCGGACAGCGCCGAGAAGTCGAGGGGCTCGAAGGTGACGATGTCGTCGATCCGGTTGATGAACTCGGGACGGAAGAAGTCCCGCGGGTCACCGGGCAGGTTCGACGTCATGATCAGCACCACGTTGGTGAAGTTCACGGTGCGGCCCTGGCCGTCGGTCAGGCGCCCGTCGTCGAGCAGCTGCAGCAACACGTTGAACACGTCGGCGTGGGCCTTCTCGATCTCGTCGAGCAGGACCACCGCGTAGGGGCGTCGGCGCACCGCCTCGGTGAGCTGGCCGCCCTCCTCGTGTCCCACGTAGCCCGGCGGGGCCCCGATCAGCCGGCTCACGGAGTGCTTCTCCATGTACTCGGACATGTCGATGCGGACCATCGCCCGCTCGTCGTCGAACAGGAAGTCCGCCAGCGATCGGGCCAGCTCGGTCTTGCCCACGCCCGTGGGCCCGATGAACAGGAACGAGCCGATGGGGCGGGCCGGATCCGACAGGCCGGCCCGGCTGCGGCGGATGGCGTTGGCGACCACCGAAACCGCGTCCCGCTGGCCGACGACCCGCTGGTGCAGCACCTCCTCGAGGCGCACCAGCTTCTCGACCTCGCCCTCCATGAGCCGCGACACGGGGATGCCGGTCCAGCGGCTGACGACCTCGGCGACGTCCTCCTCGTCGACCTCCTCCTTGAGCATCTTCCGCTCGGCCTGGAGCTCGGCGAGACGGCGGTCGGCCTCCTCGATCTGGCGATCGAGCTCGGGCAGCCGGCCGTACTGCAGCTCGGCGGCACCGGCCAGGTCACCCTCGCGCTCGAGGGACTCGATCTGCACCCGGACGTGCTCGGTGGTCTCCTTGAGGATGCGGATGTCGGCGATGGCCTCCTTCTCGGACTGCCAGTGCGCCTGCATGCCGGCCAGCTCTTCGCGCAGGTTGGCCAGCTCCTCGTCGAGCGCCGCCAGCCGCTCGCGCGACGCGTCGTCGGTCTCCTTGTCGAGAGCCACCCGCTCGATCTCGAGCTGGCGGATGCGCCGGTCGACCTGGTCGATCTCGGTGGGCATCGAGTCGATCTCGATCCGCAGCATCGAGGCCGCCTCGTCGACGAGGTCGATGGCCTTGTCGGGCAGGAAGCGCCCGGTGAGGTAGCGGTCCGAGAGCACCGCCGCGGCCACCAGCGCCGCGTCCTGGATGCGCACCCCGTGGTGCACCTCGTAGCGCTCCTTGAGGCCCCGGAGGATGGCGATGG
>JBFKRY010000079.1:0-16796 GCA_041636995.1 Acidimicrobiales bacterium | reverse complement strand
TTCGGCTTGCGAACCAATGACGAGGAGCGGTAGGGCGCCTCCGGCACAGCCGCAGGGCACACCCAACCTCACGCCCGCAGCTGCGGCGAGAGCCGCAGCCAGCGGGACGCGTGATCCCCGAACCGGCCCAACGGAGGAGCGAGGGACGAGCGACGACCGGCGCCTCCGGCGCAGCCGCAACCGGACAAGCGTCCGGTTGCGGGAGAGCAGAGCGACGAGGCCCTGGAAGCGTCCACGGCACGAAGCCGAACGGCTGATCGCCAGACTTCAACAATCGGGCTCGTCGCAGGCGTGGCACTCGAGCTGGAGGGTGGTGTGGGCCACCCCGAGGCGGTCGGCCAGGCGGGCCGTGACCGCCCCGATCTGCGCCTGGGCCTCGTGCAGCGACTGCTCGCCGTCCACCACCACGTGGGCGGTGACCGACACCTGGCCGCCACCGAGGGGTCGGGTGTGCACGTGATGGACCCCCTGGATCCCGTGCAGATCCACCAGCGCAGCCCGCACCGCCTCGGGCGTCACCGCCGAGGGCGACCGGTCGAGCAGCTCGTGGGCCGAGGTCCGCAGCAGCCCGAGGGTGGCGTGCAGAACCATGGCCGAGAGCACCAGCGAGGCCACGGGGTCGACCTCACCCGGCCCACCGGCGAGCAACACCACCCCGGTCACGACCACGATGATCGACGCCGCCAGGTCGGTGAGCAGGTGCAGCCGGGCCGCCCGCAGCGACAGGAAGCTGCCGTGGCCGATCAGCACCACGCTGCCCGCATTCACCACGATGCCGGCGGCGCCGATGGCGATGACCCCGCCGCCCGACACCTCACCGGGGTCGCGGAGGCGGCCGATGGCTTCGGCCACGATCCAGGCCACCGACGCCAGCAACAGCAGGCCCGACACCAGCCCCCCCAGGGCGTCGGCCTTGCCCCAACCGAACGACATGGCCTCCGACGCGGGCCGGCGAGCGAGCAGCACCGCCGCCAGCGCGGTACCGAGCCCCACGGCATCGACCACCTGGTGCGCGGCGTCGGCGAGCACCGCCACCGAGGCCAGGGCCAGGCCCACGATCACCTGGACCACTGCGAACCCGGCGTTGACCGACGCCGCGCCGACGAGGCGGCCGGTCCCGGGCGCCCCCGGGGCGTGGTGATGGCCGTGGCCGCCGGGGCGGTGGGGCGTGCTCATCGTCGTTCAGGCTAGGCGGCCGCAGGGCCCGAGACCCGCGGCGCTCAGCGACGACCGAGCGCCCGGGCCACCAGCTCCATCGGATGCACCGTGGGCACCCCGGCGGCCGCGAGATGCAGCGAGCACCCCGGGTTGGCGCTGGCCACCACGTCGGGAGCCACCCGATCGATGGCGGCCACCTTCCGGTCGCGGATCTCGCCGGCCAGGGTGGGCTGGAGCACGGCATACGCGCCGCCGGCCCCGCAGCACAACCCCTCGTCGTCGAGCTCCACCAGCTCCCGCACGAACGGTGCCAGCACGGTACGGGTGGCACCATGGACCCGTTGCACGTGGCGCAGATGGCAGGGGTCCTGCACCGCCACCCGCAGATCGAGGGGCTCGGCCTCGGGCAGCGAGTCCAGCCGGGGCGCGAGCCACTCCTGGATGTCGTACACCCGTTCGGCGAAGGCTCGGGCCTCGTCGGTGCCGAGCAGGTGGCCGTAGTCCTTCATGGCCGCCCCGCAGCCCGCCGAGTCCACCAGGACAGGCCGGTCGTCGTCGAGGACATCCATCAGGTGCCGGGCCAGGTCGCGGGTGTGCCCCGCGAGGCCCGCGTGGGCGTGGAGGGCGCCGCAGCAGGGCGCCAGATCCCCGGTGGGGGTCACCCCGTAGCCTGCCGCCTCCAGGACCCGCTGCCCCGCGCGGTGCACCTCACGCTGCCAGGCGTCCATGACGCAGCCGGTGAAGAGGTACACGTCGTCGCCCGACGCCCGCAGCGGTTCCCGCCGCACGGGCAGACCGGCGGGCACCCCCAGTCGCGACGGGACCAGGCGCAGCCGGCCCAGGACAGCCAGCGTCGAGCTGGCCGCCCGCAGCAGCCGGGGTCGGGTCAGGGGCGCGAAGGCCAGGCGCTGCCACCAGGGGGTGGTGCGGTGCTGGTCGGCGAGGGTCTCGCGGGCTCGTTCCATCAGGTGCCCGTAGGGCACCGCGCTGGGGCAGGCGGGCTCGCAGCCCCGACACTGGACGCAGGTCTCGAAGGACTCGAGCACCTCGGCCGTCACCGGGGCCCCGCGCAGCTGCACCTCCCGCATCAGCGCGATCCGCCCCCGGGGCGATCTGGTCTCGTCGCCGGTGACCCGGTACGTCGGGCAGTGCGGCAAGCAGAGGCCGCACTGGACGCAGATGTTGAGCTGGTCCTCGTCGAGGCGCAGATCCATCAGCCGCCTCCGGGCTGGCGGCCGGGGTTGCACCGACCCGTGGGATCGAACAGCTCCTTCATCCGGCGGGCGATCTCGGCGGCGCCGGGATCGACGGGCCGGGGCGGCTGGGGCCTACTGGCGTGCACCAGCCCCACCCCGATCGAGGCCACGAAGGCGCCGGTGTCGTGATCGCCGAGCGAGCGCAGCTGGGCCGGGGTCAGCGACCACCGGCGCGGAGGCAGCGGGGGCGGCCCGGACGAGGCCTCGAAGGTGGCCAGCTGCTCGAGCGCGGCCTGCTCGTGGTCGACCTCGGCCCGGTGGCCCTCCAGCTCGACCCAGGTCCGGGTCCCGTCCCACAGCACCGCGCTGGGCCTCAGCACCGCGTCGCGGGCCGCGAAGGGGTCGGCGTCCGCCGACACCAGCCACCGGGTGGTCTCGGGGATGGGGTTGGTCCGCAGGATGACCTCGGCGATCCAGCCGAGGGTCCCCAGGGAGCCGACCATCAGCTTCGGCAGGTTGAACCCGGTCACGTTCTTCACGGTCGGACCGCCCCCGGTGACCAACCGCCCGTCGGCGGCCACGTAGCGGATCTGCAGCACCGCGTTGCGGACCGAGCTCCGCCCGAGCACGTGGATGCTGTTCTCCCCCACCGCCACCGCGCCGCCGACGGTGCCACCACGCTCGGGCAGCCCGGTGCGCTGGCCGGCCACAGCGAGCTCGGCGTGCAGGTCGGCGACGGTGGTCCCGGCCCTGACCCGGACCGTCATCTCCGCCGGGGCGTACTCGACGACACCCTCCGGCGCGTGCATCAGCCGGGTGCCGGGGGCCAGCTCGCCGCCCAGCTGCCACCGGGTGCGCCCGCCCTCGACGGCCACCGGTCCCTCGGGTCCGATCTCCTCGGCGAAGGCGGTCAGGACGGGGTCGGTGACCGCGAGGGTGCTCAACCCCACACTCCCGCCGGGACCCGGCGCAGCGCCTGGATGTCGGCGCAGGAGTGTCCCACCGGCAGTACCTTGCCCGGATTGGCCCGGCAGGCCGGGTCGAAGGCCTGGCGCAGCATGTTCTGGTGCTCGAGGTCGGCGCTGGTGAACATCTCCTCCATGAACCGCTGCTTCTCCACGCCGATCCCGTGCTCGCCCGACAGCACGCCCCCGGCAGCGAGCGACGCCTGGAGGATCTCGGCCCCCGCGGCGTGGACCCGCTCGAGGGTGCCGGGCTGGCGGGCGTCGAAGAGCAGCAGGGGGTGGAGGTTGCCGTCACCCGCGTGGAACACGTTCATGACGATCAGGTCGTGGCGAGCCGCGATCTCGTAGACCTGGTCGAGCACGTCGGCGAGCTCGGACCGGGGGACCACGGTGTCGTGGAGGTAGTAGTCGGGCGCGATCTGGGCGATGGCCCCGAACGCGGTCTTGCGGCCCTTCCACAGCAGCTCACGCTCCTCGTCGGAGGCCGCGACCCGCACGTCGGTGGCCCCGTTGGCCCGGCCGATCTCGTCGATCCAGGCGGCGTCGATGTCGGCGCCCGGGCCGACGCCCTCCACCTCGGCGAGCAGAACCGCCGCGGCATCGCGCGGGTACCCCGCCCCCACGTAGTTCTCGACCGCCACGGTGATGCGTTGGTCCATCACCTCGAGCGCGGCCGGGACCATGCCCGCGGCGATGACCGCGCTCACGGTGGCCGCCGCGTCCCGCACGGACGCGAAGGACAGCAGCAGGGTGCGCACCACCGGCGGGTTGGGGGTGAGCCGAACCGCGATCTTGGTGGCCACCCCGAGGGTGCCCTCGCTGCCGACGAAGGCGCCGCGTAGGTCGAGACCGGCGGGCTCGGCGTCGATGCCGCCCAGCATGGCGACGGTCCCGTCGGCCAGGACGACTTCGAGCGCCAGAACGTGGGCGTCGGTCACTCCGTAGGCCAGACAGTGGGGCCCGCCGGAGTTGTTGGCCACGTTGCCGCCGATGGTGCAGACCTGCTGGCTCGACGGGTCGGGCGCGTAGTGGAAGCCGAGCGGCCGGAGCTGCTTGGTGAGGTCGAGGTTGACGACGCCGGGCTCGACCCAGGCCACCCGGTTGTCGACGTCGATCTCGAGCACCCGGTTCATGCGGGTGATCGCGATCACCACGGGCGCGCCCAGCGGGATGGCGCCGCCGGCCAGGCCCGTGCCTGCACCCCGGGGGACGACCGCGCGCCCGTGGGCCTCGGAGATGCCCATGATGGCCTGCACTTCCGCGGTGGAGGTCGGGAAGCACACCGGCCCCGAGACCCCACCCCCGAACACGCTGGCGTCGTGGCCGATCAGGGAACGCTCGGCCCCGTCGTCACGGACCCGCTCGGCGCTCAGTGCCTCGCGGAGGTCGGCGACGAGAGCCTCGGCACCGGTGAGCGAGCGGCGGCCCCCCACCGCCGACTTCACTCGGCCCAGCAGCGACACAGCATTCGAGTGTACTTGCGGCCTCCGGCGAGGCCAGCGGCCACGACTAATGTCCCTTCGATGGACGTCCCCCTGAGCATCGAGGAGATCACCCCGGACTGGCTCACCGCAGCGATGGGCGAGCACCTCGGCGGTGGCACCATCGCCCGCGTCGAGGCCCACGACATCGGCACCGGAACCGGGATCTTCGGCCAGATCGCCCGGCTGGTGCTCGGCTATCGCGATGCCGAGGCCACGGGCCCGGAGTCGGTGGTGGTCAAGCTGCCCTGCACCGAGCCGGAGAACCTGGCGGTGGCGATGGCGCTCGGGATCTACGAGCGCGAGGTGCGCTTCTACGACACCATCGCGCCGAGAACCCCGCTGCGGGTGCCGACGTGCTACCACGCGCAGCTGGCCGGCGACGGGCGCTCGGTGCTGGTGCTCGAGGACCTGAGCGGCCGCTACCAGGTCGGCGACCAGGTGGTGGGGGCCACCCTGGCCCAGGCCGAGGCCGTGGTGGACGCCCTCGCCGAGCTGCACGCGACCTGGTGGGAGCGCGAGGAGCTGCAGCAGCTCGCCTGGCTGCCCGATCCCGACGCCCCCGCCTACGTGGCCACGGTCCCCGAGATCTACCGCCGGGGCCTGCCGGTGCTCGAGTCCGACTGGGCCGACCGGGTGCCCGCAGCCGGCATCGACGCCGCCAACCGGCTCGCCCCCCGCTTCGTCGAGCTGATGCACCGCACGGCCGACGCGCCGCGGACTTTCGGCCACTGCGACACCCGGCTCGACAACGTGTTCTTCGAGCGTGACGGCGACGGGGTGGCGTTCATCGACTTCCAGCTGGTGCTGCGGGCCCGCGGCGTGACCGATATCGCGTACTTCCTGGGCACGTCGGTGCCGAGGGAGCTGGCTCGTGGGTCCTGGGAGTCCTTGCTGCGACGCTGGCACACTCGCATCTGCGATCTCGGCGTGACGGGCTACGGCTGGGACGAGTGCCTGCGCCAGTACCGGGAGTGCGCGCTCTACTACCTGTGCGGGGCCATGTCGCTGATCGCCTCGTTCGACACCGGCAATGCCCGCGGCGACGCCATGGCCACCGCCTACACCACCCGGGTGGTGACCCATGTGGTCGACACCGATGCGGTGTCCGTCCTCTGATCGCTGGGTGGGAGCGGCCCACCGCGGCTGCGGTACGGTGTACGGAGGCAACGGTCGGTTCCCGGGAGGCACACGATGACTGACCTCGACCAACCGACCTCTGCGCCCTGGGCGGTGGACTTCGACCACACCAGCGCGCACTGGGCCGCCCACGCCCCCGAGATCTGGGACGAGCTGCGCCAGACGTGCCCGGTGGCCCGGTCGAACCTGTACGGCGGCACCTGGCTGCCCACCCGGCACGAGGACGTGCGCGCCATCGCCCACGACACCGTCAACTACACCAGCCAGGGCGTGGTGGCCTCCCCGCTGCGCCCGGTGGTCGAGCCGCCGATGGGGCCGGCGCCGCCCATCACCTCCGACCCGCCGTTCCACGCCATCGCCCGGCGGCTGCTCCTGCCGCCGTTCTCGCCCAAACCCATCAAGGAGCTCGAGCCCTACACCCGCGAGTACTGCCACCGCCTGATCGACGACCTGCTCGCCACCGGCGACGAGGTGGTCGACGCCGCGGTCGGCTACTCCCAGCACATCCCGGTGCGCGTCATCGCGAAGATGCTCGGGGTGCCCGAGTCCGACGGCGAGGTCTTCCGAAGATTCATCCACCGCATCCTGGAATCGCCGGGTCAGAACCAGTCGCTCCCCTACGAGGAGACGCTCGACCACTACCTCGACGTCCAGATCGCCGAGCATCGGGCCAACCCCCGCAGCGACGACGAGGGCGACCTGATCGACTACCTCATCAACGCCGAGATCGAGGGCCAGCCCCTCGCCGACGAGCACGTCCGGGGATCGATCGCCCTGCTGCTCATCGCCGGCATCGACACCACCTGGTCGGCCATCGGTGCCAGCATCTGGCACTTCGCCCAGCACCCCGAGCACCGACAGCGACTGCGCGACGAGCCCGAGATCATGCCCTTCGCCATCGAGGAGATGCTCCGCTACTACGCGCCGGTCACCATGGCCCGCATCGCCGCGACCGACCACGAGCTCGGTGGCTGCCCGGTCAAGAAGGGCGAGTGGGTGCTGTTGCCGTTCCCTGCCGCCAACCGCGACCCGGAGGCGTTCGAGGACGCCGGCGAGGTGCAGCTCGACCGCAAGCAGAACCGCCACGGCGCCTTCGGCCTCGGGATCCACCGCTGCCTGGGCTCGAACCTGGCTCGGCTGGAGCTGACGGTGGCCGTGGAGACCTGGCTCGAGCGGATCCCCGAGTTCGAGCTGGCCGACCCCGACGCGGTGCGCTGGTCGGGGGGCCAGATCCGCGGTCCCCGGGAGCTGCCGCTACGGGTGCTCTCCAGTACGGAGGCGACGTCGACATGAGGATCCACTACGACCGCGACACCTGCCAGGGCCACAACCGCTGCTACATGCTGGCGCCGGAGCTGTTCGACGTGGACGACGAGGGCTACGCCATCCTGCTGGTCACCGGCGAGGTGTCGGCCGAGCTCGAGGAGAAGGCCCAGCTCGCCATGGACAACTGCCCCGAGTACGCCATCGAGGTCCGGCCCTGACCGCCGAGCCTCACGATCGAAGGAGACCACATGGGAAGCCTGGGATCATCGGAGCTCATCATCATCCTGGTGGTGCTGCTGGTGCTCTTCGGCGGGGCCAAGCTGCCGCAGCTGGCCCGGTCGCTGGGTCAGGCCCAGCGTGAGCTGAAGGCCGGCATGCGGGACGACCCCGAGCCCACGACCAGCGAGTCCGGCACGGAGTCCAAGGACGCCTGAGCGTCCGGACCGCTCGTCACAGCGGGCGCTCGAAGAAGCGCACCACCCTGCCGGGAGCGTGCTGCACGTCGGTGATGGGCCGCCACCCGCCAGCTCGGTGGAACGCCATGGAGGTGGGGTTGGGCGGCTCCACGTTCACCTCGCACACCAGCCGGCGCAGCCCCTGGGCCCGGGCGTGGTCGGCGAAGATCCGGTAGAGGCCGGCGCCGATGCCCCGCCGGCGATGGCTGGGGGCGACGACCACCCGGTCGACGTAGCCGAAGTCGTCGTAGCGGGCGCTGAGCCACCGGTAGTTCAGGCTCTGGTAGGCGGCGTCGGGCGAGAAGCCCACCAGGAGCCCGGCCAGCTCGCCGCCGTCGTCGGCGACCCACGCGCCGTTCGCCAGGGCCATCAGGTCGCGAAGGCTGTCGGGGTCGTGGCCGTTCACTGCGGGCACCGCGGCGTTGTTCAGCGCCAGCACGGCCTCGTGATCGGCCCCGACGATCTCGCGGATCAGCGGCATCGGCGCATGATGCCACGGCCCGGGCCCGGTAGCGTCTGAGCGCATGCCGCCGATCCGCTATCACGTGGCCCTCGACGACGAGGAGCTGCGCGCCGGGTTCGAGGCCATCAGGAGGGAGATCGGCGTGCCCCCGTTCTCGCCCGAGGCGTTGGCCGAGGCCGAGGCCGCGGCCGAGCGGGGCCCGCAGCTGCCCCCCGGGGCCGACCCCGCGGGCTGGACAGACCGCACCGACCTGGAGCTGGTGGCGATCGACCCGCCCGGGAGCCTGGACCTCGATCAGGCCTTCGCCGCCGAGCGCCGCGGCGACGGCTACCGGGTCCACTACGCGATCGCCGACCTCGCCGCCTTCGTCGCGCCGGGAGGGGCGCTGGAGGCAGCATCGCTGGAGCGGGGGGTGACGCTCTACGGCCCCGACCGACGGGAGTCGCTGCACCCGGAGGTGATCAACGAGAACGCCGCCAGCCTGGTGCCCGGCGAGGACCGGCCGTCGGTCCTGTGGACCATCGACCTGGCCGCGACCGGCCGGGTCGAGCAGGCGCACCTGAGCCGGGCGTCGGTGCGGGTGGCCGAGGCCATCAGCTACCGGGCCGCCCAGGCGGAGATCGCCGCGCCCGGCGGGCGAGAGGCCCTGGACCTGCTCGCCGAGATCGGACGGCTGCGGCAACGGCTCGAGGAGGAGCGGGGGGCGGTGAGCCTCTCGCTGCCGGCCCAGGAGATCGTGCGCGACGACCTCGGGCTCAGCCGGCTCATGTACGACGAGACCCTCCCCGTCGAGAACTGGAACGCACAGATCTCGCTGCTCACGGGCATGGCTGGGGCCCAGGTCATGCTCGACGCCGCGCTCGGCATCCTGCGAACCCTGCCGCCGCCCGACGGTGAGGTGGTCGACGGGTTGCGCCGGACCGCACGCGGCCTGGGCGTCCCCTGGCCCGACGGCGTGTCCTACGCGGAGCGGATCCGCAGCCTCGACCCGTCCGACCCGCAGGAGGTGACGCTGCTGGTGCGAGCCGCCCGGGCGCTGCGCGGTGCCGGCTACGTGGCCTTCACCGACGAGGCCGACATCCCCGATCACCACGAGCACTCGGCCATCGCCGCCCCGTACGCCCACGTGACCGCCCCACTGCGTCGGGTGTGCGACCGGTACGCCAACGAGATCATCCTGGCCCTGTGCGCGGAACGGGAGCCACCGGCATGGGCGCAAGACATGCTCCCCGCCCTCCCCTCGATCATGGGCCGCACCCGCCAGCGGGAGCAGGCCCTCGAGCGGGCCATGTTCGACTTCATGGAGGCCAAGGTGCTCGAAGCGTCCGTCGGCGACGTCTTCGACGCCACCGTGGTGAACCACCGGCGCGACCAGGCGATCATCCAGCTGCGCGACCCGGCGGTGATCGCCTCCCTCGAGCCCAAGGTGGCGCTGGGCCAGCAGGTGAAGGTCAAGCTGGAGTCCGTCGATCCGGCTCGGCGGCAGGTCCGCTTCGAGCGGGTGGACTGACGTCGGCGCATGGTGGTGTTGGCGTTCACGGTGCCGGTCATGCTCATCTTCTCTGTGTGATGACCGAACCCGACCAACAGCTCAACTACGCCACCTATCTCCGCCTCGACGAGCTGCTCTCGCTCCAGCAGCCCCGCTCGGAGCCCGAGGAGCACGACGAGCTGCTCTTCATCACCATCCACCAGGCGAGCGAGCTCTGGTTCAAGGTGCTGCTGCACGAGCTCGACAAGATCAAGGCCGACCTGTCGGACAACCATCTGTTCCGGGTGATCAGCAGCTTCCGCCGCTGCGTCGCCATCGTCCGGGTGCTGATCGAGCAGTTCACGGCGCTTGAGACCATGACCCCGCTGTCGTTCCTCCGGTTCCGGGACCGCCTCGAGAGCAGCAGCGGCTTCCAGTCGATGCAATTCCGCGAGCTCGAGCACGTCCTCGGCCGCAAGCACACCGGTGTCTACCGGCACTACCCGGACAATCTCCCGGGCCGGGCCGCGGCCGAGGCCCGGCTGGCCGAGCGCTCGCTGGTGGACCACTTCTACGACTTCCTCGAGCAGCGGGGGGTCGAGATCCCGCCCGAGGTCCGGGACCGGCCGCCCACCGCCGGCACCGAGGCCAACGAGACCGTGCAGGACGGCATCGCCCGCCTGTACCGGTCGGAGGGGTCCTACGTGGTCCTCTTCGAGCTGATGATCGACTTCGACGAGGTCCTCCAGGAGTGGCGCTACCGGCACTACAAGATCGTCGAACGCACCATCGGCGACAAGGTCGGCACCGGCGGGTCGCTCGGGACCGCGTTCCTGCGGCCGACCATCTTCGATCAGGTGTTCCCGGATCTCTGGGCCATCCGCCGCCAGTTCTGATGGCGGGGCTCTGATGGTGGGGACCGGCAGGCGTGCCGCCGGGCCCGGCCGCTGGGCCCGGCGGGTCCTGCTGTGGCCGGCCGTCGTGCTCGGCGTCCCCCTGCTGGTGGCCCTGGCCCCGGCGCTGTTCGCGGCCGCTGCCGGCATCGACCTGCTGACCGGGCCCCGCCGGCTGCGGGCGATCCGGCTGACCGCCATGGCCCTCAACTACCTCGTGCTCGAGTGGGTCGGTCTGGTGGCCGGCGCGGTCCTTTGGGTCATCACCGCAGGTGGGCTGCTCCACCGGCGGCGCTGGTCGCAGCGCCTGCACCACCTGGTCCAGATGTGGTGGGCTCGGGCCGTCATGGCCGCTGCCGGGCGTTGGCTGGGGGCGCGCTGGCGCATCGACGGCGGCGAATCCACCGACCGGGGGCCGATGATCGTCGCCGCCCGCCACACCAGCTTCTTCGACGCGGTCGTGCCGTCGCTGGTGATCGGCGAGCACCCCGACATCCACCTCAGGCACGTCCTCAAGGCGGAGCTGGTGTGGGACCCCTGCCTCGACCTCTACGGCCACCGGCTCCCGAACCACTTCGTCGCCCGGGCGTCGTTCCAGCGCGCCGGCGAGCTCGCCGCCATCGGGGCCATGGGTGCCGACCTGGGCGCCGACGCGGCGATCATCTTCCCGGAGGGGACGTTCCGGACCCAGGCGCGTGCGGACACGGTGATGCGCCGGCTCGCCCAGCGCGAGCCCGACCGGGCGGATCGGCTGACGCTGCGCCACCTGCTGCCGCCCCAGCTCGGCGGTCTCTGCGCCCTGATGGCCGCCGCTCCCGAGGCCGACCTGGTCTTCATCGCCCACCGGGGGTTCGAGCCCTTCGGCTCGTTCCGGTCGATACTGGCCAACGTGCCTTTCCAGGAACCGATCGAGATCAAGGTGTGGCGAGTCCCGGCAGCCGACGTCCCGGCCGACGGCACCGGCCGGCAGGCCCTGCTCGACCACTGGTGGCAGCAGATGGACGACTGGATCGAGGAGGCCGGATGAGCACGGGTGCGGTGCTGGTCGTGAACGCCGTCGTGGTGGTGGGGGCCCTGACGGCGCTGTGGGGCGTGAGCGTCGCGATCAGGGACGCCAGCATCGTGGACATCGCCTGGGGCGCCAGCTTCGTGGTGGTGGCCTGGGTCACCCGGTTCACCGCCGACGGCGACGCGGCCCGCCAGAACCTGCTCGTTGCGCTCACCACGATCTGGGGCCTCCGGCTGGCCGTGTACCTGGCCCGGCGCAACCTGGGCCACGGCGAGGACCCCCGCTACGTCTCGATGCGGCGCCGGGGCGGGGAGTCCTGGTGGTGGGTGAGCCTGTTCAAGGTGTTCTGGCTGCAGGGGGCGCTGGCCTGGGTTGTCTCGCTCCCCGTCCAGCTGGGCCAGGTCCCCGACGAGGAGGGCGCCTTCGTGGCCCTGGCGGTGGTGGGGACCGCGGTCTGGGCCCTCGGCCTCGGGTTCGAGGCCATCGGCGACCACCAGCTCGCCCGGTTCAAGGCCGATCCTGCCAACGAGGGCCGGATCATGGATCGGGGGCTGTGGCGCTACACCCGGCACCCGAACTACTTCGGTGACGCCTGCGTGTGGTGGGGGCTCGGGATCATCGCCGCGTCGACACCGCTGGGGGCCGTCGGCCTCGTCGGCCCCGCCCTGATGACGTACCTGCTCGTCGACGTCTCCGGCAAGGCCCTGCTCGAGCGGCGCATGGGCCGCACCCGCCCGGGGTATG
This sequence comes from Acidimicrobiales bacterium, assembly GCA_041636995.1. Lineage (GTDB taxonomy): Bacteria > Actinomycetota > Acidimicrobiia > Acidimicrobiales > UBA8592 > JBFINV01. Next base: position 4,555 of record JBFKRY010000079.1, on the reverse strand, counting down.
CCGACTACGTGGCTCGCACCAGCGGGTTCCTGCCCCGCCCGCCCCGACCCGAGGTGGATCGATGACCGTTCCCCCAGTCGAGGAGGATCTCCTCGCCGCCGCCTACGACATCGCCACCCTGGCCGCCAGCTTCGTCGGGGAGCGCTACCGGCAGGGCGACCACCCGGTGGAGCACAAGCCCGACGGCAGCGAGGTCACCGTCGTGGACCGCGAGGCCGAGCAGCTGGTGCGTGACGCGGTTGCCGAGCGCTTCCCCGCCGACACGGTCATCGGCGAGGAGGCCGGGGTGTCGGGCGGTGCCGGCGGCCGCCAGTGGGTCGTGGATCCCATCGACGGCACGGCCTCGTTCGTCCGCCAGGTGCCGCTGTTCTCGACCCTGCTCGCCGTCATCGACGAGCACGGGCCGGCGGTGGGGGTGGTGTCGCTGCCGGCGCTCGACGAGGTGGTGGTGGCTGGCCGGGGCCGTGGCTGTACCCACAACGGCCGGCCCTGTCAGGTCTCGGCCCTCGACGACCTGTCCCGCAGCTGCGTGTCGAGCAGCTCCTTCGACGGCTCCTGGTGGCCCCAGCCGGCGCTGCTCGAGATCGTGAACAGCGGGGCCCGCACCCGCACCTGGGGCGACGGCTACGGCTACTTCCTGGTGGCCACCGGCCGGATCGAGGCCATGGTCGAGCCCGAGCTCAGCCTCTGGGACATCGCCCCGATGCTGACGGTGATCCCCGAGGCCGGCGGCCGGGTCACCACCTGGTCCGGGACCAGCGAGCCGGCTCCGAAGGCCGGCTGGATCGCCTCCAACGGCCTGATCCACGAGGAACTGCTCGCGCTGGTGAACACCGGGCTCTGAGAACGAGCGGGCCTCCCGGAGCAACAGCCGCAGAGCAGCCCGAGGAGCGCAGCGACGAAGCTGCGATTGCGGGAGGAATCAGAACACCACGGACTCGACGCTGACGGCGGGCTTGAGGCGGTTCTTCCAGGAGCTGGCGGCGCTGATGGACTCGGCGTAGCGCTCCTTGCGGCGGGCCACCCGGGCGCCGACGTTGTCCTCGGCCCCACCGGTCTCGTACTGGGCCTGGATGCCTTCCTTGAGCATGTTGAGGGCCTCGGAGCGCAGCTGCGAGATGCGGCTCTCGGTGACCCCGAGGAAGCGGGCCAGCTCCTGGGACGTGCGGCCCTCGAGGAAGTACCCCTCCACCACCAGCCGGTGGCGCTCGGGTAGGAGGTCGACCGCGTCGTTCAGGTACGAGTGGAGCTCCCGGTGCTCCATCTCCTCGCAGGGCTCACGGGTCGAGCCGTCGGGAAGGACGTCGACCAGGGTCAGGTCCTCGTCGGCGCCCTCGTAGACCTCGTGCTCGAGGGCGAGGACGACCGACCGGAACATCCGGTCCTGGAGCCGGTCGAGCTCACCGGTGGTCATCCCGAGCGCCTCGGCCTTCTCCTCGGCGTTGGGCAGCCGGCCCAGCTCGGTGGCGAGACGCTGCTCGACCCCCTCGAGGCGACGGGCCAGGGTCCGGACGCTGCGTGGTGCCCAGTCGGCGGCGCGGGCGGCGTCGAGGATGGCGCCCCGGATCCGTTGGGCAGCGAAGCGCTCGAACGGCACCCCACGGGCCTCGTCGTAGCGGCGGGCCGCCTCCACCAGGCCGAGCGCTCCCGCTCGGGCCAGGTCGTCGCGGTCCACATGTCTCGGGAAGTGCACCGCGACCTGGTAGACCACGTGCTTCACCAGCGGGAGATGCTGCTCGATGAGCAGCGACAAGCCGGTCTCCGGGGAACCTGATCCCATCAATCGCCCTCTCTCTCGTGTCGCACCGTTCTGCACCCCTTGGATGAGCGATGTCTCGGACCTGGGGTTCGACCGCAACATGCTCAGACGTGCGGATGAACCTTCGACACGAATTTCGGGGACCTTGAGCGAAAAGTCTTTGGGAATGTTCACCCAGCGCGTTTCGCGCGACCACCCGACCAGGGCGTTCGGCCACGCGTCGTCGCCGATTTGGACCAGTCGACCCAGGCCTCCCGCCTCATTGGCCACCCTCCGTCGTGTCACATCGCGGCTGGTGGCAGCGTTGCGGGCCCTTCAGACGGGGGCGATGCCGTCGAATTCCTGGGCCCGCAGGCCGTGTCGGGCCAGCCTCTCGAGCGCGGCCCTCGCGTCGACCGATCCGGCCAGCCCCCGCACCCCCGGTGGACCGGCAGCACCCTCCCACAGCGCCAGCGCGGCAAGGGCGGCCACCGCGCCGGCGCCGACCGCGGGTCGCTCGACCGCACCCAGGATGCGCACCACGCTGCTGGCTCCCGCCCTGCCCCGAATCTCGACCCGCACCGCGCCGACCCCGCCCTCGGGATGCGGTGGGCTCAGCATCGGGAGCCACGAGGTGAACCGGTCCTGCCTCGTGGCCGCCATCCGGGAGGTGATGCGGGCGGCGTCGGGGACGAAGGGTTGCAGCAGCAGGGCATCGGGCAGCGCTCCCCGGTAACAATCCGCGCCCGACACCGGCTCCGGGAACCACACCAGCTCCCGGCCGGAGCCACCGGGCCGTCGGATCCACGCACCATCACGCCAGTCGCGAGCCGAGCCCTTCAGCGCCCGGTGGTGCTGGCGGGCACAGGCCGGGCCGCCGGTGCCGGCCTTGGCCACGTGGACCTCGTCGACCACGTCGAACCCCGAGCTCCCCTGGGCGGCCAGCAGGCAGGACAGCCCCGGGGCGAAGCCGGCCCCGACGAGCGAGGTGACCGCGGCGTTCTCGGCCCGCGGGGTCAGCGCCCGCAGCGAGTGGATGTCCTCGACCCGATCGCTGGTCGACACCATCGGCACCCCGGCGCGGATCGCCCGTCGGGCAGGACCGACGTGGCGACCGCACGGCGCGGCGATGACGAGCACGTCGATGCCCTGGTCGTGCAGATGGCCGTTGCCGGCTGCAGCCGCGGCAGACCCCAGGGCCTGCACCAGCTCTGCGACTCGCTCGGGATCGGATCCCCCGAGCACCACCTGCGCCCCTGGTTCGAGCTCGAGCAGCCAGCGAGCCACCCGGGAGCCGACCGCGCCGGCCCCGAGCACACCGATCCGCGGGGGCACGACGCTCAGTCGTCGATCTCGAGCTCGCGCCAGCCGCCGGTCTGGGGCGGCACCCCGCCTGCGCCCCGGATCCGCAGGACCGCGGCGATGGCCGCGGCCGTGCTCATCGCCAGCAGCACCCGACGCAGCAGTCTCACCACCCGGATCGTACTCGGCCCGTGCGCGTCCTGGCCGGGCGGCGGTAACCTGTCGGCCTGCGAGGCACTCCGGGTGCCCGCCCGAGGGCCTATAGCTCAGTCCGGTTAGAGCGCACCCCTGATAAGGGTGAGGTCGCTGGTTCAATTCCAGCTAGGCCCACGATGCCGTCCCTCCGGGGGCCGTTCAGCCGCCCCGGAGGCTTCCCTCCGCGAGCCGGATCACGCGCAGAGCGGATGGTCCCGGTTGGCGAGCCAGCGGTCCTGCTCGTAGAGCGGGCCCGTCCACTCGCCACCGACGATGCGCTGCCTGGCCTCGCCCCAGCTACGGGCGTAGGCGGCGGCGTCTGCCACGGGCTGGCCACTGCGGCTCCGGAGCGCGAAGGTCGGGAACGCCGGCCGACCCGTGGGCTGGCCGGTGGGCTGGTAGCGGAGGTCGAAGCTCCAGCGGAGCCGGTCCGACCGGTTGGGCAGCGAGGCGTGCTCGGTGAACCGGGTGAGCAACACGATCGTCCCCCGGCGGCACGGCAGCGGCTCCGGCGGCCGTCCGTGGCGGTCGATCAGCGCCTGGGGGATGTGGTTCTCTGCCGGGTTCGACGTGCCGGGGCAGTGCAGGGTGAGGGTGCCGTCCCGGTGGGACCCGGGCATCACCACCAGACAGCCCATCTCCTCGGTGGTGTCGGTCATCGCCACCCACACCGTCAGCATCTCGGTCTCGGCGGCCTCGTCCATCACCGCACCGAAGTCCTGGTGCCAGGTGGTGGTGCCCACGTTCGAGTACTCGGCGGTCGACCCGGTGAGCGTCGCCTGCGGCGGCTTGAGCCTGGTCTGCAGCACCGGGTTCAGGCTGATCTCGGGGCCGAGCACCGACTCGGCGATGTCCAGCAGGGCCGGATGGGAGAGCAACCCGAAGAGCGCGGGGCCGGTGTGGCAGCAGACGTCGTCGGGATCCAGCAGCCCGTGGTCGAGGGGCAGCGAGAGCCCGAGGGGATAGAACGTCGCTGGCTCCTCGCGGATCAGCGCGGCATAGCGATCGGCGAACGGAAGCTCCGCGTGATCCGACGGCACCCGGCCGCTCTCGTGCAGGCGGCGCCCCGCAGCGTCGAGGGCCTCCTCGTACTCCACGACGACTGGCGCCAGGTCGTCTTCGTCCAGCACGTCGGGCAACACCAGGTAGCCCTGCGCTGCGAACTGGTCGAGCTGTGCGCCGCTCAGCACACGCGCAGTATGAAGGTCGCCATAGCCGTTGGCAACGGCCTGGCTTCAGCCCGGCGAGGCCGCCTCGCGGCTCAGCGGCGGACGGGGGGGCGGCGGCGCCGCCGGCGGCGCGGCGGGGTGGGCCGGGCCG
>JBFKRY010000078.1:0-17057 GCA_041636995.1 Acidimicrobiales bacterium | reverse complement strand
GCTCGACACCTCCACCAGCTACCTCGGGCTCGAGCTGGCCAACCCGGTGGTGGCGTCGGCGTCGCCGCTCACCCGGCGGCTCGACTCGCTGCTGGAGCTGCAGGCCGCGGGGGTCGGGGCCGTGGTCCTGGCGTCGGTCTTCGAGGAGGAGATCGACCAGGACGCGCTGCTCCACAGCCTGACCATGGAGCTGGGCGGCGGCACATTCGCCGAGGCTCCGAGCGGGTACCTCCCGCCCGTCGACTCGGCATTCGCGGGGCTCGACCACCACCTGGCCCACATCCGCCAGGCCGCGTCCGAGCTGGAGGTGCCCGTCATCGGCAGCCTCAACGGCTCCTCACCGGGCGGCTGGACCGAGTACGCGGCGATGATCGCCGACGCCGGGGTCGACGCCCTGGAGCTCAACGTCTACCTGGTGGCCGCGGACATCGACGCTCCCGGCGCCGACATCGAGGACCGCTACCTGCGGATCGTCGAGCAGGTCCGGGCGGCGGTGAGCCTCCCGCTGGCGGTCAAGATCGGGCCGTACTTCTCGTCGCCCGGGAACATGTGCCGGCGTCTGGTCGACGCCGGTGCCGACGGCCTGGTGCTGTTCAACCGCTTCTACCAGCCCGACATCGACCTCGAGCAGCTCACCGTGGTCCCGAACCTGGTCCTCAGCAGCAGCGCCGAGATGCGGCTGGTGATGCGGTGGATGGCGATCCTGCGGGACCGGGTCGACGCCTCACTGGCTGCCACCACCGGGGTCTGGGATGCCGCGGACGCGGTGAAGCTGGTCCTCGCGGGCGCCGACGTGGTCATGATGACGTCGGCGCTGCTCCACCACGGCCCGGACCACGCAGCCACCGTCATCGCCGGGATGCGCGACTGGTTCGAGGACCACGAGTACGCCTCGGTCGACGAGGCCCGGGGCAGCCTCAGCCAGCGGTCCTCACCCGACCCCTCCGCCTTCGAGCGAGCCAACTACGCCCGGGCCCTGGTGAGCTACCCGAGCGGCTGATGCCCGCCGGCGCGGGCGCGGGGCCGCGGAGCGGCCCAGCACGCTGATCAGGACCAGCGACGACATCAGCGCGCCTCCGGCGCCACCGATGACCAGCGCGGCATCCCCGATGGCCGCGCCGTAGCCGAACCAGGCCGCGGCCTCCACCCACGCCAGCACCCAGGTGATGGGAGCGACCCCGTCGACGCGTTCGGCGCGCCGGGCCGTCCATGCCGCCGGCGCGAACTGGACCGCGTACGAGAACCCGAGGACCACCCCGGCGGCCGGCATCCCTGCGACCACCAGTGCGGCCGCGGGAGCCACCGAGGACCCGAGGGCGCCCGCCACGAACCGGGGGACGACCGTCGGGCCCGCGATCGCGGCGTACTGCACCGCGATGACGCTGTAGAGCACGGCGCCGACGGCGGTGACCGGGGCCAGACCCCACACCTGCTGATGGAGGGCGTAGGCCGCCCACCAGACGTTGGTGGCCATCCCCGCGCCCACCCAGAGCGGCGACACCCCGTCGACCCGCTGGCCCCGGCGGAGGCGCAGCACCTGGGGAAGGACCATGGTCGCCCCGGTCACGTTGGCCACCACCACCGTCGACGTCAGCAGCACCGTTCCCATCTCTCCGCCTCCTCTCCGACCTCGTCCCTGTCGTGCGTAAGGTTCTATTGCCGATTAGCTCGTTACTACAGTGTAAGGAGCTAAATCGATTTGAGTAGTCACGTCAAGTGAATTGGGGTAGGATTCGCGCGTGCACATCGCCACCACCACCCAGGCCGAGGTCCGGACCACGGTGGAGACGCTGTTCGCGCTGGCGAACGGCATCCGCCGGGGCGATGTCGATGTGCGCCAGGTTCTGACCGACGCCGGGTTCAGCCGGGCCTCGGCGGCGTCGGCGGCCTCGATGACCCGGCTCGAGGCTCGGCTGCGGGAGCTGGTACCGCTGCTGGTCGAGCTGCCGGACCTGGACACCGCAACAGCCGCCCGGCGGGTCAACGAGGAGCTCACCGAGCTGCCCATCGCCCCCGCGGTGGTCGATCACGACGGCGTCGGACCGCACCTCCACTGGACCTCCAGCACTGCCCGCTTCGACGACCAGGTGATGGCCGACGTGCTCATGGCCGTGGCCCAGGAGCTGTGCGACAACGGGACCGACCGCTTCGGCCGCTGCGGGGCCGCGGACTGCGAGGACCTCTTCTACGACACCACCCGCAACCGCTCGAAGCGGTTCTGCGCCGACCCCCGCTGCGCCAGCCGCACCCACACCGCCCACCACCGAGCCCGCCGCCACCGTCCGGGCTGACGGACGGGCAGCCGATGCAGGACGAGCAGGGATGGCGGGAGCTGGTCTGGGACCGGACGGGGTCCGGGGTGGCGGGGGTATCTGCTCGGAGACACCGGTAGGGGCTTCGTCCCCTAGGCGCTCACGGGCCAGCGTTCGATGCTGGCCTCGTACGCGAGCCCGGACACGAGGCCCCTCGCGGCTGCGTCCGTGCGAGCCTGTGTGCGTTCGGATCACCTGTGAAGGAGCCAGCGGAGAAGTGTTCGACGGCTACTGGCGAGAGGCGGTGGAGCGGTCGATCGATCCTGTGGGCGTCCGCTTGCACAGAGCAGGTCTCACGGCGAACGTCCTGACGACGACCGGCGTGCTCGCGGCTGCGGCCACCGCAGCCGTGATCGCCTCCGGCGAGTTGCGCATCGGTTTCGTGCTGTTGCTCGTGGCCGCGGTCCCGGACCTGCTCGACGGACCCGTCGCCAAGGCGGCCGGCCCGACCTCCCGACGCGGGGCCTTCTTCGATTCGACCGCCGACCGCGTCACCGACAGCCTCGTGGTGGGCGGCGTCATCTGGCACTTCATCGCGACAGATCGCGGGCTGCTCACCATGGTTCCCGTCGGGGTGCTGGCCGCCTCGTGGCTCGTGAGCTACCAGCGCGCCAAGGCCGAATCGCTCGGCTTCGAGGCCAAGGGCGGCATCATGGAGCGAGCCGAACGCATCATCGTTCTCTCGGTGGGACTCGCCTTCCCGAGCCTGCTGGCTTCGGTGCTCTGGGTGATGCTGACGCTCACCGTGGTGACGGCGATCCAGCGCTTCCACAAGGTCTGGCGGCAGGCAACGGACGAGCAACATCTCGCGTCGGGGCCCCGCTGACCCCTCGTCCCGGTTCGCCCGGAGCAGGCTCGGCCAGGCCTCCGGGTCCTTCGCCCCTGGACCGGGGCGGGGATCCGCACTATGCGAGAAGCATTCGCCGCGTGCTCCTGCTCCTCCTCGGCCAGACCGTTCTCGTCGCGCTGGCCGCGCTCGCGTACTTCGCGGTGCGTGGCCTCACGGAGGGCAGCGTCGAGACCGCCGCGCGAAACGCCGAACGGGTACTCCAGCTGGAGAAGTGGCTGGCGATCGACGGGGAGCTCGGGCTCCAGGAGCTGGTCGACAATCGCCAGCTCTCCATAGACGTCGCCAACTGGATCTACATCTGGGGCCACTGGCCGGTCGTGATCGCGACCCTCGTCTGGTTGGTGTTCGTCCACCGCGACGAGTACTACGAGCTGCGGAACGCAATGTTCATCTCGGGTGCGATCGGCCTCGTGATCTTCGCAGTGTTCCCCGTGACGCCTCCGAGGCTGTACGGACCCGAGTATGTCGACACCGTCACGCAGCACTCGGAGGCGTATCGATTGCTGCAACCGCCGCGCCTGGTCAACAAGTACGCCGCGGTGCCGAGCCTCCACTTCGGCTGGAACCTCCTGGTCGCGCTGACGTGGCGTCGACTGCACCCCAGCCCGTGGTTGACCACGGCCGCCGTGGTGATGCCCACCGCGATGGCGGTCGCGGTGGTGGCCACCGCGAACCACTGGACGTTCGATGTCGTGACCGGCTCGGCTGTCGCGTTGGCCGGTCTCTACCTGGAACGCCGCCGGCGCGAGTGGGTCGACGGATACCGTGCGAGGCGAGCCCCGCGCCGCCAGAGTCAGCTCCGGAGCAGCGCTCCAGTCGGCGCCGAGCCCACGCCGCCGGATCAGTACACGGAGGAAGGTGCCGGCTGCAAGGGCGCAGCTGGACACGCAACAGCTCGGGCAGATCGAAGCGGATCGGTCCCCGGAGTCGGAGCGGGGGGACACGCCTGACGACGCCGCTCTAGGGTGCCGCCATGTCCGGGACGGGCACGCACTGCGTGGTGGAGCCCCTGAGGCGACTGGCCTCGGCAGTGGCCGACCACCTGCGGTCTGCACCGCTGGAGCTGTCCGCTGACCGGGAGCTGGCCGACCGCTTCGCCACCGCGCTCGAGGAGGTCGCCGGCCAGGACGGCGGGACGGTCCAGCACGGGTCGCCGCGGCCGGTACGGGGACTGGCGCAGCTCCCCGCAGTGTTGGATCGGGCCGAGCGACTGGGCGAGTGGCCCCTGCTCGACGCCGCGGCCGGCGCGGTCGGGGTGGTCCGCTGGTCGGAGTTCTACGCCGAGGACGACTGGAGCCGGCCGTTCCTGGCGGACTTCGCCAACGGCGAGGGCATCGGCCCCGACGGGCGTATCCGCGACGAACGAGTGATCCTGGGCTTGTTCCTGCTCGGACCGCACGCCGTCTACCCGCCCCACGCCCACCCGGCCGAGGAGTTCTACGTTCCCGTTGCGGGGAACGTCGAGTTCGAGGTGGGCGCCGGGTCCGGCTACCGGGCGATCCCGCCCGGTGGCGTCGTGCTCCACCACTCGAACGTGAGCCACTCCATCCGCACCGGCGCGGAGCCCAGCCTGTCGGTGTTCGGCTGGACCGGCGACCTCACCGCACCGAGCTGGTACCGCGCCGACATGGCCGACGACACCGAGCCGGCCCGCCACCCCACCATCCTGAAGGACTGACCGGACCTACGTGCCGGCGAAGAGCTTGCGTTGGCGTTGGCGCCACGACCCGTTGCGGTAGTGATCGACGTCCGGCGTCGGCAGCGCCGGATCACTGACCGTGGCGCTCACCGGTCCTGGCCCGGGCATTCCCGGGCCTCCCCGAGCGGCTGCTCCGCCTGGTCGCCCGGCTCACCCCGGCCCTGCGGGGCCGTCCACCTCGGTGATCTCGATGCGGCCGGTGGTGCCGGCCTGGTCGCCGAGGTCGCCGGTGGCCACGAAGAGGGTGCGCCCGTGGGGGCCTCCGAGGGCACAGGTGATCCCGGGGGCCGATGCGGTGACCCGGTCGGCGATCGTCCCGTCGGCGTCGACGCAGCACACCTCCGTCGAGAGCGGGTTCCCGACCCAGACCTGCCCGGCGGCGTTCACGCAGATGCCGTCGGGCGCCACCGGGCGGCTCATCAACGTCGGGATGTCGTCGACGAACCCGAGATCGTCGAACGCATGGAAGATGTTGCGCTCCCCCAGCGAACCCTCGTCGTCGATTGCGAGCTGTGAGATCCGCCCGGCCAGGGTCTCGGCCACCAGCAGGTGACGACCGTCGGGGGCCACGACCATGCCGTTGGGCATGCCGAGGCCGTCGGCGACGATCTCGGGCTCGCCGCCGAGGGGTACCCGGATCACATGACTCTCGAGCGGGGTCTCGACCCCGAAGTCGAAGCCGTTGTCGCCGAGGTAGGCGGTCCCGTCGGCTGTCACTGTCATGTCGTTGGGGAAGCGCGCGACCGGGGAGAGGTCGGCGTAGGGCTTCACCTCTCCGTCGGGTGTCACCCGCAGCAGGGCCCGATCCTGCATCGAGACCACGAGCAGCTCGCCGTCCGGCAACCAGCCCAGGCCCGATGGCATGGCGATCTCGGCGACGGCTCGGACCGATCCCTCGAGGTCCGTCGCGTAGACGCCCTGCCGGCCGAACACGTCGCTGTAGAACAGCTCGCCGTCGTGCCAGCGAAGGCCCTCGGGCCAGCCGATCCCGTCGACCAGCGTCCTCGTGGTCGTCATCGCCCGACCCCCTGCGCCTCGCCCGACCGGTCTGCGGCCCAGAAGTAGAGGGTCTCGCCACTGAGGGTGCCGGCGGTCCAGGCCTCGAAGTCGGCCGGGCTCATGGTGTGCCAGGGCGGGGTGTGCTCCACCTGGTCCCGACCGATGCGACGCCCGAGCTCGACCAGGGCCTGGCCGGTGCAGCTTCGGTCCTCGTCGTAGGCCGCCAGCAGCGGCTCCCACTCCCGGTGGGTCGCTCCCAGGGTCTCGAGCAGGCGGGCGTCCTGCAGCGCCTTCGTGGCCCCCGACCCGGTGTGAGGTCGGGAGAGGGTGGCGGCGTCGCCGATCAGGGCGATCCGGCCCTGGGTGTACGTGTCGACGATCTCGTCGTAGATGGGCTGGATCGACACCTGGTGGCGAGGGCTGGTGAACAGTGGCTGGAGCCGGGGCGGGATGTGGTCGGCGAGCAGCTGCCCGAGCCGGGCGTAGCTCGCCTGGCTGACCTCGCCCGGCGGGATCGAGGACGGTCCCTCGATCGTCAGATCGTCGGGGCAGGGCCCGTAGATGGCCCAGTTCACGCGGAGCTGGTCGGCGCTGGAGGCGTGGAAGTCGGGGATGGGGTACATCACCGCGTGGCCGCCGTCGAAGCCGACGGTGATCCACTCGCCGGAGTCGAGGATCTCGTCCCAGGCGTCGCGGTCGGCGAGCTCGTCGGCGCGGAAGTTGCCGCGCCACAGGATGTAGCCGGCGTAGCGCGGCGCGCTGTCGGGGTGGAGCTCGGAGCGGACCGTGGAGCGGTAGCCGTCGGCGCCGAAGAGCACGTCGAACGGGAGCCGGGTGCCGTCTTCGAGGTCCACCGTCACCCCGTCACCGTGGTCCGTGACCGCGCCGACCTGGGCCCCGTCGCGGTAGTCGGCCGCGCCGATGCTGGCGCGCAGTCCCCGCCAGAGCTCGCCCCAGTTGTTCGTGGCCGCCGGCCCGGGCTGGACCCAGCGGCAGTCCCCCGCATGGCTGCCGTCGGCCACGTACCAGCGGCGTCCGACGGCCGCCCAGGTCACGAAGTCCGCAGGCAGATACCCGGTGGCCACCAGCTCGTCGCGCAGGGCAACGGGGATGGCGATCCCCGAGCCCCGGTCCTTCAGGCCGGTGCTGGACCGCTCGAGGATGGTCACCTCACAGCCCAGCCGACCGAGCGCGATGGCCGCGGCGCACCCGGCGATGCTCCCCCCGATGATGCCGACCCTGCTTCCCGCGACGTTCATGCCAGGCCCCCCATTTCTCTACGCTGTACAGATATCTATACTGTGTACAGTGAAGGCGGTCAACCCCCCATGGAGTAGCCCGTGGCCCCACCCCGGCGCCAGCGCCGCGACCTGACGACCACCGAGGTGGTCGATCGCGCCATCGAGATCGCCCAGGCCGAGGGCGAGCGAGGCCTCACCATGCGTCGCCTGGCCGACGCCTGCGAGGTGACCCCGATGGCGCTGTATCACCACGTCGCGAACAAGGAGGCGTTGCTCACCGCCATCGTCGACCGGGTCGTCGCCGAGGCCATCGGCGACTTCGGCGCCTCCGCTGCACCCTGGCGCGAGGACCTGGTGGCGTTCCTGTGCCGCTTCCGGAGCGGCTTCATCGCCCACCCCACCGCGGCGCAGGTGTTCCTGCGTCGGCCCGTCCTGAGCGAGGCCCTGGCCCGGTGCACCGAGCTGATGTTCGCGGCCTTCGAGCGGGCCGGCCTCGAGGGGGCCCGGATCGCCGAGGCCACCGACGCGGTGGTGCTGCTGACGATGGGATCGATCGCCAACGACCTCACCCGCCCGCCCGACGTCCGTCACGCCCTCGTCGACCACCTCTCGGCCTCCGAGGCCCCCCACCTCCTGGCCGGGATCGACGCCTACAGCCAGCGCAACGGCGACGAGCGCTTCCGCCAGGCCCTCGACTGGCTCCTCGATGGACTGCTCGATCCGCCAGCCCCCCACGATCGAACCGGTTAGGGTCGGCCGTGCCGACGACGAGGGGGTCCAACCATGGCCGAAGTGATCATGCTCGCCCGGTTCAAGTCACGCCTCCCCATGGAGGAGATCACGACCGTCATGAAGGAGCGCATGCCCGAGTTCCGGGCGCTCGACGGGCTGGAACAGAAGTACTACCTGCACGACCCGGAGTCGGGCGAGGTCGCAGGGCTGTACCTGTGGAGATCCGAGGAGGCGCTGGGCGAGTTCGCGCAGTCCGAGCTGCGAGCCTCCATCGCCGAGGCCTACGAGGCCGAGGCCCCGCCCCGGGTCGAGATCTACCGGGTGCTGGAGCCGCTTCGCCCGTAGGTACTCGCGCCCGAAACCGGGCGAGCGCGTCTCCGAGCTGCGTCGATACCCTCTGGCGATGCGGCGCGACCTGGTGCCGCATGCTGACCATCCGTAGGGACCGGAGGCGCTTCGCTCGTGTGGAAGTTCGACGGGCTACCGCTGCACCCGCTGGTGGTGCACGCGCCGGTCGTCCTGATCCCCCTCGTCGCCGCCGGTCTCGTCCTCTTCGTCTGGAGACCCGAGACCCGTCGCGTGCTCGGACTCATCCTCGCCGTGCTCGCAGTCGGCGCCGCGCTCACGGCCATCCTCGCCGTCGAGACCGGTCAGCAGTTGGCGGACGAGCTCCAGCGGGGCGACTCCGCGGACACCCACAGGAGCCGGGGCGAGCTGGTGAGGACGTTGTCCCTCATCACCGCCGTTGCCGTCTCGCTGGTTGTGGGCCTCGACCGCAGCGAGGCCGAGGAGGTCCGACGATGGGCTCCCCCCGGTGCTGTTGCGGTGACGGTGTTGTCGCTGTTCGGGGTGATGATGGTCGGTCTCGCCGGCCACTCGGGGGCGCAGCTCGCCTGGGAGGCGAAGTTCCCGAGGCCCACCCCCGCCGCCACGGACGCGTCCGAACCACCAGCGGCCTCGGTCACGCCCCCGCCCAGCGGGCAACCCACCGCAGCGCCGACTCCCGCGCCCGCGGCGACACCGACCGCGGTGCCGCGCGATGCGAGCCCTGTGATCGACGTGGTGCTGGGCGAGTGGGCGGTGATCACCAGCGTGGCCGAAGCACCACCGGGGCCGACCACCTTCCGGATCCGCAACGCCGGCGAGGTCACACACGCCTTCCGCATCCGGACCGCCGGGAGCGGGAGGGATCGACTCGAGTGGCGCTCCGAGGTGATCCCGCCGGGGGGTGAGATCGTCTGGACCGTCGACCTCCCGGTCGGCAGCTACGACTTCGACTGCCCGATCGAGGACCAGTTCGGCGAGCACGACGAGCTCGGCATGGAGATTCCCTTCACCATCCGTGAGGGCGCGCCCCAGCCCATACCGACGGTCGCTCCAACCGAGCCCGACCCACCCGCCACCGCCGACCCCGGCACCCCCGACGCCCCGCCCACCGCAGTGGCGATCGACATCGAGGCGTTCGCGTTCTCTCCATCCGAGGTCCGGGTCGCCGTCGACAGCGAGGTGACCTGGACGAACCGCGACCCCGCGCCCCACACTGCCACCGGCGATGGTTTCGACACCGGCACCCTGGCCACCGGAGCCAGTGGGTCCGCGCGCTTCGACACCCCGGGGACCTTCCCGTACATCTGCTCGATCCACCCGTCCATGTCTGCGACGATCATCGTCGAGGGCTGAGCGCAGTGCTTCTGTGGAAGTCGGTTCGTCGCCGATCGCGAACCTCAGCGGGTGGGGCCTGGAAGACTCGGCGTCCAGTCACATGCGGAGGAAGCGGCGGGCGTTCTCGCTCGCGAACTTGCGGAAGTGGTCGTCGCCGAGGGTCTCGCGCCAGGGCAGCACCACGTTCACCGAGTCGGGGAAGCGGCAGCCACCGTGCGGGTAGTCCGACGCGTACATCAGCACCCCGTCGCCCACGATCTGGGCCACGCTCAGGATCACCTCCGGACCCTCGTCGAGCTCGACCCCGCAGAAGACGCGGCCGTCCCGGGCGTACTCGATCGGGGTCCTCTCGATGGTCGGGAGCTTCGAGGCCAGGTAGTCCGCCTGGTAGGTCATGCGGTTGAGCCAGTGGCCCACCCAGCTCCCGGAGCACTCGGCGAAGCCGAGCCGGAGGTTCGGGAACCGGTCGAGCATCCCGCTCAGGATCACATGGGCCGCCAGCCGCTGGGCCCCCCACGGGTGGGCCGCCATGCGGGCGATCGCCAGGTTGCCCCAGATGTCGCGGTAGCCGGGGAAGTAGGGGGGCTCGTAGAAGAACGAGTGGTGCACCAGAGGGAGATCCGCCTCGTTCATGGCGTACCAGATGGGATCGAGCGACGGATCGTCCACCGGCAGGCCCTCGGGGAGCATCACCGAAGCCGCGCAGAGCCAGGGCCGGTCGGCCAGCGCCTCCAGCTCGGCCGCCGACCACCTGGGGTCGCGGGCGTTCAGGACCGCGGCCGCCTTGAGCCGGTCGGGATCCACACCGCAGTAGTCGTCGAGGTAGCGGTGGTAGGCCGCATAGAGCTCGGTCTGGATCTGCTGGTCGAGCGCGGTCGACGCGGTGGAGAAGGTCGACGGGAAGATCAACGCCACGTCGACACCCTCCCGGTCCATGTCGTCGAGGCGACCACGGGCGTTCTCGTTGTTGACCTCCGGCGCGGGGCGCAGGCTGTAGTTGTGCTTGATGGCGCTGCGCAGCGGCGCCTGCGCTCCCTTCTCGGCCGCCGCGGTCTGGTCGGCCGCGGTCCCGCTGTAGAGCTCACGGCTGTACGGGATCGGGGCCACGCTCAGGTGGTGGCCCTCGGTGACCGCCATGTAGTACGGGAGCAGCTCGTCCCACCGACCCAGGAGGGCGTCGCTGGCGTACTTCTGCAGGGTCTCCATGTTGGGACCCACGTGGTGGTCGGTGTCGATGAACTCGAAGCCGCTCTTCACCGGAGTCTCCTCACCGATCAGGGATCGGCGTCGGCCGCCGAGCCTTCGGCGAAGCGTGCGATCGCCAGCGAGGTCAGCTCGCCACGCACCACCGGCAGCGGCCGCCCGTCGATGCTGCCGACGGGATGGACGTCGCGGCTGGTGGAGGCGATGAAGGCCTCGTCGCACTGCTCGAAGACCGCGATCGGCACGTCGCGCTCGACGATCTCGGGCATCCACTCGAGCAGCAGCTGGCGGGTGACGCCGGCGAGAGGCCCGGCTGTCAGCGGCGGCGTGACGACTTCCCCGCCGTCGACGACGAACACGTTGCTGCCGGTGCCCTCACAGAGGTTGCCGACGGTGTTGGCGAAGATCCCCTCGTCGGCACCTCGGGCCCGCGCGTAGCTCAGGGCGAGGCCGTTCTCGAGGTAGGACGTGGTCTTCAGACCGGCGAGCGCGCCCCGCTCGTTGCGGCACCAGGGGACCACCACCACGTCGCAGGCCTCGCCCCAGGCCGGCAGGGGGGCGGCGGCGACCACGACCGTCGGACGGGCAGCCTCGCCGGCGCTCCCCACGGGAGCGGGGCCGGCGGTGACGGTCACCCGCAGCCAGCACCCTCGGCGGCCGACCCCGGGGCTGTCGAGCACCGCAGCCATACCCGCCTTCACCACGTCGAGATCGACCGGGACCTCGGCGCTCTCAGCGGACGCGACGAGCCGTTCGAGATGGCGACGCGGCGCGAAGGGGACGCCGTCGACGACCTTGAGGACCTCGAAGACGCCGTGTCCCACCAGGGCCCGGTCGGTGGCGTAGATCGTCGGCTCGTCCGGCCCGACGAGACGACCGTCGACCCAGGTGACCGGGGCGGCGTCGTTCATCCGGCCGAGAGTGGTGTCCGGCCGGCCTCCTCGGGGCTGGTGCGCCCCGCGGGGGCCGGGTCGGGAGTCAGTCGGTGAGCCGGGGGCGGCGGCTGCTCGCGACGAGCATGGCGCCGGCTCCGACCACGGCCAGGGCGAGGATCGCCAGCACGTCGCTGTCGACGCCGGTGGTGGCGAGCTCCTCGTCGTCGCCTGCGTCCTCGTCGGTGGCCCCGGTGTCCCCGTCGTCTTCGCCGTCGGGCTCGACGTCCTCGGTGCTGGCGCCAGCGCCGAGGGCCACGAAGGCTCCCCAGAGGTCGGACGAGAGCTTCCAGACCCCGTCCTCGAGGACATGGACGCCGTTGGCCTCGTTGACCTGTGACGGGTTGCCGCCCGACAGGGCGCTGAAGACGTAGGTCGCCTGGGTCCCGTCCTCGTTGAAGGTGGGCTCCTCGTCGATGACGATCTCGAGGTCAGCAGCGAACGCGAGCGCCGCGATCCCCGGGATCTGGTCCTTGACCTCCTGGCTGTCGCCACCCTCGATGACCGCGGCGGCGTCCTCGATGGCCTGCTCGACGGTCGCGGCGTCGCTGTCGGGGTTGCCGGCGATGGCCAGGTTCTCGAACAGCGACGTCAGGTTCGCCACCACCTCGGCCCTGGCCGCCTCCTCGTCGAACTCCTGGGCGCCGGCCGGGCTCACCGTGAACGCAATCATCGCTCCGACGATCGTCACGGCTGCCAGAAGCCGCGTGAACCCTCCACGCATGATCCTCCCCTTTCGGTGGCCCTGGCGCGCAAGAGTACACTGTTTGGAGGGCGGTGCCAGGATGTCGCGCCGCTCACCTACGGCTTCCGAGTGGGCCCGACGGAGGTCGATCCCGATCATCCCCATCCTCGACACCCACGTCCACTTCTGGGATCACGAGGTCCCCGGACTGAGCTGGCCGTGGCTGGACAAGGACTTCAGGAGCGATCGCCATGCCTGGACCGAGGCCCGGGAGCGCCGGTGGCCCGAGGCCCACGACGCGGCGCAGTACACCACCCGGGAGTTCCGGGCGGAGACCGCCGGCGCGGGCGTCGCCGGCCTGGTGCACGCCCATTCCGCGGTCACCGAGGGCGACCCGTCGCGGGAGACCGTGTGGCTCGACCGGATGGCGCGTGCTGACGGCTGGCCCCTCGCCATCATCGGCCGCGGGGACCTGAGCTCGCCCGATGGCCCCGGCCTGCTCCGGCGACACCGGGCGGCCAGCGACCGGTGTCGCAGCGTGCGAGACATGCAAGGCCCCGACGGACTCGATCCCGATCTGTGCGCGCCCACGCTGCGCCTCGCCCGTGAGCTCGGCTTCTCGATCGAGCTCCGCACCGAGCCCGAGGACTTCGCGACCCTCGCCCAGCTGGCCGAGCGCTGGCCCGAGGTGACCTTCGTACTGAGCCACGCCGCGCTCCCGCGACATCGGACGCCGGAGACCCTGGCACGGTGGACCGCGGCTGCGACCATGCTCGCCGAGCGGTCCAACTGGGTGTGCAAGATCTCGGCGCTCTGCGGAGGCTCGGACCCGGACTGGACCGTGGACTCGATCCGACCGTGGGCCCGGGCCTGCCTGTCGGTCTTCGGCCCCGAGCGGTGCATGCTCGGCACCAACTGGCCCGTCGACCGGCTCTTCGGGACCTACCAGTCGGTGGTGAGCGCGTACCGGGAGATCTTCGCCGACCTCGACGAGCCCGAGCAGCGGCGCCTGTTCCACGGGACCGCGTTGGCGGTGTACGGCATCGCCCCCGCCGAGGCCGGGCTCGAGGAACCGACCGCTCCCTAGACCACCTCACCGGCTCGCCAGCTGTCGCCGCCGTCGTCGCTGACGACCACGCCCCCGGTCGTCGCCGCGGCGAGCAGGCCGTCGTCGGTCTGGCAGAGGTCGTAGATGCTGAGGCCGTCGATGCCGTCGTCGAGGACCTGCCAGGTCTGGGCGCCGTCGTCGCTGCGGAGCAGCTGGCCGCCGGAGCCGAGGAAGAGGCCATCGGCGCGGTCGACGAACAGCGTGTACATCTTCGCCTCCCGTCCGTGCGGGAGTGGACAGGGCTCCCACGAGTCGCCGTCGTCGCCGGATCGGGAGATGTAGCAGCGGCGACCGCCGGCGTAGACGGTGCCGTCGGAGGTCTGGGCCAAGCCGTAGTAGCTGCGGCCCGAGAGGGTCTCGACCCAGGTCTCGCCCCCGTCGTCGCTGGTGAACACCCCGCCAACCTTGGCGCCGTCGATGATGGCCCCGGTGCCCGCCAGCAGCCGCCCGGTCGCGGATCTGATGATCCGGTACACCTGCCAGTGCGGCGGCCCGTGGGGAACCGGCGCCCACGTCCCCTCCCGGTACCGGTGCATGCCGTCGGAGAGGGTGCCGGCCAGCACCGTTCCGGGCGTGGTCTCGAGCAGCGTCATGGTGCGGTGACCGAGGTTGCCGAGCGGTGTCCAGTCGGGCCCCGCCCGCACACCTGCGTCGCCGCCGTACAGCATCTGGCCGCTGCTGGTGAAGGTCAGGGCCAGGATGCCCGAGTCCGAGGAGACCTGGTGCCACCGGTCACCCCGGTCGTCGGATCGCAGCAGCCCCGGCTTCGCGCCGGCGTACAGCTCGCCATCCGGGCCGGCGCCGACGCACCAGGCCTCGTCGGGGGTGAGCCCGGGGTCGACCAGCTGCCAGCGCTCGCCGGCACCGATCCACATGTGGGTGTAGCTCCCGGCGGCGATCCGGCCGTCCGCCAGCTCCAGCAGCGAGAAGATCCGGTGGCCCCGGAGCTCGCTCGCGTACGGGTGCCACGACTGGCCGTCGTCGCTGGAGCGGGAGATCCCCTGGCCGGTGCCGGCCAGCATGGTCCCGTCGGCGAGCTCCACCAGGCAGTGGACGTATACGTCGGCGAGGCCGGCGCTCGAGGACGACCACGTCGCCCCGTCCTCGGAGCGCATCACCCCCTGGCCCCGGGTGCCGGCGAGGAGCGCGCCCCCGGCGGTGACTGCGAGGCTGTAGACGATGGCCGGTCCGGACCCCAGGCGGCGCCACGATCCACGATCGTCGATCCACACGCCGTGCCCGTCGGTGCCGGCGAGAGCGCGCCCGTCGGCCAGGCGCAGCAGCCGGTACGTGGTCACCCCGTCGGGGCCCCGGATCGACGGCGCGTCGGCGAGGACCGCGTAGCGGGGAACGTCGTCGAGCTGCTGCCACGAGTCGCCGCCATCCTCGGAGCGCCAGAGACCTCCGGAGGTGGCCGCCAGCAGGGCACCGCCGGGGTCGAGGGCGAGGGTGTTCACGCTCACGTGGTCGAGATGCCCCACCGGAGTCCACGTGGCCCCGCCGTCGGTGGACCGCGAGATGCCCCGCACGCAGCTGCCGACGAGCAGGACCCCCGACTGGGCTTCCACGAACGCGAAGTACTTCGGCGGGCCACCGGCCAGCCCGTCGTTGTGCCGCGACACCCCCACGCAAGATGAGGATACTCTTCATACCGCGGCGGGACCTGCGGTCAGCGTCGACGGACGGCTACCTGCGCGGCGGAGCCGCTGCTGAGCCGAGGGACGGTCCGTCGACACCGCGCAGCGGATCATCGCTGCGCAATTCGTAGCGCATGCGCTCGCCGCGCAGGTACAGGTCGAGGTTCTCGAAGAACAGCTCGACCACCTTCGCCGGGCTGCCGTGGCTCGAGCCCGAGTTGTGGGGGGTGAGCAGCACGTTCGGGAGGTCCCAGAGGGGGTCGCCCTCCGGGAGGGGCTCGACGGCGAACACGTCGAGGCCGGCGCCACCGAGCCGGCCTGCGGCCAGGGCGTCGGTGAGCGCCTGCTGGTCCACCAACCCACCCCGGGCCACGTTCACGAACAGGGTGGTGTCGCTCATGTGCTCGATCACCCGGCGCGAGATCAGCCGATCGGTGTCGGCGGTGTGCGGGAGGGCCACCACGACCACGTCGTGGCTGGCGACCACCTCCTCCAGCTCGTCGAGCGGGCGCGTCGGGCACGGCTCGTCGCCTCGCACCCGCCGGCGGACCGCAGTCGGTCGCATCCCGTAGGCCGTCGCCAGCTCCACCACTCGCTGCCCCACGGGACCGAACCCGAGCACCGCGATCCGCCGCCCCTCGAGCTCACGCCACTGGTGCCACGCCAGCTCCCGCTGCTGGTAGCGCACCGCAGCACCCCGGAGATCCCGCGAGAGGCCGTGCAGGAACATGAACACGGTCTCGGCCATGGCGTTGGCCGACGCCCCCGCGGATCGGGTCACCCGGACGTTCCGCCCCAGGAGCTCGTCGAAGATCGGGCCGTCGACGCCAGCCGACATGACGTGGAACCAGTCGAGGGCGGGGGCCTTGCGAAGCACTGCGAGGAACGGTCTCGCCCGGTCGGGCCAGGTGTCCTTCGACATGAACGCGATGGTGATCCGCCCCAGCTGGTCATCGGACACGTCGTCGCAGGCGTCGAGGGCCACCGCGTCGAGGCCGGGGGCCGCCGCGGCCAGCCGGGCGCCGTGCTCGGCGGCGAACGTGTCGGTGCAGAACAGCACGTGCCCCGCACCCGTGGGCGCCTCCGCATCGACTGGCGCGCCCTCGGGTGAGGTCATACGATTCAGTGTACTGAAAGGGTCGGACGAGTGTGAGCCTGAGGCTGAGCTACGACGACGAGCAGCTGGCGTTGCAGGGCTCGATCGACGGCTACTGCCGGCGCGCGGGGACCGGTCCCCTCTTCGCCGTCGACCAGCCGCTCCCGGTCGGCTTCTGGGACGGCCTCGCCGAGCTGGGCGTGCTGGGGCTCGGCACCGAGACCGGCGGCGGCGGTGCCCTGGAGATCGTTGCGGCGATGGAGACGCTGGGTGCTCACGGCGCGCCGGGCCCGCTGGTGGGCACCTACACGGCGACGTCGTTGCTCGGATCGGCCGAGGTCGAGCGCATCGCCAGCGGAACGACGCTGGTCAGCGTGGGCCAGGGTGAGCTCTTCCCGTGGGCGCCGGTTGCGGACGTGTTCGTCGAGATCGACGGCGACAGTGCGTGGCGGGTCGAGCCCAGCGAGGTCGTCGACACGGTCGAGACCACCGCCACCGAGCCCTGGGGACGATTCCGCCCCACCCGACTCGAGCTGCTCGACAGCGCGGTGACGGCGCTCGCTCGCGCCGAGATCGCCATCGCGGCCTACGCCGTGGGCGCTGCCCAGCAGCTGCTCGATCTGGCCGCCGACTACGCGCGCGATCGAGTGCAGTTCAACAAGCCGATCGGGGCCTTCCAGGCCGTCTCTCATCCGCTCGCGATCGGCGCGATGAGGGTCAACGCCTCCCGCATCCTGACCCGGGGCGCGGCGCAACAGCTCGACCGCGGCGGGCCAGACGCCGCCGTCGCCGCGGCAACCGCGCGGCTGTCCGCCATCGGGTCCACGACCGCGGTCGGTTACCAGGCCCACCAGGCATTCGGCGCCATCGGGTTCACCCTCGAGGGCCCGGTGGTGCACCT